>JBBDQR010000077.1:0-6530 GCA_040905885.1 Gaiellaceae bacterium | reverse complement strand
GCGTCGCGCATCAGCTTCTCGACCGGGTACTCCTTGATGTAGCCGTAGCCGCCGAAGACCTGCACGGCGTCGGTCGTCACCTTCATCGCCGTGTCCGCCGCGAAGCGCTTCGCGAACGAGGAGTAGAGCGTCGCCTTGCGGCCGTAGCCCTGGTCGAGCATCCACGCCGCCTGCCAGACGAGCAGGCGGGAGGCCTCGATCTCCGCCGCCATGTCGGCGATCAGGAAGTTGACGCCCTGGTGCATCGCGATCGGCACGTCGAACGTGACGCGCTCGCGCGCGTAGTCGACCGCGTGCTCGTAGGCGGCCTGCGCGACCCCGACGGCGCCGGCGGCGGTGCCCGGGCGCGTGAAGTCGAGCGTCTGCATCGCGATCTTGAAGCCGTCGCCCTCCTCGCCGAGCCTGTTCGCGGCCGGGACGACGACGTCCTGAAGCGAGAAGGCGGAGGTGTCGGTCGAGCGCTGGCCCATCTTGTCGAGGTGCTGCTCGACCGTGACCCCGGGCGCGTCCATCGGGACGACGAACGCCGACAGCCCGCGGTGCCCCGGGCCTGCGTCGGTCTTGGCGAAGACGACCGTCCACGCGGCGTGGCCGGCGTTCGAGATGAACGTCTTCGACCCGTTGAGTACGTAGTCGTCGCCCTGCCGGACGGCGGTGGTGCGGATTCGGGCCACGTCGGAGCCCGCGTCGGGCTCGGTCAGGCCGAACGAGCAGAGGATCGGCTCCTCGAGCAGCGGCGGCAGCCACTCCGTCTTCTGCTCGTCGCTGCCGGCGAGGATCACCGGCGCGGCCCCGAGCGTGTTGGCGACGATCGAGACGGCGACGCCCGCGCAGCCCCACGAGAGCTCCTCGCCGATCAGCATCCCCTCGAAGCAGGGGAGCCCGAGCCCGCCCTGCTCCTCGGACACGTGGACGTTCATCAGGCCCAGCTCGTGCGCCTTCGCGATCAGGTCGGCCGGATGCGTCGCGTGCTCGTCGTACTGGGCCGCCTTGGGCCGGATCTCCTGCTCGGCGAACTCGCGCGCCAGCGCGCGCAGCGCCCGCTGCTCCTCCGTGAGCGCGAAGGACACGCCGCCCGCCACCGTCGTCGCCATCTCTCTCTCCTTATTGACTCGCGAGTCAATAACGAGTCTAGCGCGAAGTCGGCTAACCTCCAATGCCCTTTTCGAGTCGTAATTTCCGTGCGGCCCTCCCTCCTGCTCCCCGTCCTCGCGGCGGCAGCCGTCCTCGCGGCTCCCGCAGGCGCAGTCGTGCCCAAGCGGCCGCCGGTCGCCTGGCTGAAGGGGGAGGGGAACTACACGAAGGCCCACCGCAAGCCGCAGGCGATCCGCCAGATCGTCGTCCACGTCACCGAGGGCCCGTTCTGGCCGTCGATCCGCTGGCTCCAGAGCGAGCAGTCGCACGCTTCGTCGCACTTCATCGTCTCCCGCAAGGGACGGATCGTCCAGCTCGTGCACGCCTCGGACGTCGCCTGGCACGCGGGGAACATGCGCGTCAACCGGGCCTCGATCGGGATCGAACACGAGGGGCTCGTCGGCGACCCGGCGGGCTTCACGCGGGCCCAGTACGTCGCCTCGGCGCGGCTGGCGGCCTACTACGCCCGGTTGTCGCTGATCCCGATCGACCGCGCCCATCTCATCGGCCATGCCGAGGTGCCCGACCCCTTCCGTCCCGGCGCGGTCGGCGGCTCGGACGGCCACACCGACCCCGGGCCCTACTGGGACTGGAGCCGCTACCTGCGGCTCATCCGCAAGTTCGCCTTCCCGCCGCAGCCCGTGCGCGTGACGGTGGCGGCGCCGAACCTCCGCGACGGGAAGGTGGTCAAGGGCGCGTTCCGCTGGCGGGCGCGGACGACCGGGCCGGTCCGGAAGGTCGATGTCCTGGTCGACGGGAAGGTGCGGCTGCGCGACCTGAAGGCCCCGTTCGGAGGCCTCTGGGAGACGCGCGGCCTCGCCAACGGCCGCCACACCGTCGCGCTCCGGGCGCAGGGCCCGCGCGGGGCGCGCTCGGTGGCGCGCTTCCGCGTGGTCGTGAAGAACCGCCCGCTCGTCGTCCGCGCCGTCGCCCCGGCCGAGATCGCCGGCCTGCTGCGCCTCCAGGCCGGGGTCACCGGCGGCAGGGCGCGCAGGGTGCTGCTCTTCCTCGACGGCAAGCGGATCGACCACGACACGACCCGCCCCTTCGTCTTCTCCTGGAACTCGGCCCGCGCCGCCAACGGGCGGCACGTGCTCGAGCTGCGGGCGAGCGACCGCTACGGCCGGACGGCCTCGAAGCGGCTCGCCGTCACCGTCGTCAATCCCGGGATCGCCTTGTCGGCGGTGACGGACGGCGTCTGGACCGTGCAGACGAAGGGGCGCGTCGAGCGCGTCGAGCTGCTCGTCGACGGGCAGCTCCGCGCGACGCTGACCGCGGCCCCCTACGCCTGGTGGCTCGAGGATCTCGCCCCCGGCGAGCACACGCTGACCGCGCGGGTCATCGGCCCGAACGCGACAATCGCGGAGAGCAGTTTTGCGCTGACGGTTTAGACACGGCTAAACTGTTTTTAGTCGTGGCTAAATCTCGTGTCACCAGGCGCGCGCTGATCGCCGGCGCGGCTCCCCTCGTCGCAGCCGGCCCACTGGCCAAGCTGGCCTTCGGAGAGGACGAGCGTCTCGCCACGCACCTCGGGCACGACCACGCGCGCGCGCCGATCGGCCATGCGGCCATGATCGGGCCCGAGGTGCCCGCGGTCGGAGACGCGCACGACCTCGACGCGCTCACGTATCCCCCGCCCGCGCTGCCGCACCAGCCCGGCCGCGTCCGCGAGTACGCACTCGTCGCGCTCGACAAGTCCGTCGAGATCGCGCCGGGCATCGAGTTCCCCGCGTGGACCTACAACGGCACCGTCCCCGGGCCCGTGATCCGCGCGACCGAGGACGACCTCCTGCGCGTCCGCTTCACGAACAGCGGCTCACACCCGCACACGATCCATTTCCACGGCATCCACCCCTCGGGGATGGACGGCGTCTTCGAGGTCGTCGCCCCGGGCGACACGTTCGTCTACGAATTTCCCGCGAAGCCGTACGGGATGCACCTGTACCACTGCCACGCGACGCCGCTGAAGAAGCACATCCACAAGGGGCTCTACGGGGCGTTCATCGTCGACCCGCCCGAGCTGCGCCCGCCCGCCCAGGAGATCGTGATGGTGATGAACGGGTTCGACACCGACGGCGACGGCGGGAACAACTTCTACACGGTCAACGGGCGCTCGTTCTTCTACGCGAAGCACCCGCTCACGGTCAGCCGCTCGAAGCCCGTCCGGATCTACCTGGCGAACCTGACGGAGTTCGACCTGATCAACTCGTTCCACCTGCACGGCGACTTCTTCCGCTACTACCCGACCGGCCGCAACGAGACCGTCCTCTACACGGACACCGTCATGCAGTGCCAGGGCGAGCGCGGGATCATCGAGATCGAGTTCGCGAACACCGGGCGGTTCATGTTCCACGCGCACCAGTCCGAGTTCGCCGAGCTGGGATGGATGGGGTTCTTCAACGTCGTCGACTAGGCGGCGCGCGCCTGTGGGCGCTCGTCCCGATCGTGCTGCTCGTCGGCGCGGTCTCCCTGTTCACGGCCTCGGGCGAGTCGGTGACCGGCCTGCTCGGCCAGAGCGCGCCGCAGCCGGACGAGTTCGAGATCCGGCGCGTCGAGTTCCACCCGGGCGAGATCCGGATCCGGGTGACGAATCCCCAGCGGGACGACCTGACGATCGCCTCCGTGACGGTGGACGACGCGATCCTCCCGTTCCGCGTGGACGGGGATGCGACGCTCTCGCGGCTGCGCTCGTCCACGATCGTCGTCCAGTACGACTGGGTGGAGGACGAGCCGATCGCCGTGGGCGTGACGAGCTCGACCGGGATCGAGACGACCGAGGAGCTGGCGGCCGCGGTGCAGACGCCGGGCGTGACGGCGAGCGCCTTCCTCGGCTACGGCATCATCGGGTTCCTCGTCGGAATCGTCCCGATCGCGCTCGGCCTGCTCTGGCTGCCGTCCCTGCGGCGCGCCGCGCCCAAGTGGCTCGCCGCCTTCATGGCGCTCACGGGCGGCCTGCTGACGTTCCTCGCGATCGAGGCGCTCGGCGAGGCGCTGGAGCTCCAGGGCGCCCTCCCCGGGGCGCTCGGCGGCCCCGGTCTCGTGCTCCTCGGCGTGGCCGCGAGCTACCTGGCGCTGACGGCGATCTCGCACCGCTTCTCGCGCGGCGGCGCCTCGGTCAGCGGGCTGGCGCTCGCCTTCCTGGTCGCGATCGGGATCGGGCTCCACAACCTCGGCGAGGGCCTCGCGATCGGCTCGTCCTTCGCCCTCGGCGAGCTCGCGCTCGGGACGTTCCTGATCGTCGGCTTCATGGTCCACAACGTCACCGAGGGGCTCGGCATCGCCGCCCCGGTGGCGGAGGGCCGGCAGGCGGCCGGGGTCGCGACGCTCGCCGCGCTCGTCCTCGTCGCCGGGGCGCCCACGATCCCGGGCGCCTGGCTGGGCGGGTTCGTGACGAGCGACGTGCTCGGCGTCGTCTTCTTCGCGGCGGCGGCGGGGGCGGCGCTGCAAGTCGTGTTCGAGGTGGGGCGCTACGTCGCGCGGACGGCGCCCGGCGGCCTCACGTCGCCGTTCGTGCTCGGCGGGTACCTCGCGGGCGTGCTCGTGATGTACCTGACCGGGCTCTGGGCAAGCTAAGAATTCGGTGCTACAACGCGGCGTGATGCGCCGCCTCGTCCTCATCGTGCTGCTTGTCGCCATGGCCGCCGTCCCGAGCGGCGGCGCGGCCGGCCGCCAGGTCCTGCTCGGCGTGCTCGGGAACCCCGACCACTTCCGGTCGGTGACCGGCCAGGACTCCCAGGTCCGTCACATCATCATGGGCTACGGCCAGAACACCGGCCGGCGGCTCGACCGGATGCTCAGCGAGATGGGGCCCGTCCCCATGCTCGGCTTCGGGATGAAGGGCTGGACGAGCCGGCAGATCGCGCAGGGCAAGGGCGACTTCTTCCTCGTCGACCTGAACCGCGCGGTGGCCGCCTTCCCCGGCGAGCGCGTCTACATCCGGCCGTGGGGCGAGATGAACGGGCACTGGAACAACTACTGCGCGTACAACCGGAACGGGACGTCGCGCGGACCCGCGTACGCGACGGCGAACTTCAAGAAGGCCTTCGCGCGCGCCTACCTGATCGTGCACGGCGACCCGAACGCCAACGCGAAGCTGCGCAAGCTCGGCCTACCCCCTGTGAACGCCCAGCTGACTCCGGCGCCCTTCCCGCGTGTCCGGATGATCTGGAACCCCCAGGGCTACGGCAGCCCGAACCTGGCGGGTAACGCCGCCCACGCGTACTACCCGGGCGACGCGTTCGTGGACGTCGTCGGCAACGACCTCTACAACATCGGCGGCAAGGCGGAGTGGGCGGCCGCGAAGGCGCTCTACAAGCGCTACAGGCACAAGCCGCACTCCTTCCCCGAGTGGGCGAACTGGGGCATCGACGAGCCGTCCTTCATCCGGCGGATGGCCGACTTCGTCAAGAGCCACCCGAAGGTGGAGATGATCGCCTGGTACTACGGCCAGCGCGGCTCCGAGTTCGACCTCGGCCGGCTGCCCAAGAGCCGCGCCGCCTACCGGCAGCTGATCTCGCCGCTCGGCGGGTAGCGACTACGATCACGGCGTGGCCGTGACCTCGAAGCCGCCGGCGCTCGACCCGCTCGACTTCCTCGCGCTTGACGGGCTGCTCGACGACGAGGAGCGGGCGATCCGCGACACGGTGCGCCGCTTCGTGCGCGAGCGCGTCCTGCCGGAGATCGGCGACTGGTTCGACCAGGCGATCCTCCCGCAGGAGCTGGCGAAGGAGCTGGCGGGCCTCGGCCTCTTCGGCATGCACCTCGACGGCTACGGGCTCCCGGGCGCGAGCTCGGTCGCCTACGGGCTGACGTGCATGGAGCTGGAGGCCGGCGACTCCGGCGTCCGCAGCCTCGTCTCCGTCCAGGGGTCGCTCGCGATGTACGCGATCTGGCGCTGGGGCTCGGAGGAGCAGAAGCAGCGCTGGCTGCCGCCGATGCACGCGGGCGACGCGATCGGCTGCTTCGGCCTGACCGAGCCGGACGCCGGCTCCGACCCGGGGGCGATGCGGACGCACGCGCGGCGCGACGGCTCGGACTGGATCCTCAACGGGACGAAGATGTGGATCACCAACGGCTCGATCTCGGACGTCGCGGTCGTCTGGGCGCGCACGGACGAGGGCCAGATCAACGGCTTCCTCGTCGAGCGCGGCCTGCGCGGCTTCAGCGCCCCGGAGATCAAGAAGAAGCTCTCGCTGCGCGCCTCTGTCACGTCGGAGCTCGTGCTCGACGACGTCCGCGTCCCCGAGGAGAGCCGCTTCCCGGAGGTCTCCTCGCTGCGCGGCCCGCTCTCCTGCCTCAACGAGGCCCGCTACGGAATCGTGTGGGGCTCGGTGGGCGCCGCCCGCGCCTGCTTCGAGGCCGCGCTCGAGTACGCGAAGGAGCGGATCGTCTTCGAG
>JBBDQR010000076.1:0-36445 GCA_040905885.1 Gaiellaceae bacterium | reverse complement strand
TCGACATCTCGTTCGTCGTCGTCACCGTCAAGGCGCGCCTCGTCGGCTTCGACCGCTCACTCGAGGAGGCGGCGATGGACCTGGGCGCGACGCCGCTCGTCACCTTCCTGCGCGTGACGCTGCCCCTGATCGCGCCGGCGATCGTCGCGGGCGCGCTGATCGCATTCGCGCTCTCGATTGACGACTTCGTGATCACGAACTTCAACGCCGGCCAGACCGTGACGTTCCCGATCTTCGTCTGGGGGGCCGCGCGCGTGGGGGTGCCGCCCCAGGTGAACGTGATCGGCACGCTCATCTTCGTCGTCGCGCTCGGCTTCATGCTGGTCAACGTCCTCCTCCAATCCCGCCGCGAGAAGGGAGTCGCATGAGCACCACGACCCGGAGCACCGGCCTCTCCGCCGCCGAGCTTCAGCAGGCGGCCCGCGATCACCTCTGGCTCCACTTCACCCGCATGGCCAGCTATCAGGGCGGCGACCTGCCGATCATCGTCCGCGGCGAGGGGTGCTACCTCGAGGACTCGAACGGCAAGCGCTACCTCGACGCGCTGGCCGGGCTCTTCGCCGTCCAGGTCGGCTACTCGTACGGCGAGGAGATGGGGCAGGCGGCGCTCGCGCAGATGCGCGAGCTGCCCTTCTACACCAACTGGTCGTACGCCCACCCGAGGGCGATCGAGCTCGCGAAGGAGGTCGCCGACCTCGCGCCCGGCGACCTGAACCGCGTCTTCTTCGTCTCCGGCGGCTCCGAGGCCGTCGAGTCGGCGTGGAAGCTCGCGCGCCAGTACTTCAACGTGCGCGGCGAGCGCCGCTGGAAGGCGATCGCGCGCAACGTCGCCTACCACGGCACGACGATGGGCGCCCTGTCGATCAACGGCATCCCGGCGCTGCGGGCGCCGTTCGAGCCGCTCGTACCCGAGGTGGGTCACTGCCGCAACACCGGCCGCTACCACCGGCCGGAGGGCGAGACCGAGGCGGAGTTCACCGCCTTCCTGCTCGACGACCTGCGCCAGACGATCGAGGCCGCCGGACCGGACCAGGTCGCGCTCGTGATCATGGAGCCGGTTCAGAACGCGGGCGGCGCGCTGACCCCGCCGGCCGGGTACTTCCACGGCGTTCGGGCGCTCTGCGACGAGTACGGCATCCTGCTCTGCGCGGACGAGGTGATCACCGCCTTCGGCCGCCTGGGCGCGTGGTTCGGCTCCGAGCTCTACGACATCCGCCCGGATCTCGTCACGTGTGCGAAGGGCCTCTCCTCCGCGTACGCCTCGATCGGCGCGGTCATTGCGCGCGACGAGCTGATGGAGCCGTTCCTCGAGGACAAGCGCATGTACGCGCACGGCATCACCTTCGGCGGGCATCCCGTCGCCGCCGCCGTGGCGCTCAAGAACCTCGAGATCATGCAGCGCGAGGGCATCGTCGAGCACGTGCGCGCGAACGAGGAGGCCTTCCGCTCGACCCTCGCGCAGCTGCTCGAGCTGCCCATCGCCGGGGATCTCAGGGGGGTGGGCTACTTCTGGGCGCTCGAGCTCGTCAAGGACAAGGAGACGAAGGCCGGCTTCACCGACGAGGAGTGCGAGACGCTGCTGCGGGGCTTCCTCTCGCCGCGGCTCTTCGAGCGGGGGCTGATCTGCCGCGCGGACGACCGCGGCGACCCGGTCATCCAGATCTCGCCGCCGCTGGTGGCGGGCCAGGCGGAGTTCGACCGGATCGCCGGCACGCTCGGCGAGGTCCTCGCCGAGGCCTGGGACCGCGTGACAGGCTAGGTTCCGGCTTCTTCGCGCTCGAGGTGCTCGCGGATCTCGCGAAGCCGCTCATCGGCCTCCGCGCGGAAAGCGCGGTATTCGGGCGAGCTCGTGTCCGCTCCGATGGGAAGGGGCGGGAGGTTGCGAAAGCCGAGGTGTGCGTAGGTCCGTCGCAGGCGCTCATCAGACTCCTTGCGGAACGCCTCGTACTCCTCACTCCTCGGCTTCTTCCGTCTCCTCCTCTTCTCCGCCATCGTCCTCCAGTAGTTCCACGAGTCGCTTGACCTCCTTGAGGATATCCGTGAGGAGGAACTGGATCCGGTAGACGTCCTCTCTGTCGACTATCGGCTCGCCCACCCGAGCGCCTCCGCCAGCGCCGGGTGCTCCGAGAGCGCCTCGCGCAGACGCTCGAGGTCGCGCGCCCGCAGCGTCACCGGGCCGCGCCGCGCGGCCCCGTTCGTCGTATAGGCGATGCGGACGAGCCGCTCGCCGCGGTCGGTCTCGAGCAGCTCGAACACCGAGGCGAACCGCTTCTCGGCCGCCTGCTGCTTGACGGTCACGCGCTCGACGAGCTCCGCCTTGCCCCAGGGAGTGGCCGTCTTCGCCATCGCCCGCCACGCTAGCGGGCAGCCACTCACGTGTCTGTCACGACTCCGAGCCGAAAGCGTGCCGGACGGGGAGCGGCGACTCGGGCAGCCCCTCCCGGGGCACCGGCTCGTTGTAGCCGCCCGGCGCCACGTCGTTCGAGCCGTCCGCATGGAAGAGCGAGGCGAGGTACTGGATCTGACCGCGCCCCGGCCCGAGCTCGAACTGCCCGCCGCCGTACATCCCGATCCCCTCGCGCTCGCAGAACTCGTAGACCGCGAACAGCTCGCGGACACTCCCGAAGCGGGACGGCTTGACGTTGATCGTCCGCGGCGGGAAGGGCAGCCGTTCGATGTCCTCGACGGAGTGGAGGACCGCGTCCCACGTGATGCGGTCGCGATGCGACTCGAGGATCGCAGCGCACTCGGGGTCGTCGACCAGGTTGGGGTCCTCGATCCAGGACTCGGGGAACCGCTCCGCGACGAGCCGATACAGCCGCGGGTCGGGCGGCTGGTCGACGGGCGTGCCGCGGTACGCGCCCTTGAGGTCGAGCACGTCCACGGCGCCCGTGCGCACGAGCTCGTCCACCTGCTCGTCGCTCCAGGCGCTAGCCGGGTCGAGCTTGAACCGCAGCGACGGGTGGAGCTCGAGCCAGCGCGGGACGGTGACCGTGCGAGGCGAGGCGACGAAGCGCACCGGCCGCGCCTCGCGGCCGAGCACGTCGGCGAGCGTCCGGCCGGCCTGCCGGAGGGCGAGGTCGAGCACCGCGCTCTCCCAGGCCCAGCGTCGGTAGCCGCGGTAGACGGGCTGCGCGGGCGGCTGCCGGAAGAGGTCGCACGATGCGAGGCGCTCGCAGACCTCGTCGAACGATCCCCAGCGACCCTCGAGCGGCGCGACCGGCGGGTCGTCGTGGGCCGCGCCGTCGTAGACGACGTCCTCGCCGAGCCCCTCGGCTCCTCCCCCGAGCAGCAGGATCGTCGTCGTCACGCGCGTGAAGCCGGAGCCCGTCTCGACCGCGCGGCGCTCGAGCGAGGCCGACTCGATCTCCACGGGCAGGCCCGCGATGCGCTCGTACAGGCTCATCGCGCTACCCGGAAGGCCTCGAGCGCGAGGTCGATCTCCTCGTCGCCGGTCTGCCAGTTGGAGACCGAGACGCGGATCGCCTTGCGCCCGTCCCAGCTGGTGCCGCTCAGCCAGATGCGGCCGGACGCCTGCACCCGCGCGAGCGCCTCGTCGGTGCGGGCGTCGTCCTCGTAGCGGAAGAGCACCTGGTTGAGGACGACCTCGTTCAGGACCTCCACGCCGGGCTCGGCCGCGATCCCCTCCGCGAACCGCCGCGCCTGGCGGCAGCAGCGCTCGACCAGCTCGACGAGCCCGCGGCGGCCAAGCGCGCGGAGGGCCGCGTAGACCGGGAAGGCGCGGGCGCGGCGCGAGAACTCCGGCACCCAGTCGACCTGGTCGCGCACGCGCCGCTCGCCCTCGTCCTGGATCAGGTACTCGGCGTGCACGGTCATCGCGGCGCGGTGCGACTCAGGGTGGGCGCAGAGGACGATGCCGGAGTCGTAGGGGACGTTCAGCCACTTGTGCGCGTCCGTCGTCCACGAGTCCGCGCGCTCGACCCCGGCCACGAGGTGGCGGAGCTCCGGCGAGACGGCGGCCCAGAGGCCGAAGGCGCCGTCGACGTGCAGCCAGGCCCCCGTGGCCTCTGTCGCGTCCGCGATCTCGGCGATCGGGTCGAAGGCGCCCGTGTTCACCTCGCCGGCCTGGGCGCAGACGATCGCCGGGCCGTCGTGCTCCGCGAGGGCAGCGGCAAGCCCGTCCGGCTCGACGACCGTCGGCGCGCCCAGGCCGAGCAGCCGCAGTGCGCGGTCGACCGTCACGTGCCGCTTCGCGCCGACGAAGACGCGAACCGGCGGCGCGCCCTGGAGGCCGTCCCGGCCGACGTCCCAGCCGACGGCGTTCAGGACGTGAAAGCGGGCGGCGGCGAGGCCGGTCACGTGCGCCATCTGCGTGCCGGTTACGAAGCCGATCGACGCATCCCGGGGCAGGCCGAGGAGCTCGACGAGCCACTCCCGCGTCACCTGCTCGACGACCGAGGCGGACGGCCCGGCGACGTAGAGCCCCGCGTTCTGGTCCCAGGTCGAGGTCAGCCAGTCCGCCGCGAGCGCGGCCGGCAGCACGCCGCCGATCACGAAGCCGAAGTAGCGCCCGCTGCCGGTCGCCACGAGCCCCCGCCCGGCGGACGACGCGAGCTGCTCGACCACCTCGCGCGCGTCGAGCGGCTCCTCGGGCAGCGGGCCGCCGAGCGCCTCCCGCAGCTGCTCCGGAGTGACGTCGGGGAAGACCGGCCGCTCGCCGAGCGACTCGACGTAGTCGGCCGCGATCGAGGCCGTCAGCTCGAGCAGCTCCCGGGCGCCCTCCATCCGCCGATCCTACGGACTCAGATCGAGCCGGAGAAGGTGTCGCAGGCGGCCGGGCGGCCCTCTTCGTAGCCGCGGGAGGACCAGCGGCGGCGCTGCTCGGAGGAGCCGTGCGTCCACGACTCGGGGTTCACCTGTCCCTTGTGTCCGCTCCTGGATGCGGTCGTCGCCGATCGCCGACGCCGCGTCGATGCCCTCGTTGATGTCCGCCTGGGTTAGCTCCTCTATCAGCCGCGTCCCGACCGCGTTCGCAGCCCAGACGCCCGCGTAGCAGTCGGCCTGGAGCTCCGCGCGCACGGCGAGGCTCTCCGGCCCCTGTGGGTCGCCGCGGACCTGGTCGAGGACGCCCAGCTGGTTCTGGACGTGGTGGCCGTGCTCGTGGGCGATCACGTAGGCCTGGGCAAACGGCCCGCCGCCGGCGCCGAAGCGGCTCTCGAGCTCGGCGAAGAAGCCGAGGTCGATGTAGATGAGCTGGTCAGCCGGGCAGTAGAACGGGCCCACCTGCGAGCTGGCGAAGCCGCAGCCGGTCTGCACCTGGTCGGTGAAGAAGACCGTGTCGGCGAACGGGTAGCGCTCGCCGCTCCGCTCGAACACCCCGCTCCAGAACTCCTGGACGCTGTTGACGACGCCGACGATCCGGCAGTCCTGCCGCTCGTTCGCGTCCGCGCCGGTGCGGCACTCGCTCGAGACGACCAGCACCACCAGGCCGATCCCGCCTCCGCCGACGGCGAGACCGCCCGGGCCGGCCATGCGGCGGCCGCGGACGCCGACGACCTGTCCCGGATCGAGCCGTGCTCCTCGCCGGAAGCGCAGGGCGGGCGTCCTACCCGGCGCCGCGCGGGGCGAACCGGCTCCGATTAGCGTTCGTGCGCCATGGCTGCCGAGTCGACACGGTCATTCCCCGACGGCATCGTCCTGCGCTGGCGCGGGCCGCTGACCGACGACGAGATGGTCGATCTCGTCGCGTCGTACGGCGGCACGCCCGTGCCCGGCTGGTGGGATCGGATCCGTCCGCACAGCCTGGGCTGGGTGACCGCACGGCTCGGCGACGGCACCGTTGTCGGGTTCGTCAACGTCGTCGGCGACGGCGGCGACCACGCCTTCCTGATCGACACGAAGACGCGCGGCGACGACCAGCGACGAGGCATCGGCACGCGCGTCGTCGAGTTCGCGGCGCTTCACGCAAAGGCGGCTGGGTGCGAGTGGCTGCACGTCGACTTCAACGACCAGCTGCGCGACTTCTATTTCGAAGCGTGCGGCTTCGAGCCCACGAACGCCGGGCTGATCCACCTGCCATCACTGCCGGGCGCCTGACGACATGCGATTCGCGGACACGCCTCGAGAAGCGAATGGCGGCTCTCACCAGGAGCGCGCATGCTGTAGCGGTGGCCGAGCCCCGTGATCGAACGCGACGAAGTGGTTGCTCTACTCTTCAACGTGAGCGACATCGCCGACTCGCTCGCGAAGATCGAACGACTCCTCGGAGGGGACCATGGCGAAGAGGAAGCTGACGAAGGCTGAGCGCGAGGAAATGGAAGAGCGCCACGCGCGGATCCTCGCGAACGCGCAGCGCACGCGTGAGCTCGCCGAGAAGGCTCAGGCGAAGCTGGACGAGGCCAAAGGCTCGCGGAACTAGCGACCGCTGCGGTCGATCAGCTCGATTCGGTAGTCGTCCGGGTCGCGGACGAAGCAGAGCCGCGAGCCGCCCTCGCGCACGCGGTAGGGCTCGCGCTCGGGCTCGATCCCCTGCCCGGCGAGCCGGGCGAGCGTCCCGTCGAGGTCGTCGACGGCGAGCGCGATGTGGCCGTAACCCGTGCCGAGCTCGTACGTGCGGCCGTCGTGGTTGAACGTGAGCTCGAGCACGTTCTCCGCGTCGCCAAGGGAGAAGAAGTAGTTCGTGGCCTCCTTCTCGCCGTTCCGGACGATGTCCATCTCCCGCGAGAACTCGAAGCCAAGCGCCTCGTAGAAGGCGCGGCTGCGCTCCGGATCGGTGATCCGGTACATCGTGTGCAGGTAGCTGCTCATGGCTCCATCCTACGGCTCGAGCTCGTCCTCGATCAGGCCGAAGAGGATCCCGTCGACCCACTCGCCGTGCCTCCAGTAGGCCTTCCGCCGGAGGCCTTCGCGGACGAAGCCGGCCCGCTCGGCGTGGGCGACCGCCCGCTCGTTGAACCCGTAGATCTCCAGCTGCAGCCGGTGGTAGCCGAGGTCGCGGACCAGGTGCCGCTGGAAGAGCCGCGCCGCCTCGTCCGCGATCCGGCGCCCGCGGAAGGAGGGATGGACCGCGACTGCGCCGAGGCTGGCGATCCGGCTCCGGCGGTTTGCCACCTCGAAGCTCATCGTCCCCGCCCGCTCGCCGTCGACCTCGATCACGAAGATCCCGGCCTCCTGCGGATCCCGGGCCAGCTCGGTCAGCACGGCCTCCCGGTCCTTCGGCCGCGCCGCCGCGAGGAACGGCTCCACCTCCTCGTGCGTGTACAGGTCGACGAGGAAGTCGAGGTCGTCGGGCGTCGCCCGGCGGATCGACACGTTCATGCGTGCTGCGGCCGTCGGCGCATCTTGCCGGAGCCGACGGCGACGCCGACGAGGATCAGCGCCAGCCCGGCGACCGCCTCGGGCCGCACCGGCTCGTCGAGGAGCAGCGCCCCGTAGAAGAGCGCGACCGGGGGCATCAGGTACGTCACGAGCGAGAGTCGCGCGGAGCCGTGGAGGCGCAGCATCCGGAAGAGGATCAGCTGCGCGAACGCCGTCCCCAGCACGGTCAGCGCGAGCAGGGAGCCGATCGCCTCGCGGCTCGGCAGCTCGTCGGGAAGCTGGAACAGCGCCAGCGGGAGCAGGACGAGCGCGCCGCCGATCATCGACGCGGTCGCGAGCACCGGGCCCGACGTCCCCTGGACGCGTACCTGCCCGTAGACGCCGGCGATGCCGTACGAGAAGGAGGCGACGACCACGGCGAGCGTCCCGGCCACGGCCCACCAGCCTCCCGCGGCCGGCTGGCCGCCCGCCAGCACGGCCACGCCGGCGAGGCCGAGGAGCACGCCGCCGAGGCGGGAGCGGGAGAGGCGCTCGCTCGGGAGAAAGCGGATCAGCAGCAGCGCCACGAAGAGGGGCACGGTCGCGTTCGCGATCGCGGCGACGCCCGAGTCGACATGCTTCTCGCCCCACGCGATCAGCGTGAACGGCACCGCCCCGTTGGCGATCCCAAGCACGAGCCCGGGCCGCCAGGCGCGCCGCAGCTCGCCGAGCGCGCCCCGCGCGGCGACGAGGGGGAGCAGCAGCAGGCCCGCGACGGCGAGGCGGAAGAACATCATCGGCGCCGGCTCGACGTCCTCCACGGCGACCTTGATGAACAGGTACGACGCGCCCCAGACGGCCGCCAGCAGGCTCAGCAGCGGCCAGTAGGCGCGGGTCATGCGGCCGGGACCGCTCGCCGCCGCACGCCGCCCGTCCCGACCGCGACGCCGGCGAGCACGAGCGCGAGCCCCGCGACGGCCGTCCAGCGGAACGGCTCGTCGAGCAGCATGATCCCGTAGACGAGCGCGAGCGAGGGCACGAGGTAGGTGAGGAGGATCGCACGGGAGGCGCCGACGCCCGAGATCAGGCCGAAGTAGAGCTGGAAGGCGAGCGCCGTCGCGGCGACGACGACCGCGAGGCCGACGACCACTCCCCTCCCGCCCTCGCCCGGCCCCCCGCCGACGACGAGCACGACGCCCGCGAAGCCGGCGACGAACCCGGCCAGCCGGAGCCCTCCCACGCGCTCGCTGCGCACGGCGACCGCCGCCAGCAGGACGATGAAGAGCGGCGCAGCCGCGTTGAGGATCACGACGATGTTCGAGTCGACGTACTGCTGGCCCCAGGCGATCAGGAAGAAGGGCACGGCCGTGTGGACGGCGATCAGCGTCGCCGGCTCGAAGCCGCGCAGGCCGATCGCGATCAGCATGAACGCCGCGCCCCAGATCGCGGCGAGCAATCCGAGCATGCCGAGGTAACGAGGGCTCACTCGGGAAGAAACGCACAGGGGAGGCGTCCTGTTTCCCGGCTAGACTCGAACACCTGACGGCCGTCGCGGAACAGCCTCTCCATCGCGCCCTCGGGCTCACCGACGGGGAGCTCGACCGAATCCAGGAGCTGCTCGGCCGCGGCCCGAACCACTTCGAGCTCGCCGTCTTCTCCCTGCTCTGGTCGGAGCACTGCGGCTACAAGCACTCGGCCCGCCTGCTGAAGCGGTTTCCGACGAGCGGGCACGGCGTGCTCCAGGGCCCGGGCGAGAACGCGGGCGTCGTCGACCTCGGCGACGGCGAGGCGGTCGCCTTCAAGGTCGAGAGCCACAACCACCCGTCCGCGGTCGAGCCCTTCCAGGGCGCGGCCACCGGGATCGGAGGGATCGTCCGCGACATCCTCGCCATGGGCGCGCGGCCGATCGCGCTGCTCGACGGGCTGCGCTTCGGCGCGCCGGATCACGCCTTCGACCGCGCGGTCGCCGGCATCGGCGGCTACGGGAACAGCATCGGCGTCCCCACCGTCGGCGGCGAGGCGGTCTTCGACGACAGCTACCGGGACAACTGCCTCGTCAACGCGATGTGCGTCGGGCTGCTGCCGACCGAGCGGGTCACACGCGCCGCCGCGCGCGGGCTGGGCGGGGTCGTCTTCCTCTTCGGCGCGACGACCGGGCGCGACGGGATCGGCGGCGCGAGCGTGCTCGCGAGCCAGGAGCTCGGCGAGGGCGCGGGCGAGAAGCGGCCGTCGGTGCAGATCGGCGACCCCTTCACGGGCAACAAGCTGATCGAGACGAGCCTCGAGCTGGTCGAGCGCGGCCTCGTCGACTCGCTCCAGGACTGCGGGGCCGCCGGCCTCGCCTCCGCGCTCTCCGAGATGGCCCGCGACGGCGCCGGCATCGACGTCCACCTCGACCGCGTCCCTCTGCGCGAGCCGGGGATGGAGCCCTGGGAGATCATGATCTCCGAGAGCCAGGAGCGGATGGTGGCCGTGCTCCACCCCGGCTTCGTCGAGGCGGCGGCGGCGGTGTGCGACCGCTGGGAGCTCGCCCACGCCGTGGTCGGCGAGGTCACGGACACGGGCGCGCTGCGCGCGTTCCACGGCGGCGAGGTCGCCGGGGAGATCCCCGCCCACCTCCTCACCGACGAGGCGCCCCGCTACGAGATCGCGGTGAAGCCGCGGCCGGCGCCCGAGCCCGTCGCGCGGCCGCAGGGCCCGCCGGCCGGAGACGCCCTCCTCGAGCTGCTCGCCTCGCCGAACGTCCGCAGCCGCGCCTGGATCTACCGGCGCTACGACCACCTCGTCGGCTCGCGGACGGTGCGGCGGCCCGGCCTCGACGCGGCCGTCCTGCGGCTGCGCCCCTCGCAGCGCGGCCTCGCGGTCTCGCTGGACGGCCAGGGGCGCATCGCGCGGCTCGAACCGCGCACGGGCGGCTCGCTGGCCGTGCTCGAGGCGGCCCGCAACGTCGCCTGCGCCGGCGGGAGGCCGCTCGCGATCACGGACTGCCTCAACTTCGGCAACCCCGAGAAGCCCGAGATCGCCTGGGAGCTGGCCGAGGCGATCGAGGGGATGGCGGAGGCCTGCGAGGCGCTCGGCATCCCCGTCGTCTCCGGCAACGTGTCGCTCTACAACGAGACCGAGGGGCGGGCGATCCACCCGACGCCGGTCGTCGGCTGCGTCGGGCTCGTCGAGGACGTGCGGACGATCCCGGGCGCCTGGCGCGAGGGCGACGTCGTCTTCCTCGCGGAGGCCGGGGAGGTCTCCCTGGCGGGGTCGGAGTACCAGGCGCTCTTCGGCGAGATCGGCGGCGCCCCCGCGCGCCTCGACCTCGAGGCGGAGGCCGCGCTCGTCCGGCGGCTCTGGGGCACGGCTCCGAAGCTCTCGCTCGCGCACGACGCCGCCGAGGGCGGGCTCGCCGTCGCGCTCGCGGAGGCGGCGATCGCGAGCGGCATCGGCGCGGAGGTGTCCGTCTCCGACGACGAGCTGGAGCTCTTCGGCGAGGGCGGCGGCCGGGTGATCGTGGCCTGCCCGCACGAGGTCGCGCGGTCGTTGACGCTGCCGCGGATCGGCATCGTCGGCGGCGACTCGCTGCTCGGGATCCCGCTGGCCGAGCTCGCCCAGGCCTGGGGTGCGGACTAGTGCCCCCTCAGGCAAGATTCAGTGCGTCCCTGGCGGCTGCAAAGCGTCGCATCTCCGCGTCCTCGGTCGCGCCCGTAGCTTCAGCTACGAGCGCTCCCTGCGTCCTTGAGCTGCTCGCTTTTCGCTCGCCAGGAACGCGAGACTCTCACCTGAGGGGGCACTGATGTGCGGCGTCTTCGGCATCCGCTCGGCCGACCGCGACGTCGCGCGCACGACCTACTTCGGGCTGCACGCGCTCCAGCACCGGGGCCAGGAGTCGGCGGGGATCGCCGTCTCCGACCGCGGCCGGCTGACCGTCATCCGCGACCTCGGCCTCGTCACGCAGGTCTTCAGCGAGCGGAACCTCGACGGCCTCCACGGCGAGCTGGCGATCGGCCACACGCGCTACTCGACCACCGGCGGTCACCGCTGGGAGAACGCGCAGCCGCTGATCCACCGGGGTCGCGGCCGGACGATCGCGCTGGGCCACAACGGCAACCTCGTCAACGCCGGCGCCCTGCGCGCCGAGCTCGGCGTCCCGCTCGCCTCCTCGTCCGACAGCGAGGTGATCGCGGCGCTGATCGCCGCAGACGAGGCGCCCATCGAGGAGGCTGTGGCGAACGCGATGGCCCGGCTCGAGGGCGCGTACTCGGTGGTCGCGCTCTCCGACCACAAGCTGATCGCCTTCCGCGACCCGCTCGGCTTCCGGCCGCTCGAGCTGGGGCGGCTCGGGGACGACTGGGTCGTCGCCTCGGAGACGTGCGCGCTCGACCTCGTCGGCGCCGAGTTCGTCCGCGACGTGGCTCCCGGCGAGCTGATCGTGATCGACGGGGAGGGGCTGCGCGCCGAGCAGGCGTTGCCGGCCGGCGAGCGCACGGCGTTCTGCATCTTCGAGTTCTTCTACCTCGCGCGGCCCGACTCCCTGATCGAGGGCGTCGAGGCCCACGGCGCGCGCCTGCGGATGGGGGAGCGGCTCGCCGCCGAGGCCCCGGTGGAGGCCGACCTCGTGCTTCCCATCCCCGACTCGGGCACGCCGGCGGCGATCGGCTTCTCGCGCGCCTCCGGGATCCCGTTCTCGGAGGGGCTGATCAAGAACCGCTACGTCGGCCGCACCTTCATCCAGCCCGACCAGAAGCTACGGGAGCAGGGGATCCGGCTCAAGTTCAACCCGCTGGCCGAGGTGGCCGGGAAGCGCGTCGTGATCGTGGACGACTCGATCGTGCGCGGCAACACGACGCGCCAGCTCGTCTCGATGCTGTTCGACGCGGGCGCCGCCGAGGTGCACGTCCGGATCTCCTCACCGCCGGTCGTCGGCCCCTGCTTCTACGGGATCGACCTGGCCGGCGAGGACGAGCTCGTCGCCGCCGCGAGGACGGTCGACGAGGTGCGGGCGCTGATCGGCGCCACCTCGCTGCACTACCTCTCGCTCGAGGGGCTCCAGGCCGCCGTCCAGCGGCCCGAGAGCGCGGTCTGCCGGGCCTGCCTCACGCGGGACTACCCGACGGCCGTCCCGCGCGAGGCGGCCAAGCTGCGGTTCGAGCTCGTCAAGAGCTGATTTCGGACGGCCGGGATCGCAGCGGCGAAGCCGCGCATCCCAGCCGTCGCGAGGCGTCAGATCGCAGGCTGACCGTTCATGGCCTGCAGGCCTACGGTGCCGGCCCACCGGACGACGGCCCCGTGGCCGAAGGGCGGTTCAGCCGCCCGAGAGGCCACGAAGCCGCCGTCCCAGCGGAAGGCGGTAAAGGAGGGGCCCACGGGGGAACCATGGGTTCCCCCGTGATCACTGCTCGTAGACGCGCGACGCCTTGGCGATCCCGCGGCTGAGGAAGTACGCGGCCGTGAGCACCGTCGTCGAGGTCACGAAGCCGCTGACGTCGAACCGGTCGCTGACGGCCCAGATGATCGCGAAGACGACGACGATCACCAGGTAGAGCGCGAACTCGGCGTTGCCGGGAATCGGCAAGGTCGCCGGCATGCTCATCGTGGGGCGCTGCGGCGAGCCGGGCTGCTGTTCCATCTCCTGCTCTCCTTTTCTAGGCGGCGAGGAGGGGAATATGAACGATCTCGAGCTTCAGCCCGTCGGGGTCGTAGAAGAAGACGGCGTAGTAGCCGGGGATGTAGCCGTAATCCTCCGGGCCGCTCTCGATTTCGGCGCCGCGCTCGCGGAGCCAGTCGGCGCGCTCGTCGACCGCCCCGCGGGACGACGCCTCGAAGGCGAGGTGATGGAGCCCGACGCGGTAGCGGTCGTGCTCGCCCGGCGCCTGCGCCTCCCGCAGGCCGATGCTGGTGCCCGGCCCGCTCAGGTACCAGATCGTCTCGCCGCGCTCGCCCTCGACCTCGCCGACGCGGTGCCAGCCGAGCGGCCCGAGCAGGTCGCGGTAGAACGGCAGGCTGCGCTCGATCGAGGAGACGACGAGGTCGACGTGGTGGACGCCGGTGGAGCGCACCGACCTTGGGCGTTCGCCGCGGACGCTACAGCTCCTCCGCGCGCCCGTAGCGCACGGCGCGGTTGACCGCCCGCGGGTCGAGCCCGCGCTCCAGCAGCTGCTGCCGCAGCTCGCCCTCGGCCGCGAGCTTCAGGAACAGCCAGGCGAGCGCGCCGATCGTGACGAGCGAGCCCTCGATCATCATCACCGCGCCCGCGAGCCCCTGGTCGGCGAGCGGCGAGATCCCCCAGAGCCGCTCCGCCCGCTCATACGTCGAATAGACGACCGTCCCCGTCCAGAGGAAGACGTTCCCGAGCACGGTCTCGAGCAGCCGGACGACGACGATGTAGCCGAGCTTCCACCCCGTCCCGAACCACATCGGCCCGGGCAGGATCTCGACCACCGGCGCCCACATCAGCGCCCCGAACGTGAAGAAGCAGAGGTGCTGGAGCGCGTGCAGGCCGCCCGAGCCCAGCGCCGCCTCGTAGGCGGCCGGGAGGTGCCAGGCGAACAGGTTGGCCGCCCAGAGGGGCAGGGCGACGAGCGGATGGGCGAGGAAGCGGAGGCGCTCGACGGCGCGGAGGGCGAGCACCGGCCTGAGCAGGGGCCCTGTCAGCCCGGCGACGACGCAGAGCGCGGCGAGGTCGCCGAGCAGCACGTGCTGGAGCATGTGGAACGAGAACAGCCGCTCCTCCCCGAGCCAGTCGATCGGCGAAACGACCGCGGCGAGGAAGAGGAGCAGGCCGAGCCCGAACAGTCCCTGCCGCCACCGCGCCACCGGCGCGCCCCGGCCGCGGAGCGTCAGCGCGCGGCGCCAGTAGAGGAACGCGGCCACCGCGACCGGCAGGAGCTTCGCCGGCTCCAGCGACCAGTGCGAGAGGACGTCCACCGGCGTGAGTCTAGGTTCGTCTTCGTTAGCCTCGCGTCTCGCCGTGCAGCTGTTCCACTACCACCTGGTCACGAGCCGCGTGCGCGACGTCGAGGCGCGGTACCTGGGGAAGCTGGCCTTCTCGCTCGTCGCCCGCTACGGCCGGATCGGCGAGGAGACGGCGTCGTTCGAGGCCGGCACGTCGTGGGAGGAGCTCGACGCGCTCGGCTTCAAGCTGCGGCTCGCCGAGCTCGAGCGCGGCGCCGTGAACGTCGTCGTCCAGCCCGGCCAGTGGCAGGTCCCGCGCGTCGACCACCTCGGGCTCGCGCTCGACGAAGACGAGCTCGACGAGGTGCTCGACCGCGCGGCCGAGCTGGACATGCGGGTGCAGGAGCACGGCGGCCGGCGCACGTTCGTCGCCACCGGGGCCGGCTACCGGCTCGAGCTGCACCCGCCGCGGGAGTGGCTCGAGGAGCTGATCGAGTCGGCGGAGGACCTGCGCCTGGACGAGCTCCACCTCCGCTCGGACGAGCCGGAGCGGAAGGCCGACGTACTGGCGGAGCTGCTCGGGGTCCGCGCCATCGGCGGCGACGTGGAGGTGGGCGAGGCGCTGGTCCGCTTCGTCCCGGGCGGCCCGCAGGGCCGGCCCGAGCTTCACGGCGAGCTGTTCGCCTAGCCGGGAGGCGCTCTAGACTCGGGCCGTGAGCACCTACGAGGCGGCCGGCGTCTCGATCGCGAAGGCCGAGGCCGTCGTCGAGCGGCTCCGCGCGGCCGCCGAGTCCACCGGCGCGACCGGCTTCGGCGCCTTCGCCGGACTGCACCCGCTCGACGACCGGCGCCTGCTCGCGGCCTCGACCGACTCGATCGGCACCAAGCCGATCGTCGCCCGTCCGCGCGGCGCCCTGCGCAACTGCGGCGCGGACATGGCCGCGCACTGCATCAACGACGTGATCACGTGCGGCGCCGACCCGCTGATCCTGCTCGACTACGTCGCCGCCAACCAGATCGACCTCGAGCAGGTCGCCGAGCTCGTGGAGGGCGCCGCCGAGGTCTGCCGGGCCGCCGGCGTCGCGCTCGTCGGCGGGGAGACCGCCGAGCTGCCGGGCGTCTACCGCGAGGGCGAGCTGGACTTCGCCGCCACCTGTGTCGGGATCGTCGACCGCGACCGCGTGATCGACGGCTCGCGCGTGGCGGAGGGGGACGTCGTGATCGGCCTGCCCTCGGCGGGCGTCCACGCCAACGGCTTCACGCTCGTCCGCCGCGTGCTCGAGGTCGAGGACTACGACGGCGAAGACCTGCTCGCGCCCACGCGCCTCTACCTCGACGACGTGCGCCGGCTGCGCGACGCGGCGCACGCCTTCGCGCACGTCACCGGCGGCGGCGTCGAGGGCAACCTCTCGCGCGCCGTGCCGGACGGGCTGCGCGCCGAGCTCGACTGGGACGCGTGGGAGCGCCCGCCGGTCTTCGAATGGCTGGCGCGCCACGTCGAGGAGGAGGAGCTGCGCCGCGTCTTTAACCTCGGGATCGGCTTCTGCGCCGTCTTGCCCGAGCCGGGGGAGGAGCTCGTGATCGGGAGGATCGTGCGGGCGTGATCGGCGTCCTCGTGTCCGGGGAGGGCACGAACCTCCAGGCATTGATCGACGCCCAGCTACCGATTGCCGCGGTCGTTTCGAACAAGCCGGGCGTTCGGGCCCTCGGGCGCGCCGAGGCGGCTGGGATTGAGACGGCGGTCTTCGACGCCGCTGGCTACAACTCCCGCGAGGAGCGCGATGTCGCCTTGGCCGAGTGGCTCGAGAGCCGGGGCGTCGAGCTCGTCGTCTGCGCCGGCTACATGCACCTGCTGACGCCGGCCTTCCTCGACCGCTTCCCCGGACGGATCGTCAACGTCCACCCGTCGCTGCTACCCGAGTTTCCCGGTACGCGCGCGATCGAGGACGCGCTAGCAGCCGGCGTCGAGCGCACCGGCGTCACCGTCCACCTCGTCGACGAGGGCGTGGACTCCGGCCCGGTCCTCGCGCAGGAGGAGGTGCCCGTCGAGCCTGCCGAGACGCTCGAGGAGCGCCTCCACGCCCTCGAGCACCGATTGCTTCCCCGCGTGGTGCGAGAGCTGTGCGAGCGCTGATCTCCGTCTACGACAAGACCGGCCTGGCCGAGTTCGCCCGGGGCCTCGCCGACCTCGGCGCCGAGCTCGTCGCGTCGGGCGGGACGGCCTCGTTCCTGGAGGAGCAGGGGCTCGAGGTCACCCGGGTCGAGACGGTCACCGAGGCGCCCGAGCTGCTGGGCGGGCGCGTGAAGACGCTCCACCCCCGCATCCACGCAGGCATCCTCGCGCGGCGCGACAGCGAGGACGACGCCGGTGTCCTCGCCGAGCACGGCATCGAGCCCTTCGACCTCGTCTGCGTCAACCTGTACCCGTTCGAGCGCGAGCCCGAGACCGAGACGATCGACGTCGGCGGCCCCGCGATGCTGCGCGCGGCCGCGAAGAACTTCGCGCACGTGGCCGCCGTCTCGCGGCCCGATCAGTACGAGGGCGTCCTCGCGGAGCTGCGCGAGAGCGGCGAGGTCTCGCCGGAGTCGCGCCGCCGGCTCGCCGCCGAGGCCTTCGCGACCACCGCGCGCTACGACGCGGCAATCGCCACCTGGTTCGTCGACGAGCAGCGCTTCCCGGACCTGCTCACCCTCTCCTTCGAGAAGGTGCTCGACCTCGCGTACGGCGAGAACCCGCACCAGCACGGGGCCTACTACGCCCAGACCCTCGCCCGGCGCCACCTGCTCTCGCGCGTCGAACAGCTCCACGGGCGAGAGCTCTCGTACAACAACCTGAACGACCTGAACGGGGCCGTCCTCCTGGCACGCGAGTTCGCGCTGCCGGCCTGCGTGATCGTCAAGCACGCGAACCCGTGCGGTGTGGCCGTCGCCGCGACGATCGAGGAGGCCTACGCGCTGGCGCTCGCCGGCGACCCCGTCTCCGCGTACGGGGGGATCGTCGTCCTCAACCGTCCCGTCACCGGCGCGCTCGGGGAGGCGCTGGCCGAGCAGTTCGTCGAGGTGCTGCTCGCGCCCGGCTACGAGGAGGAAGCGCTGGCCCGCCTGGGCGAGAAGCCGAGCCTCCGCATCCTCGAGGACCGCGAGCGGCGCGGCTGGGAGCCCGGCGAGCTCGACTACAGGCGGACGCTCGGCGGCCTACTCGTCCAGAGCCGCGACTGGGAGATCGAGGACCGCGAGGGCATGGACGTCGTCTGCGGGGAGCCGAGCGAGGAGCAGTGGGGCGACCTGCTCTTCGCGTGGCGCGTCTGCAAGCACGTCGCCTCGAACGCGATCGTGCTCGCGAAGGGGCTGCAGACGATCGGGATCGGCGCCGGCCAGATGAGCAGGGTGGACGCGGTTCGAATAGCTCTCGAGAAGGCGCGCGAGCACGGGCACGACCCGACGGGAGCGGCGCTCGCCTCGGACGCGTTCTTCCCCTTCGCCGACGGCCCGCAGCTCGCGCTCGACGCCGGCGTGACCGCGATCGTCCAGCCGGGCGGCTCGAAGCGCGACGAGGAGGTGGTCGCCGCGGTCCGCGAGGCGGGCGCGGCGATGGTCCTCACCCACCGGAGGCACTTCCGCCACTGATCGGGGACCCGGAGCAGCTGATGCGGGCGGCGCTCGCGGAGGCCGAGGCGGCCGGGCTGGCCGGGGAGTACCCGAGCGCCGCTCGCAGCTCGCGCACGCCGAGCTCGAGGCGATGCTCACCGGCGGCGAGCCGCTCTGGACGCGCCACGACGAGGCCGTGCTCGTGACGACGGTCGAGCCGTGCCCGATGTGCATCGGCGCGGCGGTGATGGCCGACGTCCCGCACGTCGTCTACTCCGTCGAGGATCCCTTCGTTCAGACTCCGCAGATCCTCGAGGTGCCGTACATGCGCTCCCACATCGTCACGTACCGGGGCGGCGTGCTGGCCGCCGAGACGCACGCGCTGATCGAGCGCCTGCATCCCCGCTACGCCGAGGTCCTGCGCCGGACGCGCCGCTGATGGACATCGAGCTCCGTAACCGCATCTACCGCGAGCTCGTCGAGACCGGGCGGGCGCCGGATTCCGACGGGGAGGCGCTGCGAGCTGCACGGATGAGCACGGCCGCTGGTGGTACGGCAACTGCGCCTCACTCGGCATCGCTTGCGATGCCGAGCAAGCAATACAGGCCGCGCCGACATGTGCGGCGCGGCCGAGCTCGCTCGGCATCGTCGCGGCGCTCGGCGGCGAGGGCCGCTACGAGACTTCGTGCCCCGACTGCGCCGAGCCGCTCGAGCTCGAGGTTCGTGGGAGCGCGCTGCGCGGCAACGGCGCCGTCTTCCACCTCGCCGTCCCCGCGGCGCGGTGGTGGGACGACCTCGTCTTCACCTGAAGCACGATGAACCTCTTCCGGTCGGAAGAGCACGCTCCCGAAGGCGGCGACACGATCCCGGTGGGAACGCTCTGGCGACTGGCCGACGCGTGGTACCGCGACCGGCTCGCGTCGGACTGGCGGCCGCGCACGCCCGAGGAGAACCGGGCGATCCTCGACCGGCTCGGCCTGACCGGGCCTTTCTGGGGCTCGGAATAGCCGGGCCGCCAAGGACGTTCCAGAATCCCGTGGACGTGGCACCCGACCCTCGCCGCTGGAAGGCGCTCGCCGTCGTCGGGACGGCCTTCTTCATGACGATCCTCGACGTCTCGATCGTCAACGTCGCCCTTCCGTCGATCGCGACCGACCTGGACTTCTCCCGCGAGGGCCTCCAGTGGGTCGTCACGGGTTACGCGATCACCTTCGGCGGCTTCCTGCTGCTCGGCGGACGCGCGGGCGACCTGCTCGGGCGCCGACGCGTGTTCATGAGCGGCGTCGTGCTCTTCACGCTCGCGTCCCTCACGTGCGGGCTCGCGGTCTCGGCGGACATGCTCGTCGCCTCGCGGGTCGTCCAGGGCATCGGCGCGGCGATCGTCTCCCCCGCCGCGCTGTCGATCGTCTCGACCCTGTTCGCGGAAGGCCCGGAGCGGAACAAGGCGCTCGGCATCTGGGGCGCGCTCGGCGGCAGCGGCGCCGCGGTCGGCGTGCTCGCGGGCGGCGTGCTGACGGAGTGGGCGGGCTGGGAGTGGATCTTCTTCGTGAACGTGCCCGTCGGCGCCGCGGTGCTCGCCCTGACCCTGCCGCTGATCCCCGAGACGACGGCGCGCTCCGAGCACCGGAGCTACGACCCGTTGGGCGCCCTCACGGTGACCGCGAGCATGATGCTGCTCGTCTTCGCGATCTCGAAGGCCCCTGACATCGGCTGGGGGAGCGCCCGCACGATCGGCCTGCTCGCCGGCTCGGGCGCGCTGCTCGTCGCCTTCGTCGTCAACGAGGCACGCTCGGTGGAGCCGCTGATGCCGTTCTCGTTCTTCCGCATCCGCCAGGTGGCGGCCGCCAACCTGCTCGGCTTCCTGCTCGGCGCCTCCGTCTTCGCCAACTTCTTCCTGCTGACGCTCTACGTCCAGCAGGTGCTCGGCTTCTCCGCGCTGAAGGCGGGCCTGACCTTCCTGGCCACGGCCGGCACGGCCGTGCTCGCGGCTGGGCTGGCGCAGGCGCTGGCAACGAAGGTCGGCGTGAAGCCCGTTGCGATCGTGGGCTTCGTGCTCGTGGCCGCGGGGATGGCGTGGTACACGCAGATCCCGCCGGACGGAAGCTACGGGCCCGACCTGCTGCCCGGCTACCTGCTCGTGGGCGTCGGCCTGCCGTTCACCTTCATCCCGATCTCGATCGCCGCGCTGGGCGGAGTCGGGGCCGCGCAGGCCGGGCTCGCGTCCGGCTTGCTCAACACCGTCCAGCAGATCGGCGGTGCGCTGGGCGTCGCGATCGCGGCCACGATCTCGACGAGCCACTTCACGACGCTGCTGGAGCGCGGCGAGTCGCAGCCGGTCGCGCTCACCGGGGGCTTCGAGTGGGGCTTCTGGCTCCTGTTCGGCTTCGCGGTCGCCGGCGCGCTCGCGGCCGGTTTCCTCCTCCGCCGGAGCGACACGGCGCCGGCCGAAGAGCCGGTCGGCGTCACCGCCTAGAGCTGTCCCGGCGGGGCGAAGCGGTAGAAGACGCGGCCGATCTTGCCGAGGACGCCCGGGACGAAGTCCTCCAGCGCCCGGGCGTTCTCGATCCCGCCCAGCGACACGGGCTCGTAGCCGGCGTCGCGGATCAGCTGCTCCGTCACCTCGCGCGCCTCGTCGTCCGCGGCGTAGAGGCAGGCGGGCCGCGCCCGCTGGTTCGGGAGCTCGTCGTAGAGCGTGGCGAAGTTGGCGTTGAACGCCTTCGCCACGGGCCCGTTCGTGTGCGCCTTGACCTCGTGCGCGAACGACTCGTAGCTCTCGTCGCGGCCCTGGAACGCGTTCGCGGAGTCGATCGCGACCTTCCCCTCGAGCCCGCTCACCTTGCCGAGCGCCTCCGAGATCGCGCCCGAGGGCACGGCGACGAAGACGACGTCCGCGTCGGCGGCGTCGCCGCCGTCGCTGCCGAGCGTCGTCACCTCGTGGCCCGCCTGCTCCCAGAGCCTGGCGAGCCCGCCGCCGACGTTCCCCCTGCCGATCGTCGTGATCTTCATCGGTCTGCCGCGTAACCTACCGTCGGTCCATGGCCCGAGACTTCCCCACCGTGCTCGAGCTCGTCGGGCGCACGCCGATCGTGCGGCTGGACAAGCTCTCCCCGCCCGGCGGCCCGACGATCCTCGCGAAGCTCGAGTACCTGAACCCCGGCGGCTCGGTCAAGGACCGGATCGGCCTCGCGATGATCGAGGCGGCAGAGCGCGAGGGGAAGCTGAAGCCGGGCGGGACGATCGTCGAGCCCACCTCGGGGAACACCGGGGTCGGCC
This sequence comes from Gaiellaceae bacterium, assembly GCA_040905885.1. Taxonomy (GTDB): domain Bacteria; phylum Actinomycetota; class Thermoleophilia; order Gaiellales; family Gaiellaceae; genus JACVRU01. The sequence continues at coordinate 15,445 of JBBDQR010000076.1, read as the reverse complement.
TCGCGATCGCCGCCGCGCTCAAGGGCTACCGCTGCATCTTCGTGATGCCGGACAAGATGAGCCAGGAGAAGATCTCGATGCTGCGGGCCTACGGCGCGGAGGTCGTGATCTGCCCGACCGCCGTCGAGCCCGACTCGCCCGAGTCGTACTACTCCGTTTCCGACCGGCTGGCCGAGGAGATCCCCGGCGGCTTCAAGCCGGACCAGTACTCGAACCTGTCCAACCCGCAGGCGCACTACGAGGTGACGGGGCCCGAGATCTGGGAGCAGACGGACGGCGGGGACGTGGCCGCGATCGTCATCTCCGTCGGCACCGGCGGCACGATCACGGGCGTCGGCCGCTACTTCAAGGAGCACGGCTCTCGCGCGCTGATCGTCGGCGCCGACCCGGCCGGCTCCGTCTTCACCGCCGACTCGCCGGAGGGCGTCCACCCGTACCTCGTCGAGGGGATTGGCAAGGACACCTGGCCGAAGACGCTGGATCCTGCCGTGGTCGACGAGTGGGTCAAGGTCTCCGACCGGGACTCCTTCGTCGTCGCGCGCCGGCTCGCCCGGGAGGAGGGGATCCTCGCGGGCGGCTCGTCGGGGACGACGGTCTGGGCGGCGCTCGAGCTCGCGAAGCGCTTCGGGCCCGGCGACCGGATCCTGACGATGCTCCCCGACAGCGGCCGCTCGTACCTGTCGAAGTTCTACGACGACAACTGGATGCTCGAGCACGGCTTCCTCGAGCGGCGGGCGCCGGCGCCGACGGTGGAGGAGCTGCTGCGCGCGAAGCGCGCCGAGGAGGCCGAGGTGCCTGACCTCGTGACGATCTCGTCGCACCAGAAGGTCGGCGAGGCGATCGACCTGATGCAGCGCTACTCGATCTCGCAGCTGCCGGTGGTGCGAGACGGCGACTTCGACTCGCTCGCCGACATCATCGGCTCGCTTCAGGACCGCGACCTGCTCGACCGCGTCTTCAAGAACCCGGACGCGCTCCACCACGACGTGGCCGAGGCGATGCAGCCCCCGCTCGCGGCCGTGGACGTCGACGAGAGCCTGGACGAGGTCTTCTCGACGCTCACCGGGAGGACGAACGCGGTCGTGGTCGCGCGGGAGGGCCGCCCGGTCGGCGTGCTGACCCGCTCCGACCTGCTCGAGTACCTCGCCCACTCGCGCTGATGAGAGTCGTGGGCGCGGGTCTCCCGCGGACGGCGACGAGGTCGCTGAAGGTCGCGCTCGAGCGGTTGCTCGGAGGGCGCTGCTACCACATGCACGAGGTCTTCGACCACCTCGAGGACGTGCCCGTCTGGCGGGCGGCGATCCGCGGCGAGCCGGTGGACTGGCGCACCTTCCCGCCGGACTGCGTCGCCGCCGTGGACTGGCCGGCGTCGGCCTTCTGGCGGGAGCTCGCGCAGGCGCACCCGGATGCGGTCGTCGTCCTCTCGACCCGCCCCAGCGCTCGCGAGTGGTGGGAGAGCGTCGACGAGACGATCCTCGTGGAGGCGCGCCGGGACTCGCTGCCCGAGTACGGCGACTGGCTGGCCATGTTCCACGAGCTGCTCGTCCGCGAGCTCGGCGAGCAGTGGGACGACGCAGAGACCGCGCAGCGCTTCTACGCGCGGCACAACGCCGACGTGCGCCGCACGGCGCCTCGCGACCGACTCGTCGAGTGGAGCCCGGCGGCCGGCTGGGAGCCGCTCTGCCGGGCGCTCGACGTGCCCGTGCCCGCCGAGCCCTTCCCCCACCTGAACACGCGCGCCGACTGGCACGCCGAGGGCTAGGCTCTCCCGACCGACGACCGGGAGGTCCCATGCCTGCCTACCTCATGCGCTTCAGCTACACGCCCGAGACGTGGGCGCGGCTCATCCAGAACCCCGAGGACCGCCGCGACGCGGCGCGCGCCTACCTCGAGCAGGTCGGGGGCAGCCTGCAGGGCTTCTGGTACGGCTTCGGCGAGTACGACGGCTACGTGATCCTCGAGGCGCCCGACAACGTCTCGGCGGCCGGCGCCGTCCTCGCGATCGCAGCGGGCGGCGCCCTGGCCTCGGTCGACACCACGGTCCTGATGACCGTGGAAGAGACGCTCGAGGCGCTGGCGAAGAGCAAGAGCATCGGGTATCGCCGACCGGGCGAGTGATCCGCTACCCGAGGGCCTCGCCGACGAAGCGCCACCCGAGCGCCTGGATCGCGTCCGCCTCGATCAGGCCCCGCTCGAGCGATCCCGTCGCGACGCTCTCGTCCAGGTAGCGGTAGAGGAAGGGCTCCCAGGAGAAGAAGCGCTCCAGAAAGCGATTGTCGAGCTCCTCGCGCATCGCTTGGTAGCCGTGGAGGCCGACGTGCTCGTCCGCCCACTCCACCCGCAGCTCGTCCAGGCTCGCGGCCGCCCCGGCGCCGGTGGCGGCGGCGAGCGCGCGCTGCTGCCCGTAGAACCAGTCCGCCGTCGGCTCGTCCAGCCGGTCCCAGCCGATCTCCTCGAGCACCAGCACGCCGCCCGGCAGCAGGTGGTCACGGATCTTGTCGAGCACCGGCCCGAGGTCGGTGACGTGGTGGAGCGTAAGCACGGCGACGACCGCGTCGAAGCGCTCGTCGTCGCCCAGCTCCTCGATCTTCAGGCGCCTGAAGATCCCCTCTTCCTGCGGCGCGGCGGGGTCGATCGCGACCACGTCGTAGCCCGCTCCGTAGAGCACGCGCGCGAGCGCTCCCTCGCCGCCGGTCCCGATCTCGAGCACCCTGGCGGGCGCCGGCGGCAGCTGGGAAAGTACGAACTCGGCCGTGTCCACTCCCGTCACAGTCTCCCAAGCCCGGCGGATCGCCGTCCGCACACAGGTGCTCGACGGCTCCGCCACGTCGGTGCTCGAGTCCGTGCGCCTGCTCGGCTTCCTCCAGATCGACCCGATCTCGACCGTCGCGCCGCCGCAGTACCTCGTCCCCTTCAGCCGCCTCGGCCCGTACGACCGCGCCGAGCTCGACCGGCTGCTCTGGGAGGAGAAGCGGCTCTTCGAGTGGAACGCGTTCGTCTACCCGATCGAGGACCTGCCGCTGATCCAGGCGCGGATGCGCAACCGCCGGAGCGCGCGGGGGACCGAGTTCCTGAAGGCGAACGCGCGGTTCAAGCGCTACGTGCTCCGCGAGCTCGAGTCGCACGGGCCGCTGCTCTCGCGCGAGCTTCGGGACCTCTCGGTGACGCAGTGGAGCCCCGACAGCCGCTGGTGGGGTACCCGAAACGTCGCCGTGATGCTCGGGGTCCTGCACTCCCGCGGCCTCGTCGCCGTCGCCGGCCGCCGCAACGGGCAGCGGCTCTGGGACCTGGCCGGGCGCTGGTACCCGGAGACCGAGAAGGTGCCCCTCCGCGAGGCCGAGCGGCTCCTGGCCGAGAAGCGGCGGCGGGCCGAGGGGGTCTGGTTGGAGCGAGGCGAGTGGCGGGCGCACCCCGACCTCGTCGACGGGCCGGTCCCCGACCGGGTCACCGTCCTGTCCCCGTTCGACCGGCTGGTCTACGACCGCGAGCGGGCGGAGGCGCTTTGGGACTTCCGCTACCGGCTGGAGATGTACGTGCCGAAGGCGAAGCGGGAGTACGGCTACTACGTCCTGCCGATCCTCCAGGGCGACCGGGTCGTGGGCCGCGTCGAGCCCGTCTTCGACCGCAAGGCGCGCGAGCTGCGCGTGCTCGGAGCCTGGGGAGACACGTCGCGGCTGGACGAGGCGCTCGCCGACCTCGGACGCTGGCTCGGCGCCAAATAGGGGGCCCCCGCGGAATGCGGAGCATTCCGTGGGGAGGGGTACGATCACGGGGTGGACTTCGAGACCCGAGCGATCCACGAAGGCCAGGAGCCGGACCCCGCCACGGGCGCGGTGATCGTCCCGATCTACCAGACCTCCACGTACGTGCAGGAGGAGGTCGGGAAGCACAAGGGCTACGACTACTCGCGCGTCGCCAACCCGACGCGGACGGCGCTCCAGACCTGCCTCGCCTCGCTCGAGGGCGCCGAGCACGGGATCGCCTACTCCTCGGGCCTCGGCGCGACGACGACGCTGATGCACCTCGTCAACCCCGGCGACCGCGTCGTGCTGATCGCGGACGTCTACGGCGGCGTCTACCGGATGACCTCGCAGGTCTACGAGCCGAAGGGCTACGAGTTCGCCTACGTGCCCGCGGACGAGTTCAACGCAAACCTCGCCGCCCACCTCGACGAGCGCACGCGGATGGTCTGGGTGGAGACGCCCTCGAACCCGATGCTGAACGTGATCGACATCCGCGCCGCCGCCGAGGCGGCCCACGCCGCCGGCGCGCTGCTCGTCGTGGACAACACGTTCGCCACGCCCTACCTCCAGCGGCCGCTGGAGCTCGGCGCCGACGTCGTCGTCCACTCGACGACGAAGTACCTGGGCGGGCACTCGGACGTCGTCGGCGGCTTCGTGGCCACGAACGACCCGACGATCGCGGAGCGGCTCTTCTTCCTCCAGAAGTCGCTCGGCGCGATCCCCGGCCCGTTCGACGCGTGGCTCGTCCTCCGCGGGGTGAAGACGCTCGCCGTGCGGATGGAGAAGCACTGCGACAACGCGCGCCGGATCGCCGGCTTCCTCGACGGGCATCCCGCCGTCGAGGAGGTGCTCTACCCAGGGCTGGAGAGCCACCGGCACCACGAGATCGCGCGGCGGCAGATGAGCGACTTCGGCGGCATGGTCTCCTTCCTCGCCCACTCGGAGGAGGACGCGCTCGCGATCTGCAAGGCGACGAAGCTGTTCGCGCTCGCGGAGAGCCTCGGCGGCGTCGAGAGCCTGATCGAGCATCCGGCCCGCATGACCCACGCCTCGACCGCCGACGCGCCCTTCGCCGCGCCGCGCAACCTGATCAGGCTCTCGGTGGGGATCGAGTCGGCCGACGACCTCGTCGCCGACCTCGAGGCGGCGCTGGCGCGCGTCGGCACGCGTGCGAAGGCCTGAAGCGCCCGCCTGGTACGGCCTAGCGATCCCCGCCTACCTGCTCGCCTTCCTGGCCGTGGACACGGGCGGGCAAGGCCGGCAGCTCGCGATCGCCGCGGTCACGTGGGCGGTGCTCCTCGCGGCCTGCGTGCCGCTCGCCGCCGAGCAGCGGCTGCGCGTGGCGCTCGTGATCGTGGCCGCGACCGTCGGCGAGGTGACGGGCTCGCTGCTCTGGGGCGTCTACTCGTACCGGCTGGAGAACCTGCCGGCCTACATCCCGCCCGGGCACGGGCTCGTCTACCTCGCCGGGCTCGGCGTCAGCGTCGCCCTGCGGCGGCACACGCGCGCTCTCGTCGGCGTCGCCGCCTTCGTGGCGGCCGCCTGGGGGATCGCGGGGCTCGGCTTCCTGCCGCGCCTGGACGCGGCCGGCGCCTTCGGCGTGCCGCTGCTCCTCTTCTTCCTCTGGCGCGGCCGGAACCGCAGCCTCTATGCGGGCGTGTTCGCGGTTGTGATGGCCCTCGAGCTCTACGGCACCTGGCTCGGGGTCTGGACCTGGCACCCGGAGCTGCCCGGGCTCGGAATCCCCCAGGGGAACCCGCCGAGCGGCGTCGCGAGCGGCTACGTCTGCTTCGACGTGTTCGCCGTAGCATTGGCCGGATGGTTCGCGCGGGCCCGCTGGATCTCCGGCATCAGGACTCCGAGCGCGTCATCGGCGTCTACCTCGTCGACACCGACGACGGGCTAGCGCTCTTCGACTGCGGCCCCTCGACCGGCATCCCGGCCCTGAAGGAGCGGCTCGCCGAGCAGGGCCTCGCGCTCGCCGACGTCCGCCACCTGCTGCTCTCCCACATCCACCTCGACCACGCGGGAGCGGCGGGCGTGCTCGTCCGCGAGCATCCCGGGCTCCAGGTGCACGTGTCGGAGGTCGGCGCGCCGCACCTCGTCGACCCGGCCCGGCTCGAGGCGAGCGCGCGGCGCCTGTACGGGGACACCTTCGACACGCTCTGGGGCGAGCTCGCGCCGGTCCCGGCCGAGAACGTCCACGTCGCCGGGGAGCGCGTGCTCGGCCTCGACTGCTTCCCCGCGCCCGGCCACGCCTCGCACCATCTCTGCTACGTCGACCCAGACGGGACGGTCTATGCGGGCGACGCGGCCGGCGTCCGTATCGCGCCCGACCGCGTCGTCTGGCCGGTCTCGCCGCCGCCGGACGTGGACGTCGACGCCTGGGAGCGGACGCTCGACGAGATCGAGCGCCGGCGCCCCGAGCGGCTGGCCCTGATCCACTTCGGGCTCTTCGACGACGTCGAGTACCACCTCGCCGAGACGCGGCGTGAGCTGCGCGCGTGGGCGGAGCTCGTCGCCTCGGGGGCGACCGAGGAGGAGTTCGTCGAGGCCGCCCGGCGCAACGTCGGCGAGGCGCCCTACTACGAGCGGGCGGCCCCGCTCTGGCAGTCCTACGCCGGCCTCAGGCGCTGGCGGGACAAGCGCTCGGAGAGCGCCGTCCGGTAGGCCGCGACGTAGTCGCCGACCATCCGCTCGGGGGCGAACCGACGCTCGGCCTGCGCCCGGATCTCGAGCGGGTCGAGCCGGTCGGCCTCCTCGAGCGCCGCCGGGATGATCCGGTAGTCGTCGACGACGATCCCGGTGAGGCCGTGCTCGATCACCTCCGGGACGGCGCCCCATCCGGTCGCGATCACCGGCGTCCCGCAGGCCATCGACTCGATCATGACGAGGCCGAACGGCTCCTCCCATTCGATCGGGAACAGCGTCGCCCGCGCGTTCTGGAGCAGCTCCACCTTCTCGCCGTGCGTGACCTCGCCGAGGTACTCGATCGTGTCGGAGAGATGCGGCTCGACGTACTCGCGGAAGTACTGGTCCTCGAGCGGCTCGCGCTTCTTGCCGGCGATCTTCAGCGGCAACCCGGTCTCGATCGCGGTCGCGACCGCGCGGTGGCAGCCCTTCTCCCAGCTCATCCGGCCCAGGAAGAGCAGGTAGTCGCCGCGGTGCGGCTGCACGGGGTAGAGGGAGAACTCGATCGCGTTCGGGCAGTTGCCGATCCAGGGCAGGTCGGGCTTCGGCTTGCGCTGGTTCATCGAGATGGAGATGAGCCGCGCGTTCGGGACGACCGAGCAGATCTGCTCGTACATCTCGCCCGGCTCCCCGTCGAGCGGCCCGTGGACGGTGTGGACGACCGGCGTCTCGACGAGCCCGCCGAGCGACAGCCCGAGCATCCCGGTGTGGTCGTTGATCACGTCGAAGTCGCCCGCCCGGGCGAGCGCGGAGAACGTGTGACGCAGCTCCCAGTAGGTGTGGCCGATCCACTCGCTCGGCGCCGTCTCGTAGACGGCCGCCAGCTCCGCCTTCGTCCGCGAGTCGCCGGACGCGAACAGCGTCACCTCGTGGCCCGCGTCCACGAGCCCGTCGGCGAGCAGCGCCACGACCCACTCGATCCCGCCGTAACCCGTGGGCGGCACCGGGAACCAGCAGGGCGAGACGATCGCCACGCGGAGCGGCTCGAACCTCATTCCAGCTCCTCTACCCGCACCATGCCTTCTTCGAGCCTGACGTCCCACTGCGCGTCGAAGGCACGCACGCCGGTGAGCCGGACCGTCCCCGCCCAGGCGGGGAGCTCCGGCGGCGCGACGGTCGTCAGCGTGTGCAGCCGCGGGTCCGGCTCCAGGCCGAGCAGGATCTGGAGCAGCAGGACGGGCGTGCCGGCAGCCCAGGCCTGCGGCCGCGCGGCGGTCGGGTACGGGATCGGGAACGGCGTGTCGGAGCGGCGCAGCCCGGCGAAGACCTCTGGCAGCTGGTGGCCGAAGTAGGCGGCCGCCTCGAGCATCCGGCGGGCGACCCGCTGCGCCTCGGGCCAGCGTCCGTGGCGGGCGAGCCCCCAGGCGATCAGCGAGTTGTCGTGGGGCCACACGCTGCCGTTGTGGTACGAGAGCGGGTTGTAGGCGGCGTCGTCCGTGGACATCGTCCGGACGCCCCAGCCCGACCAGAGCGACTCGCCCATCAGCGCGTCGACGACCGCGTCGACCCGCTCGGGCGGCACGATCCCGCTCCAGAGCAGGTGGCCGATGTTCGAGGTCAGCGAGTCCACCGGCCGCTTGTCGCCGTCGAGCGCGAGCGCGTAGTAGCCGCCGCGCTCCTCGACCCAGAAGGCCTCGTCGAAGCGCCGGCGCAGCTCGTCGGCCTCCGCGTCCACCCGGTCGGCGAGCTCCCGGTCGCGCCAGACCTCGCGGGCGAGCTCCGCCGTCCGCCGCTTCGCGTCGTAGACGTAGCCCTGCACCTCGCACGGCGCGATCGGCGTCTTCGCGAAGCGCCCGTCGGCGAAGCGCTGCGAGTCGAACGAGTCCTTCCACGACTGGTTGTCGAGCCCGTTCGGCGTGCGCCGCTCGAACTCGACGAAGCCGTCGCCGTCGCGGTCGCCGTACTCGTCGATCCAGCGCAGCGCCCGCATCGCCGGCTCCTGGAGGTCGCCGACGAGCAGGATGTCGTCCGTCCAGCGCCACACCTCCGAGAGCAGGACGAGGTAGAGCGGCGTCGCGTCCAACGTCCCGTAGTAGCGCTCGAACCAGACGCTCGCGGTCTTCCCCGAGCGGACCTCGTGGACGATCTTGCCCGGCTCCGCGTCGATGGACGGGTCGTCCTCCGTCGCCTGGAGCTCGGCGAGCTGGTGGAGGGCCGAGCGGGCGAGCTCGGAGCCGAAGAGCAGCGTCTGCAGCGAGGCGATGATCGTGTCCCGGCCGAAGACGGTCATGAACCAGGGCATCCCGGCGGCGGGCAGCTTGCCCATGCCGCCGTTCGACCGCAGGCGCAGGGCGGCCAGGTCGGCGACGGACTGGCTGAACGCGTGCCGGAGCGGATCCCAGGAGGCCCGCAGCTGCGGCACGCGCAGCTCCCAGGCGGCCAGCGACTCGCGCACGTGGGCGAGCTCGTGGCCGAAGCGCCCCTCGATCTCCGGCGGCCGCACGGGGTCGGCGCCGCGGGTGGGAACGACGTCCATGACCAGCTCCCACTCCGCGCGGGGCTCCAGCTCGACCGTGTAGCGGAGGGAGGAGCCGTTGGCCTCCCCCGGCAGCGAGACGATCACCTGCGTGTGCTCGTTCCAGGCCGGGTCGGGATCGGTGAAGAGGAGCTGGTTGTGGTCGGCGTCCCAGACGGGCACGGCCGGCGGTGGCAGCGGCCGCACGCGCTCGGGGTTCCCGAACGCGAAGTCCCGGTCCTTGACCGTGAACATGTCCGCGAAGTCGGCGGCGAGCTCGAGGCCGAGCTCGAAGGTGACCGGCTCCCCCGTCTCGTTCCAGATCCGGATCCGGTCCTGCATCGCCTCGCCGACGAAGCGCTCGCGCGCGATCAGGAGCGAGTCCTGACCGAGCGCGTCGTGGACCGGGTTGCGCAGGTAGAAGGCGGCGGAGAAGTACTCCACCCTCTTCGACTCGAGCAGCAGCGGCGACTCGCCGTTGATCGTCAGGAGTAGGCGGGAGAGATGGCGGACGTCGTCGTCGAAGAAGCCGCTCGTCTCCTCGGAGCCGATATCTCCGAGGTCGTCGCAGATGCAGAACGTGGAGCCTTCGAGGATGGTCAGCGTCATTCGCTGCGAAGGATGCGGCCGCCGGAGGACTGCGCGAGCGCCTTGACCACCAGCTCGTCGACGTTCACGTGCGGCGGCCGGGTGAGCGCGAACAGCACGCACTCGGCGACGTCGTCGGGCTTCATCGCCTCGACGCCGCGGTAGACGGCGGCCGCCTGCTCGTCGTCGCCGCGGAAGCGGACGCGCGAGAAGTCGGTCTCGACGAGGCCGGGATCGACGGTGGTGAGGCGAATCGGCCGGCCGAGCAGGTCCTCGCGCAGGGCGTAGGTGAAGCCGCGCACCGCGAACTTGGAGGCGATGTAGAGCGAGCCCTTCTCGTAGGCCTGCCGGCCGGCGACCGAGCCGATGTTGACGATGTGGCCGCCGTCGCGCAGGTGCGGCAGGCAGAGGCGGGTCATGCGGATCAGCCCGTTCACGTTGGTCTCGAGGACGGTGCGCTCGTCCTCCTCGCTGGAGTCCCAGAACGGCTCCCGCCCGAGCGCGAGGCCGGCGGCGTTGACGAGCACGTCCAGCCCCCCGAGCCGCTCCACGGCCTCCTCCACGAAGCGCTCGCAGGACTCCGGCTCGGTGACGTCCAGGGGGAGCCCCACGTCGGCCTCCAGCCGGTCGACGCGGCGGGCGCCGGCGGCGACGCGCGCTCCGGCGGCGCGGAGCGCACGGGCCGTGGCGGCCCCGATCCCGCTCGACGCGCCCGTGACGATCGCGGTCTTGCCGTCGAGAGTCACTTCAGGTAATGGTCTCGCGTTTCTGGCGAGCGAAAAGCAAGCCAGGCAAGGACGCAGGGAGCCCCGATAGCTGACGCTATCGGGGCGACTGAGGACGACGCATGGCGCCGCTTTGCCGCCGCCAGAAATGCACTGACTATTGCCTGAAGGGGCACTGGGGTCACCGGCGAATGTCTAACAGACCCGGTGCGTGCTCCACCTGGAGGGTCGTGTGCTCGAGGCCGAAGCGGTCGCGCAGCGTGCGCTCGAGCTCGGCGCGGAGCGCGTGGCAGTCGGCGCCCGCGTCGACGAGGACGTGCGCCGAGAGCGCGGGGAAGCCGCTCGTGATCGTCCAGACGTGCAGGTCGTGCACCTCGCGGACGCCGGGGTGCGTCGCCATCGCGCGCCCGACCGCGTCCGCGTCGAGGCCGCGCGGCGTCGCCTCGAGCAGCACGTGCGTCGAGTCGCGCAGGATCGTCCACGAGCTGGCGAGGACGAGCAGGCCGATCAGGACGCTCACGACCGGGTCGGCAAGCGTCCAGCCGGTGAGGAGGATCGCCGCGCCCGCGCCGATGACGCCGAGCGAGCCGGCGAGGTCGGCGAGCACGTGGCGGAGGGCGGCCCGGACGTTGAGGCTCTCCGAGCCGCGGCGCGCGAGGATGGCCGCGGCGGCCACGTTCACCGCGAGGCCGATCGCCCCCACGCCGAGCATCCAGCCGCCGAGCGGCTCGCCGGGCTCGTCGAGGCGGCGGGCGGCCTCGACGAAGATCCAGACTGCGACCGCGACGAGCGCGAGCCCGTTCGCCAGCGCGGCGAGTATCTCGGCCCGCCGGTAGCCGAAGCTCCGCTCGGGCGACGCGGGCCGCTGCGCGACCCAGGCGGCGAAGAGCGCGAGCCCGAGCGTGCCCGCGTCGGAGAGCATGTGTCCCGCGTCGGCGAGCAGCGCGAGCGAGTCGGCGAGGAGGCCGGCCGCGACCTCCACGCCGAGGAAGGAGGCGACGAGGACGAGCGCCGCGGCGAGCGCGCGCCGGTCTCCCTCCCTGCGGACGTGCTCGTGCATCCGCTACTGGACTTCGACGCGCTCCATCGCCGCCGGCTCCAGGGGCTTGTCGCGCCCGTCGCGCGGCAGCTCGGAGATCCGGTCGACGACGTCCATGCCCGCCGTCACTCGCCCGAAGACGGTGTGCTTGCCGTCGAGCCACGGGCACGCGTCGGCGGTGACCACGAAGAACTGACTGCCGTTCGTGTTCGGCCCCGCGTTCGCCATCGCCAGCGCGCCGCGCGAGACCGGATGGCCGTTGAACTCGTCCTCGAACTGGTAGCCGGGCCCGCCCGAGCCGTTGCCGGTCGGGTCGCCGCCCTGGATCATGAAGTCCGGGATCACGCGGTGGAAGACGATGCCGTCGTAGAAGCCGTCCCGCGCGAGGGAGACGAAGCTCTCGACGGTCTTCGGCGCGTCCTCGTCGTAGAGCTCGAGCTCGATCGCGCCGTGGTTCGTGTGGATGGTCGCTGTGGTCATGCGGGCACCGTATCCGCCCAACGCGTCCGGAACGCGTCAGGTCCCGGGCTTCACGACCATCACGAACACGATCACCGCGAGCACGCCGAGCAGGACCCGCGAGAACCAGACGAGGTTCCGCAGCCGCAGCGCGATCGCGGGGCTCGGCCCCGCGGACGCGAGCTCGGCGCCGGCGCGGCCGGTCGCCCGGCCGAGGTAGCCGAAGGCGACGAGCGCGACGAGCCCCCAGAGGAGGAGGCCCGCCGAGATGAACGGCTCGCCCCAGTCCCAGTCTCCGCTGACCGTCAGGCCGACTCCCGACCCGAGCACGATCAGCGCCGACGGCAGGAAGACGCGCATGACCGTGAAGGAGACGTTCTGCGCGAAGAAGGACGTCTTCGCCGGATCGACGGCCCGCTTCGTCAGGATCCCGAAGACCTGGATCGCCGCCGCGCCGCCGATCCAGACGATCGCAGCCGCGATGTGCAGGAAGAGCCAGAGCTCGTACCAGCTCACGCGGAAGACCCTATACGGGCGCGAAGACGGCACGGTTCCGGCACGCGGGCACCGGTAGCGTGGCGCGCATGTGGCGGTGGCTCGTGCTCGCCGCCGTGGCGACGGCGGCGCTGGTCGCGGTGCTCGTGCTGCGCGGAGACGAGGGCGGGGCGCTCGTGGCGCACGTGCGCGACGGCGACACGGTCGAGCTCGCCGCCGGCGACGTGGTCCGGCTCGTCCAGATCGACACGCCGGAGCTCGCGGAGCGCGAGTGCTACGCGCGGGAGGCCCGCGCCGAGCTGCGGCGGCTGCTGCCGGCGGGGACGCGCGTGCGCGTCGTCTCGGACTCCGCGCTCGACCGGGTCGACCGCTTCGGGCGGCGGCTCGCGTACGTCTTCCGGGGCCCGCTGAACGTCAACGAGACTATGGTGGCGCGCGGCGCGGCGAGCGTCTGGTTCTTCGACGGCCGGCAGGGGCGCTACGCCGGCGAGCTGCTGGCGGCCGCGCGGCGCGCGAGGGCGGCCGGGGCGGGCCTGTGGGGCGCGTGTCCCGGTACCCGCCTCGATCCGGATGCGCCGGTCGACAGCGGCCCGTGACCCGTCAGTGTCCGTGCCGGCGGTGACTCCGGACGTCGGCCCGCGAGCACGGCGCGCGGTGACAGTGGTACTGCCCCGTGTAGAGGCCGTAGCGGGCGCAGTTCGTCCAGCAGTGGTGGCCGCCGCGCCGGTCGAGGCCGCCCGGCGACGACAGCGCACTCGCGGCGAAGTACGCCGCCGAAGCGATCATCAGCGAGAGCAGGACGAGCGCGAGCCGCATGTTTCCTCCAGACAGGACCGGGTCGGACTAGTCCCTTCTAGTGGATCCGGCCGCGGATGTCCAGCAGTTCAGGCGGCGGAGGCGGCCGCCGGATCGGTCTCGGTCCAGCCGACGTAGCCGCACAGCGGGCAGTTCGGCCGTTCGAGGCCCCGGGTCGGGGTCCTGCGAACGATCCGCATCGTCCCGCAGGCAAGGCAGCGGACGAGGAAGGCGAGCGAGACGGCGTGCGGCGCTTCGAGCATGGGCGGAGGATGGCCGACGAGGGCCGGCGGCGTATGCGTGTTTTCCCGCAGTCAACAGAGTTGACTCTACGGGACCCGTACCGGGTCGACGATGGGCGGTGACGGGGTCGAACCGCCGACCTCCTGCTTGTAAGTTCGGCGCGAACCGTTGCGGCCGGTTACTGCCCCGAACGGCCGCCGACTCGCCGTAGTCGTGGATGAGAAGAAGCCGCGTGTGGTAGTTACGTCGTACTGGAGGTGAAAGCAATGCCGTCTCGTATGACCCCGAAGTCGATGCGTTTAGCGGTCGTAGTGCGCGAAGGCGCGCAGATCGCGCGAACCGTTGAGGTCATTCACGGGCTTGTGGACCTGGATGAAGCCGGCGACGTGGTTGCGTTCGAGATCCTCGGCGCGAGCGCTGTTGTAGAACGGGCGGCCGAACTCGTCACCCGTCCCAATCTCGAGGAGGAGTTGGCCGGCGCCCTCCGCCGCTACCTTCACGAGGCGCAGGCTCGAATCGAGGAAGTTGAGCGGGAGCACGCGCCGAGTTGACATTCCCTGTTTACATCGGCCCCGGAGAGCCCGCGCAAGCGGGCTCTCTGTTGCTCAAACCCGCATGGTTACGCGATGGGCGGTGACGGGGTCGAACCGCCGACCTCCTGCTTGTAAGGCAGGCGCTCTCCCAGCTGAGCTAACCGCCCGAGTGGCCACGGCCGTGAGTACGTTCCGTTCTGGCCGAGCGAAAACCGAGCAGCTCAAAGACGCAGGGAGCGCTCGTAGCCAAAGCTACGGGCGCGACCGAGGACGCCGAGATGCGACGGTTTGCAGCCGGCCAGGACGACAACTGTACTCGCGGCCGTGACCACTTATACCCCCGACGGGATTCGAACCCGTGCTGCCACCTTGAAAGGGTGGAGACCTGGACCGCTAGTCGACGGGGGCGTCCCTGGAGGATAGCCCGCCCCGCTCCCGTTCCCAGGCGTCGAGCACCTCCTCCACGTACCGCCGCTGCGGCTCGGAGAAGTCGGCGGCCCAGCCTGCGAGCAGCCGGCGCACCTCGGCGGGGTCGTCGTGCTCGACCGCCGCCTCCAGCCGCTCGCGCACGGCGATCGGCTCGCGCAGCTGGCGGCGAAGCCAGCGGAGGAGGCTCACGCGCGCGGGATCGGCCACACCCGAACGCTACTCTGCGCACGAAGGGCCGGTAGCTCAGCTGGCAGAGCAGGGGACTTTTAATCCCAAGGCCGGAGGTTCGAATCCTCCCCGGCCCATTTCCTGCTGTCGTTTCGACAACAGGCCATGGCTAGCTCTCGCTCAAGCGGGAGTACTGTCGTGCACACGGTGCTCGCGCTCCCTGACGCAGGTTGGGGCTGCACGCCTGAGGTCGCGGGTTCGAACTCCCGCTGCCTCCACGAGCTATCGTCCGAGTGGACCGTCGAGAAGGGCTAGCCGATAACCGAGCAAGAGACTGCGCACCTGAGCGTTCTGATTGCGGACGAACGTCAGGACCGGCTAGAGGTGCTCGCCCACCTCGTCGCTGGCCTCGGCCACGAGGTGGTCGCTCGCGAGATCGAGATCAGGAAGGCCGGCGCGGCGACGGCGAGAGAGCGTCCCGATGTCGCCCTGGTCGTGCTCGGGCCCTCCTCCGAGCACGCGCTCGAGTTGATCGACGAGATCGTCCACGAGGCGGCCTGCCCCGTCATCGCTCTCCTCTCGGAGAAGGATCCCGCCTACGTTCGCGAGGCGGCCAGGCGCGGCGTCTTCGCCTACATCGTCGACACCGACTCTGAGGAGCTGCAGAGCGCGATCGAGCTCACCCTGCAGCGCTTCAGCGAGTACGACAACCTGCAGGGAGCGTTCGGACGCCGGGCTGTGATCGAGCAGGCGAAAGGGATCCTGATGGAACGCCACAAGATCGACAAGGACCGGGCCTTCGAAATGATCCGCTCACAATCACAAGACACCGGACACAAGGTGTTCGAGATCGCAGAAGCGATCGTCGAAAGCTACCTCCTGCTGCCGCCACCACCCCCGCGGCCACCTGCGCTCGGCACGTAGCGAACGCCCGACACGTCGCGGCACGCCTAGCAACGGGAAGACAGCCCTCTGGGAACATTCCTGAACACTGGGGCAGCCTAGAGTGCCGCCGCTCGGGCGAGCCGGTCGACCCGGTGGTTGTTCGGATCGCCCGCGTGGCCCCTGATCCACACGAAGGT
>JBBDQR010000075.1:0-6603 GCA_040905885.1 Gaiellaceae bacterium | reverse complement strand
CTCCCGCCGGGCACGGGATGGAGAACTTCCCGATCGAGGAGCTCGAGCTCGGCGTGCGCTCGTACAACTGCCTCAAGCGCGTCGGCATCGAGACGATCGGCGACCTCGTCTCCAAGTCGGAGAACGAGCTCGGAGCGATCCCGAACTTCGGCAAGAAGTCGATCGAGGAAGTGATGGACGCGCTCGCCGCGCACGGGCTGACGCTGCGCGGCGGCGGCGGCGAGGAGTAAGGAGCTCGTGCGCCACCACCGCACCGGCAAGAAGCTCGGCCGCGACGCCGCCCACCGGAAGGCGCTCTACGCGAACCTCGCCGGCTCGCTGATCGAGCACGGACGCGTCAAGACGACCGTGACGAAGGCGAAGGCGGTGAAGCCGTTCGTCGAGCAGATGATCTCGCTCGGCAAGCGGGGTGACCTGCACGCGCGCCGGCAGGCGATCTCGGAGCTGCGCAGCCGCGACGTGGTCGAGAAGCTCTTCGAGGACGTCGCGCCCCGCTTCGCCGATCGGCCGGGCGGCTACTCGCGCATCGTCAAGATCGGCCCCCGCCTCGGCGACGCGGCCGAGATGGCGTACCTGGAGCTCGTCGACTACGTGCCTCTCGGGGCGGCGCCGGTCGCCGCGGCCGCCGCTCCGGCCGCCGAGCCCGAGTAGGGCCCGTTCTAGCGGTCGTCCGCGACGAGGCGGACGGGCGTCTCGTCCTGCGAGCACGCATGGGCGTCGGCGGGTGCGAGCGGCGCCCAGGCGGGTGTCGCCAGCAGACGTTCCGCTACGTCGGGTGGCAGGCAGAGGAGGACATGCCGCGCCTGCGCCGTCCCGCTCCCGGCCAGCGCGACGACAGCGCAGGCTGTCGTGATGAGGAAACGTCGCATGCGCCGACCGTAACAGGGCGGGTTGGGCGGCACAACCACGGCGTTACGCTCCTCCCGTCGTGATCCTCGTCGGCTCGATCCTGCTCGTCGTCCTCGGCGTCGTTCCGCTGCAGCCGTGGGGGGTGATCCTGATCACCGGGGCGGCGATCGTCGAGGTGGCGGAGAGCCTGTTCTGGATCTGGCTCTCCAAGCGCCGGAAGGCGGCCGTGGGCGCGGAGGCGCTCGTGGGGCGGACGGCCGAGGTCATGCGTCCTTGCCGGCCGCTCGGCGTCGTGCGCCTCGACGGGGAGCTCTGGCAGGCGCGCTGCGAAGAGGGCGCCGACCGCGGCGACCAGGTCTGGGTCGTCGCGCTGGACGGGCTGACGCTCCTGGTCGAGCGCGATCGATGAGGCTCAGGCTCACGCTCGAGTACGACGGGACGGACTTCCGCGGCTGGGCCGCGCAGCCCGGGCACCGAACCGTGGAGGGCGAGCTGAGGGCCGCGCTCGACAAGCTCTTTCCGACGTGGGGCGACCTGGCCGTCGCCGGGCGCACGGACGCGGGCGTCCACGCGCTCGCGAACGTGGCGAGCGTCGAGGTCGACGGCGGCCCGCCGGTGGAGCGCGCCGCCGAGGCGCTCAACAGTGTGCTGCCCGACGACGTTGCGGTCATCACCGCCGAGCAGGCACCGGCCGACTTCCACGCGCGCCACTCCGCCCGCGCCCGCTCCTATCGCTACCGGATCTACCGGCGGCGCTCGCCGTCGCCGTTCGAGGTCCGCCGCAGCTGGTGCGTGCCGCGGCCGCTCGACGAGGCGTCGCTGGCGGACTCGGCCGATCTCCTGCTCGGCGAGCACGACTTCCGTGCCTTCACTCCCACCGAGACCGAGCACGAAGTCTTCGTCCGGATCGTCCTGGCCACCGCCTGGCATCGGCGCGGCGACGCCCTCGAGCTCGAGATCACCGCCGACAGCTTCCTCCGCCACATGGTGCGGACGCTCGTGGGGACGATGCTCGAGCAGCGGCCGGAGCAGATCGCGCGGCTCCTCGAGGGCCGCCCCCGCGAGGAGGCCGGCACGACCGCTCCGCCCTGGGGGCTCTACCTCGAGCGGGTGGACTACGACTCGGTGCCCGGCCGGGTGATCTCGCCGAACGTGTCCTCGTAGCGCGTCATGTTCTCGTTCAGCGCGCGGACGACGTCGAAGATCAGCGTCACGGGGATCTTGATCCGCGAGACGACGAGGCACGGCATCACGGTGCGCTCCGGGTCCGCCTCCGACGGCTGCGGCGGCTGCGTGACGCAGAAGTCGAGCGTGAACTCGTACGGCGAGTGCCAGACGCCGAGGAAGTTCGAGTAGAGGCCCGCCTCCCGCTCCGGCGGCACGACGACCTGGAACTCGGGCTGGGGCTCGCCCTTCACGCCTCGATGCTACAACGCCCTCCCTGGCTAGCATCGTCCCGTGCGCTTCCAGACCGTCCTCTTCGACCTCGACGGCACCCTGATCGACTCGGGGGCGATCATCCTCGCCTCGATGAGGCACGCGGCCGAGACCGTCCTCGAGCGGCGGGTCCCCGACGAGGAGCTGATGGCCGCCGTCGGCGGGCCGGGCCTGGTCGCCCAGATGCGCGCGCTCGATCCGGAGCGCGTCGACGAGCTCGTCCGCGTCTACCGCGAGCACAACGAGCCGCTGCACGCGGAGCTCCAGGCCTGCGAGGGGATCCTGGACGTGCTCCCGCAGCTGCGCCGCCGCGGAGTCCGGCTCGGGATCGTGACCGCCAAGCGGCTCGCGACCGTGCGCCTCGCGTTCGAGGTGATCTCGGATCTCGAGCCGCACTTCGGCGTCGTCGTCGGCGCCGACGAGACGGAGCGCCACAAGCCGCACCCCGATCCGATCCTGCTCGCGCTCGACCGCCTGGGTGCCGAGCCCGCGAGCGCCGCCTACGTCGGCGACTCGCCCTTCGACGTGCAGGCCGCGAAGGCGTCCGGCGTCCATGCCGTGGCGGTCACGTGGGGGCGCATCCACGACGAGGAGCGGCTCGCGCGCGAGGAGCCGGACGCGCTCGTCCACACGGCGGAGGAGCTCCTTGCCGCCCTCTAAGACCGAGCGGCGCGCGGCCGAGCTCCGCGAGCAGCTCGAGTACCACCTCTACCGCTACCACGTCCTCGACGACCCGGAGATCTCGGATGCCGAGTACGACCGGCTCTTCGACGAGCTGCTGCGGCTCGAGACGGAGCATCCGGAGCTCAGGGATCCGAGCTCGCCCACGGTGCGCGTCGGCGCGCCTCCGTCGGAGAAGTTCCAGAAGGCGCGCCACCTGTCGCCGATGGGCTCGCTGGACAAGGTCACGACCGAGGAGGAGCTGCGGAAGTGGGCGGACGACGTCCGCAGGCGCCTCGACTCGGACGAGCCGGTCGCGTACGTCACCGAGCCGAAGATCGACGGCTCCGCGGTCAACCTGGTCTACGAGCACGGCGTGCTCGTGCGCGGCGAGACGCGGGGCGACGGGCAGCTGGGGGAGGACGTGACGCCGAACCTGAAGACGATCCGGCCGATCCCGCTCCAGATGCGCAGCGTCGACTCGTCGCCCCCTCCCGCCGTGCTCGAGGTGCGCGGCGAGGTGTACATGTCCCTCTCGGCCTGGCAGAAGCTGAACGAGCGGCTCGTCGCCGAGGACAAGAAGCCGGCCCCGAACCCGCGCAACGCCGCGGCCGGCTCGCTGCGCCAGCTCAACCCGCAGATCACGGCCGACCGGGAGCTCTCGATCTGGGTCTACGGGTTCGGGCTCGTGGAGGGGGTCGAGTTCGAGAGCCAGTACGAGGCGCTGCAGTGGCTGCGCGAGCGCGGCTTCCGCACGAACCCGTTCACCGAGCGCCACGAGTCGATCGAGTCGGTCGCGCGCGTCTGCCGCGAGTGGGAGGCGCGCCGGGGCGAGCTGGACTACGAGATCGACGGGATCGTGATCAAGGTCGACTCGCTCGACCAGCAGCGCCGCCTGGGCGCGCTGCACAACCGCCCGCGCTGGTCGCGCGCCTTCAAGTGGGCGCCGATGACCGCGCAGACGAAGCTCCTCAAGATCGCGATCCGCGTCGGCCGCACCGGCGCCCTCAACCCGTGGGCGATCCTCGAGCCTGTCGAGGTGGGCGGGGTGACGGTGTCGCGCGCGACCCTCCACAACGAGGAGGACATCAACCGCAAGGAGATCAGGGAGGGCGACCTCGTCATCGTCCAGCGAGCGGGCGACGTCATTCCCCAGATCGTCGGCCCCGCGGGGAAGCACCTGCGCGGGACGAAGCCGTTCGCGATGCCGGAGCGCTGCCCGCTCTGCGGCGTGAAGGTCGTCAAGCCGGAGGGCGAGGTCATGCACCGCTGCCCGAACCGGGCGTGTCCGTCGCGCGG
Organism: Gaiellaceae bacterium; assembly: GCA_040905885.1. GTDB lineage: Bacteria > Actinomycetota > Thermoleophilia > Gaiellales > Gaiellaceae > JACVRU01. Next base: position 2,358 of record JBBDQR010000075.1, on the reverse strand, counting down.
CCTCGAGACGCTGATCAACTGGGTCACCGCCGCGATGGACATCGAGGGCGTAGGCGAGCAGTTCGTCCGGCGGCTCTGGGACGAAGGGCTGCTCCGCTCGATGCCCGACCTCTACCGCCTGACCGCCGAGCGGCTGGCCGAGCTCGAGGGCTACGGCGACGTGTCCGCGCGCAACGCGGTCGAGGCGATCCAGCGCTCGAAGGAGCAACCGTTCTCACGCGTGCTCTTCGGCCTCAACATCCCCGACGTCGGCTGGGTGACCGCGCGCAACCTCGCCCTCCACTTCGGCACGGTCGACCGGCTGCTCGAGGCGAGCCAGGAGGAGATCCAGGAAGTGGAGGGGATCGGGCCCGACCGGGCCGAGTCGATCGCCGACTGGTTCTCGGACGAGCAGAACCGCGCGCTCGTCCAGGAGCTGCGCGAGCTCGGGCTCCGGCTCGAGCTCTCGGACGACGAGCGGCCCGTCGAGGGGCCGCTGACCGGCCAGACGTACGTGATCACCGGCACGCTCGAGCGCTTCTCCCGGGAGGAGGCCAAGCGGCTGCTGGAGGAGCGCGGCGCCAAGGTCGGCGACTCCGTCTCGAAGAAGACGACCGGGCTGATCGTCGGCGAGAGCCCGGGCTCCAAGCTCGAGAAGGCTCGGAAGGCGGGCGTGCCGATCCTCGGCGAGGACGACCTCGTCAGCCTGTTGAAGTAGCCAGCACCTTCACGAAGCGGTCCTGCGCGGTGCGCGCCCACCACCACGAGACGGGCGAGCCGTTCTGGACGACCGCGAAGGCATAGCGGCCGTTCACGTAGCCGGCGAGGCCGGACGAGATCGCGGTCGTGCCCGTCTTGGCGACCACGCGGCCGGCGACCGCCGGGCCGCGGAGGCGCCGTTCGAGCGTGCCCCGCTTGCCGGAGACGGCGAGGGTCGAGAGGAAGACTCCCCGCAGAACCGGGTCATCCCACGAGGCGACGAGGATGCCCGCCAGCGTCTCGACCGTCAGCCGGTCGAGCAGCGAGAGCCCGGAGCCGTCCGCGATCACCACGCGGCGCAGCGGGATCCCGGCCTCGCGCAGCACGTCCGTGACGGCCGCCGCGCCGGCGGGGCTCGTCCCCTTCCCGGTCTCGAGCGCGCCGAGGTGCTTGAGCAGCATCTCGGCGGCGAAGTTGTCGCTGTCGGCGTTGACGGCCCGGAGCAGGCGGGCGAGCGGCCGGGACGACGTCCCGGCGAGCAGCTCCGCCGCGGGGGAGGCGCGACCGGGCCGCGCCCGGCCCGCGACGGCGACGCCCGCCTCGCCGAGCGCTCCCCGAAGCCGCTGGGCTGCCTGGAGCGCCGGCCGGGTCGATGTCTTCGAGCCCTCGCGCGCCCGGTCGGTCACGAGCGCCGAGAGCGGCGGCGACTCCTCGATGTAGTACGAGCGCTTCCAGCCCGGTCCGATCCGCTTCGTGTCGTAGTAGGACTCGTCGGCGAGCACGGAGCCCGTGACCCGGCGGATCCCGAGGCCGGCGACCTTCCGCGCCAGCGCCCTCAGCTTCCACTTGTTCAGCGTCGGGTCGCCGTAGCCCTTCAGCACGACGTCGCCGCGCCACGTGGCGCCATCGAGCGCCCCCTCGCCGAGCAACTCGGTCTGGATGCGGTACGCGGGGCCTAGCCGTACGAGCACGGCATAGCTCACCGCCAGCTTGACCGTGGACGCGGGGGCGAGCGCCCGCGCGCGGTTCCGCTCGTAGACCACGTCGCCCGTCCGGAGGTCGACCGCCAGCGCAGCAGAGCGGGCCGGATCGACGTGGGGGACGGCGAGCGCGCGGTCGAGCCGCGTCGGCAGCGGCGCCGGCGCGGCGGTCGCCGAGACCGGAGCCGCGACCGCGGCGGCGGCGAGCAGCATGGCGACGTACGGCTTCAAAGGATGAGTCCTCGGGGGGCCAAAGATAGTCCGCTCGGCCCATGCCCGATGGCAGGCCCGCCCGGATAATCGAGCGACGAGCCGAGGAGGCTCATCTGCCTGACGATCGCTCCATCCTCATCGATGACATCCATGCCCTGCTCGCGCTCAAGCCCGGCGACGCCGCCATGGACCGGCTCGAGGAGACGCTGACCGCCGGCTACGCGCACGCGCTCGCGCTCGAGGCCGAGCAGTGGCGGCTCGAGCGCCGCCTGGGTCAGGCCGCCCGGGAGGCCGGCGACACGGAGGAGCTGGCCCGAGTCGGGCAGCTGCTGGCGGTCGTGGAGGGAGAGCTCAGTCACCTGCGCGCCCTGCTCGGCTCCCTGCGCGACCGCGCGCGAGAGCTGCGCGCGGCCCCGGCGCTCTAGTACCCCGTCCAGCAATACCCTTCGGCTTCTGGCCCGCTATCACGCGGCGCGCTGCGGCGTCC
>JBBDQR010000074.1:0-6632 GCA_040905885.1 Gaiellaceae bacterium | reverse complement strand
CCGTGCCGGATCGGGTGGTTGTTCGCCTCGATCGTCGGATGGCCCTTGGTGTAGTCGCGGACGTGGACGAGCAGCTGCGTCGTGTCGGCGGGGACGGCGATCCGCTCGAGGAGGGCGGCGGCTCCGCCGCGCTGCTTGTGGACGCGGACGTCGGAGCCGACGTCCCGCCACGCGTAGCCGACGGCGTCGGCGCCGCGCTCCGCGATCCCGGCCAGCAGTGCCTGCGCGGCGAGCGTGCGGTCGACCCTGCTGTCGCCGCTGACGCTATATCCCGCGATGCCGCACATGTTCGCCGATGCTAGAAGGGCCCCCGGACAGAAACTGCCGCCAACGAGGTCTGAGACGAGCGGCGGGCCGGGTGGTTAGTACCTCTGGACATTTCCTGACCATTTCTTTGCATATCGGCGGAAACCTGCCGGCCGTCAAGTGCCGCTTCGAACGTGCCGATAGACGGTGGGTGGAAGGGCTCCCGCTCCACGACGCCGTAGACCCAGAGCAGCCGCCTGCCCTCGAGCTGGTCGAGCCCGCCGACGACGAGCCCGAGACACCTGCGGTCGCCGGCCCGACTCAGGATCCGCTGAAGCTGTACGTCCGCCAGATCGGCGACGGCCGGCTGCTGACGCCCGCGGAGGAGCGCGAGCTGGCGCGGCGCAAGGACCTCGGCGACGAGCTCGCGAAGCGGAAGCTGATCGAGTCGAACCTGCGGCTCGTGATGTCGATCACCCGCCACTACACGAAGGCCGGCGTGCCGCTGCTCGACCTGATCCAGGAGGGGAACCTCGGGCTGATCCGCGCCGTGGAGAAGTTCGACTACAAGCTCGGCTACAAGCTCTCGACGTACGCGACCTGGTGGATCCGGCAGGCGATCACCCGCGCGCTCGCCGACCAGGGACGCACGATCCGCGTCCCCGTCCACGTCACCGAGCAGGTGCGCCGCGTGCTGCGCTCCCGCCGCATGCTCGTGCAGAAGCTGAATCGCGACCCGACAGTCGACGAGCTCGCCAAGGAGTCCGGCTTCCCGCCCGGCCGCGTCGCCGAGCTGCTCGAGCTGGTCGAGGAGCCGCTGTCGCTCGAGACCCCCGTCGGGGACGGCGACAGCCTCTACGGCGACCTGATCGAGGACACGAACTCCGCGCTGCCCGACGACACGGCGGCGCTGCACCTGCGCAGCGAGGAGCTGATGCGGGCGCTGTCGCGGCTGAAGCCGCGCATGCGGTACGTGCTTTCCCTGCGGTTCGGGCTGGACGGCGAGAAGCCGAGGACGCTGGAGGAGGTGGGGGACGCGCTCGGGATCACCCGCGAGCGCGTGCGCCAGCTCGAGACGCGCGCCCTGCGCGAGCTCCGGCAGTTCGCTCCGGGGCTCGAGCTGTACCTCAGGACCTAGCGCCCTCCATCTCGCGCAGCGCGGCGAGGCGGCGGAGGGACTCCACCTCGATCTGCCGCACGCGCTCCCGCGTCAGGCCCAGCCGGCGGCCGATCTCCTCGAGCGTCTTCGGGTCCTCGTCGGCGAGCCCGTAGCGGAGGACGAGCACGGAGCGCTCGCGTTGGGGGAGGGAGCGCAGCCCCTCGATCAGCGCCGCCGAGCGGATGTTCAGCTCCACCTGGTCCTCCGGGAGCGGGCCGTCGCCGGCGACGAAGTCCCCGAGCACGGCGTCGTCCTCCTCGCCGACCGGCTGGTCGAGGCTCGTCGAGGCGCGCGCGGCCGCGCGCACCTCCCGGGCCTGGTCGACCGGCAGGTTCGCCTCCTCGGCGATCTCCTCGAGGGTGGGCTCGCGGCCGAGCCGCGGCCAGAGCGTACGCTCGGCGCGGTTCATCTTCTGCAGGCGCTCGACGATGTGCACCGGCATCCGGATCGTGCGCGCCTTGTCGGCGAGCGCGCGCGCCACGGCCTGGCGGATCCACCACGTCGCGTAGGTGGAGAACTTGAAGCCCCGCCGCCAGTCGAACTTCTCCACGGCCCGGATGAGGCCGAGCGTGCCCTCCTGGATCAGGTCGAGGAAAGGCAGCCCCTGGTTGCGGTAGTTCTTCGCGATCGAGACGACGAGCCGCAGGTTCGACTGGATCATCCGCTGCTTCGCCTGCGAGTCGCCGCGCTCGATCGCCTTCGCCAGCTCGACCTCCTGCGCCGCGGTCAGGAGCGGGTGGCGGCCGGCCTCGCGCAGGAAGAGCTGGAGCGCGTCGGTGGTCGACTCGGGCGCCGGCGGGGGGGCGGGCTGCGGCTCCGGCGGGGGCGCCTGCGTGTCGTCCAGGATCTCGATTCCCCTCGTCTCGAGCAGCTGGTGGACGAGGTCGACCTCGAGCGGGTCGAGCTCGTGCGTGTCAACCGCGTCGGCCAGCTCCGAGTAGCGGACGACGCCTGTCGTCTCGGCCTGCTCCACGAGCGCGTGAAGCTCGTCGAGCTCGAGGAGCTTCTCGATCTCGGGGAGCGGCATCGGGTTGGGTGGGGTTTCCCTCGTCATCGGCCGATCCAAACCGGGGGGCGCGGGCCGTTCTCCGTGCCAGCTTTACATAACGGTCGTTAGCGGGCATTGGCTAGGAGCGGCCGCCAAGGGAGCCTTCCGCCGCCGGCGGGCCTTCCGCGCCGGCGCCGCGCGCCGTGTGGCCGACCGTGGCGAGCACGATCCCGGAGACGACGACGACGATCCCCGCGAGCTGAACGTTCGAGGGCGACTCGTCGAGGAGCGCGACAGCGAAGACGACCGAGAGCACCGGCTGCACCGTCAGCACGACCGAGGTGAGCGCGGCCGGGACGCGCGGCAGGGCGATCGAGATCAGCAGCCAGCCCAGCACCTGCGACGAGAGCGCGAGGGCGACCAGCCAGCCGTGCGCCGGCCAGGTCGGCTGCAGCTCGAGCTCTCCGAGCGCCCAGCCCGCAGGCAGCGTCGCCAGCGCCGAGGCGGCGGTCGCGTAGAAGAGCGGCCCGGCCGGGCGGCGAAGATCGCGGTTCCCGGCCCGCAGGACGAGCAGGAAGCCCGTGTACATGACGGCCGTGGCGACGCCGTAGACGACCCCGAGCGTCGGGTCGTCGCCGTAGGCGCCGGCCCCGATCGCGCCGGAGATGAGCACGACGCCCGAGAGGACGATCGGGACGGCCGCGACCACGCGCGCGCCCGGCCGCTCCTGGAGGAACGCCCACGCGGCCAGCGGCACGAGCACGACCTGGACGTTCCCGAGCACGGTCGCCAGCCCCGCTCCGACCGCGGCGATCGAGTGGTGCCAGAGGATCAGGTCGGCGGCGAAGAAGAGCCCTGCGACCACCGAGAGCAGCCGCTGGCCGCCCGTCCGCGGCCCGTACCTCCGTCGCTCCCACGCCGCGAGGGCCGCGAGCACGGGCAGCGCGTAGGCGCAGCGGTAGAACGCGGCCGTCGAGGGCGGCTGATCCGCGAGCCGGACGAGGATGCCCGAGAAGGCGATGCACGTGGCACCGGCGAGCGCGAGCGCGACCGGCCGCGAGCCCATGCTAGAAGTCCGCGCTGCGGACGCCGCTCGCGATCAGCAGCAGCACGACGGTGGCCGCCGCGAGGCGGTAGACGACGAACAGCGAGTAGTCGTGCCGGCGCACGTAGCCGAGCAGCGCCTGGATCGCCGCCAGCCCGCTCGCCGCCGCGGCGATCGTCCCGACGAGGAACGGGCCCACCCAGCCGGCCGGCAGCTCCCCCCGCACCACGTCCGTCCACCCCTTCAGGAGCACGGCGCCGAGGACGATCGGGATCAGTAGCAGGAACGACAGGCGCGCGGCGGCCTCGCGCGTCAGCCCGAGGAAGCGGCCGGCCGTGATCGTCACCCCGGAGCGGGAGACGCCCGGCATCAGCGAGAGCGCCTGCGCGACCCCGACGGCGAGCGCGGTCCCGGGCCCCAGGTCGGCGAGGTCGCGCCGCTCCGCCGTGCGGTCCGCGATCCAGAGCACGACGGCGAACCCGGCCAGGAGGACGGCGATCTGCCACGGGTGGCCCAGCCGTTCCTCGATCACGCTCTCGCCGGCCGCGCCGGCGATCGCCGCCGGCACGGTCGCGATCGCGACCAGCCAGGCGACGCGCTCGTCGGGCCCGCGGACCGCTCGCCGGCGGACGCTCCGCACCAACGCGGCGGCGAGAACGGCGACGTCGCGGCGGAAGTACGCGGCGACGGCGACGAGCGTGCCGAGATGGAGCGCCACGTCGAAGGTCTTGTTGAATCCCGGATGCTCGGCGAGGTACCGCCAGTCGCCCAGCCACGGGACGAGGATGAGGTGCCCCGACGACGAGATCGGCAGCAGCTCGGTCAGCCCCTGCACGACTCCGAGCGTCAGCGCCTGCCAGTTGGTCAGCGCTCCCGGGGCCTCCCCCACGCCCGCCGCGGCCAGCGCCACCGCGACCGCGAGGCCTGCGACGACGACCGCCGCGAGCCCGGCGGTGGGCAGCGATGGGCGCCGTCTCACCGGCCGAATCGTATGCTCAACCGCGTCCCCAGCCTTTCCACAGGGTTACCCACAAGCTGCACGATCTGCTGTGGAAATGTGGATTACTGAATCGAGCGCAAATTGCGGTTTTTCCCTTCGCGGAGGCTCTTGCACCCCTTGCAAGCCCCTTCCACACCGTCTACATTGCCGATTGCGCCGAGCACGGAGCGCAAGTAGGTCGAAGCCGCTCCGGGAGACCGTAGCCGCAAGGCGAAAGTCAACCGGGACGGGGGACGAAAGCGCAACCGGCTCGGCGAATTTTTATGGTCCGGCTCGGATACGATCGGCCGCGATGCACCTGCGCCCCCCGAGCTTCGACCACGGCACGGTCTCAGGCATGTGGGCGGTCGGGCTCGGCCTCTACGTCTTCCTCGGCCTGCTGGCGATCGGAATCGTGCTGGGGACGGCCGTGGTCGTCGCGGTCGTCGCGATCGGCCTGATCTTCCTCTACGTGCGGCTGTACGGCGAGGACGAGGTCAGGCGCCCGCCGCGCAGCTGACCCGCGCCGCCCGGGCGAAGGGCGCTCAGCAGCAGGCACGTCAGCTCCTCGCCCAGCATCGCCGCGACACGAGCGCGGGCCGGGAGGCGATCGTCGAAGCCGGCGCAGTGGCGGAGCAGCAGTTCTACCCCCTTCGTCATCCCTCTCTACATCGCCCGCCGCGGGCGGCCGCAAAATCCCTGGCCTGAGGGGACAAGGCGCATGAGCCTCCCGCCGACACGGCCGGCGGGAGGCTCGGTTCAGGTGTCCGCGACTAGCGGCGGAAGAGCGAGCGCCGGCGCGGACGGCTGTCCGACTCGGGCTGGTCCGGTGCGCCGACGGCGACCGGCTCGCGGCGCGTATCGGCGAGGTCCGGCTCCGCCGTGGCCGCACGCTCGCGCTCGGCGGCCGTGGGCTCGTTGGCGGCATAGCGGTCACGCTCGATCTCGTGCTCGGGGTAGCGCGGGCCCGTGGTGTCGAAGACCAGCCCGAACACGAGGCCGACGCCGAAGGCGATCGCGCCCACGAACGTCGTCAGGTCTCCGACGAGCCCGCTGATCCCGATCGAGGCGGACCAGTCGAGGACGCGCTCGCGCGCCATGCTGCCCTCGGGCTGGGCCGCGGCGAGAATCCATCCGCCCGCGACGAGCGCGGGCAGGAAGGCGAAGAAGAACACGTTCGGCGAGGCTGCCGGGAGCCCCCACTTCGTCCAGCCCCCGGCGAGCTGCGAGAGGGCCATGACCAGGCCGGCCCCCGCGACGCAGCCCATCGCCGCCCAGTACTCCCAGGTCGAGTCCATCGGGCCGATCCAGGTCGCGAGCCAGATGAGCCCACCCGCGAGGGCGGCCCCGACGAGCGTCATCACTCCGCGTGTCAGGCCGTACATGGCATCACCCCTGTCTCTCGTGGGTCTTCCCGTGGTTTGTCCCCCCAAACAACGGAGAACGAACCTGGCGCGTTACGCGTCGAGCTGGAGCCTGCGCGCGTCGAACCGCGCCGAGTGGATCTCCGCGGCGAACTCCTCGACCAGCCGCTCGGGATCGTCGCCGAAGAGGTGCTCGACGACGCCGATCTCGTGGTCGTGGTGGAACGGGACGTCCACGTGCGGCTCCGAGACGAGGTTGACCGACACCTTCGAGCAGGCCGGGCAGCGGACGGCCAGGCCGAGCGAGCCGTCGCCAGGCGCGAGCAGGAAGAAGGCGGACGGGAAGACCGGGCGGGGACGCTCCTCCGGGTAGCAGAAGAAGCTCCACGGCCAGTGGCCGCTCTGGATCCGGCGGGCTGCGAGGTCGGAGAGCTCGCCGGCGACCTCCTCGACGCGCGAGGTCATCAGGTTGAGGAAGCTCCCGGCCGCGAATCCGAGGGGAGCCCAGTCGAGCTCGTCGTGGCTGACGAGCCCGAGGTGCTCCTCGCCGCACGCGCAGGCGAAGCGGACGCGGTAGACGGCCGGATGCGCTGCGCCGGGCAGCCGGCTCAACTCGCGGAAGTCGGAGAGCGCGACCCGCGCCTCCCCCCCGCCTGGGCACGGGAACGTGTACCGGGACGTGAGTGCGTCGTACATGCCGTAGTTGTAATCGGCACGGCGGACAGAAAGCGTAGATACCTGTCCGGGGATTCTCGTGGATGGCTGGCGAGCGAAAACCAAGCGATGCAAGGACGCACCGGCGTAGGCTCGACGGAGCCGGCCAAAGAGCGAAAGCGGCGGCTTCGCCGCCG
>JBBDQR010000073.1:0-6842 GCA_040905885.1 Gaiellaceae bacterium | reverse complement strand
AGCGCGGCGCGGCTGCCGCGCTCCTTCCCGACGACCCCTTCGCGGCACTCGCCGCCCTCGCCGCCGCCGTGCGCGGGCGGAGCGAGGCGAAGGTCGCCGCGGTCACCGGCTCCGTCGGCAAGACGTCGACCAAGGACATCCTCGCCGCGCTCTGCCGGCCGCACGCGGCCACGGTGGCCGCCGAGGCCGGCTTCAACAACGAGATCGGCCTGCCGCTGACGCTGCTCGCGATCGAGCCGGAGACGGAGATCGTCGTCGCGGAGATGGCGATGCGCGGCCTGGGGCAGATCGCCGAGCTGTGCGGGCCCGCCCGCCCGGACATCGGCGTGATCACCGCGGTCGGGCCCGTCCACCTGGAGCTGCTCGGCACGGTCGAGCGGGTCGCCGAGGCCAAGGCGGAGCTCGTCGCCGCGCTGCCGGCCGGCGGCACGGCCGTCGTTCCCGCGGACGCGCCCGAGCTCGACCCCTTCCTGCGGCGGGACGACGTCGAGCTCGTCCGCTTCGGGCCGGGCGGAGACGTGCGCCTCGCGCGCTTCGAGCCGCCCGTCCTCGCCGCCGACGTCCGCGGCACGCGGGTCGAGCTGGAGGTGCCGTTCACCGCCGACCACCACGCGCGGAACGCGCTCGCCGCGCTCGGCGCCTACGGCGCGCTCGGCCTGCCGCTCGAGCACGCCGGCGAGGGCGCCGCCGGGATCGCCTTCTCGCGGCTCCGGGGCGAGGAGACGGAGCTCCCGGGCGGCGCGCTGCTGATCAACGACTCCTGGAACGCGAACCCGGTCTCGATGCGCGCCGCGCTCGAGTACCTCGTCCGCCGCGCCGCCGGCCGGCGCACGATCGCGGTGCTGGGCGAGATGGCGGAGCTGGGGGAGGGCGCCGGCGGCTTCCACGCAGAGATCGGCGCCGTCGCCGCCGAGCTGGGGATCGGGGTGGTGGTCGCCGTCGGCGGCGGCCTCGCCGCCCGCTATGGCGGGCTGCCCGCGGCCACTCCCGCGGAGGCGGCCGGTCTAGTCCGCGAGCTGCTCGAGCCGGGCGACGTGGTCCTCGTCAAGGGCTCTCGCGTGGCCCGCCTGGAGACCGTCGCCGAGGCGCTGGTGGGCGCGCCCGCCGCCTGATGGAACGAATCCTCATCGCCGCGATCATCGGCCTCGTGGTCTCGATCCTCGTCGGCCCGAAGTTCATCGCCTACCTGCGCCGGAAGGAGCTCGGTCAGTACATCCGCGAGGAGGGCCCCGCCGCCCACGTGGCCAAGGCGGGCACGCCGGTGGGCGGGGGCGTCCTCATCCTCGTCGCGGCGAGCCTCGCCTTCCTCGCCCTCTCGCGGTACACGACCGCGGCGCTGACCGTCTTCTTCGCCACGGTCGCCTGCGGGACGATCGGCTTCGTCGACGACTACATCAAGCTGACCCACCGGCGCTCGCTCGGCCTCCCCGGCCGCTGGAAGCTGCTGCTGCTCGTCGGCGTGGCCGCAGTCGTCGGCTACCTCGCCGACAGCATCCACCTGGGCACCGACGTCTACCTTCCGGTGATCCAGGTGACCGTCCCGCTCGGGCCGCTCTGGTACGGGTTCGTCTTCTTCGTGATCGCAGGGGCGGCCAACGGCGTCAACCTCGCCGACGGCATCGACGGCCTCGCCGCCGGCACCGGGATCATCGCGGTCTTCACCTTCACGGTAATCAGCGTCTTCACCTTCATCCGGAGTCAGCAGGCCGTCTTCGGGCCGACGAGCATCCCGCACCTGGACCTGGCGATCCTGGGCGGGGCGCTGATCGGGGCGACGATCGGGTTCCTCTGGTACAACGCCTTCCCCGCCGAGGTGATCATGGGCGACACGGGGTCGTTCGCACTGGGCGGGGCGCTCGGCGCCTTCGCGATCATGCTCAAGGCCGAGGTGCTCCTGCTCCTGATCGGCGGCATCTTCGTGCTCGAGGCCCTGTCGGTGATGCTCCAGGTCGTCACCTTCAAGTACACGGGCCGCCGGATCTTCCTGATGGCGCCGATCCACCACCACTTCGAGATGAAGGCGTGGTCGGAGACGAAGATCATGGTCCGCTTCTGGATCGTCACCGGGATCCTCTGCGCCGCCGGCTTCGCCCTCTACTACCGCTACTTCCCCGACTTCTTCCGCGTCCGCCGCTGACAGCCGAGCTGCCCTCCCGCGCCCTCGTCCTCGGCCTCGCCCGCCAGGGGCGCGCGGCCGCCGACGCGCTCCGCCGGCGCGGGGTGGAGGTCGTCGAGGCCGCCCGGGAGGTCGGCAACGACGAGGACCTGGCGCTGCTGGAGGGCGTCGGCGTGCTCGTCAAGAGCGGCGGCGTCCCGAACGAGGCGCCGCTGGCGGCCGCGGCGCGCGCGCGCGGAATCCCGATCTGGAGCGACGCCGAGCTCGGCTACCGGATCCTCCCGAACCCGCTGCTCGCGGTCACGGGCACCAAGGGGAAGACGACCACGACCGCCCTGCTCGCGGAGATCACCGGCGCGCCGGCCGCCGGGAACATCGGCCTCGCGCTCTGCGCGCTCGACGGCGAGGTCGAGCCGGGCGGGCTGATCGTCTGCGAGCTCTCGAGCTTCCAGCTCGAGCACGTCGAGACCTTCCGCGCCCGCATCGCCGTTCTGCTGAACCTGGAGGCCGACCACCTCGACCGCCACGGCACCCGCGAGGCCTACGCGGCGGCGAAGCTGCGCGTCTTCGAGCGCCAGACGGAGGAGGACGTCGCCGTCGTTCCCCACGGGTTCGGGGCGATCCCGGGACGTGCCCGGCGCGTGGAGTTCTCCCCGGACGACCCGCTGCCCGCCGAGCCGCGCCTGCGCGGGCTGCACAACCGGGCGAACGCCGCCGCCGCGGTCGCCGCGGCGCGCGCCGCCGGGATGCCCGACGAGGCGATCGCCCGCGGGCTGGAGAGGTTCAGACCGGTCCCGCACCGCCTGGAGCCCGTCGGCGAAGTGGGCGGCATCGCCTTCGTGAACGACTCGATCGCCACCAACGTCTTCGCCGCCAGGGCCGCGCTCGCCGCCTACGCCGAAACGCCCGTCCACCTGATCCTCGGCGGACGCGCGAAGGGCGAGAGCTTCGAGCCGCTCGCCGCCGCGCTCGGGCCCAACGTCCGCGGCGTCTACCTCGTCGGGGAGGCGGCGGACGCGCTCGCCGAGGCGCTCACGCCCGCCGGCGTGCCCCTCGAGCGCTCGGGCGACCTGCGCACGGCGGTGGCCGCCGCCGCCGGGGCGGCCGACCCCGGCGACGTCGTCCTGCTCTCGCCCGCCTGCGCGAGCTTCGACCAGTACGCGAGCTTCGAGGAGCGCGGCGAGGAGTTCCGCGCGCTCGTCAGAACCTTGGAGGGGTGAAGGGACGAGTCGAGGTCAAGATCCTCGTGCTGGTCACGCTCGCGCTCGTCGCGTTCGGGCTCGTGATGGTCTACAGCGCGACCTCGGCGGCGGCGGCGCTGGGGGACGGGGATCCCAGCTATTACCTGAAGCGGCAGGGCGTCTACGCCGTGCTCGGCGTCGCGCTGATGCTCGTCGCCTCCCGCTTCGACTTCCGCGGCCTGCACGCGCTCGCGCCGGGGCTCGTGCTCGTCAGCCTCGCCCTCTGCACGCTCGTGCTGCTCACGCCGCCGATCAACGGCGCGCGCCGCTGGTTCACGATCGGGCCGGCCGCCTTCCAGCCTTCGGAGCTCGCGAAGCTGGCGCTCGCGATCTGGGCCGCGGCGTATCTCGCGCGCCGGAAGCCCCCGCAGACGCTGGCCGAGCTCGCGCGGCCGATCGGCGTCGTCGTCGGCCTGTTCTGCCTGCTGATCCTCGCCGGCAGGGACCTGGGGACGACGATCGCGCTCGTCGTCATGCTCTTCGGGCTGCTGCTCGTCTCCGGGGTGCCGCTGCCCACCCTCGGGCTCGGGGCCGGGATCCTCGGGGCCCTGGGCGTGGTCGCGATCGCGATCGAGCCCTACCGGCGCGAGCGCTTCCTCAGCTTCCTCGACCCGTGGAGCGACCCCCAGGACTCGGGCTTCCAGATCATCCAGGCGCTGATCGGGCTCGGCTCCGGCGGCGTGCTCGGGGAGGGCTTGGGCCAGGGCGTCCAGAAGATCTTCTACCTGCCGGAGGCGCACACCGACATGATCTTCGCGATCGTCGGGGAGGAGCTCGGCCTGGTCGGCACGGCGGCGGTGATCCTCGCCTACGCAGCGTTCGCGTACGCGGGCCTGCGCGTCGCCCTCGCGTGCAAGGACCCGTTCGGGAAGCGGCTCGCCGCGGCGCTGACGATCCTCGTCTGCGGGCAGGCGGCGATCAACCTCGCGGCCGTGCTCGCGCTCGCGCCGCTGACCGGAATCCCGCTGCCGTTCGTCTCCTACGGCGGCTCGAATCTCGTCGTCCAGCTCGCCTCGGTGGGAATCCTCCTTAACATCGCAGCCAATGGGTCGCGAGCGAGGGCTTCGGTGCCTGATCGCAGCCGGGGGCACGGCGGGACACGTGCTGCCCGCGCTGGCGGTCGCGGACGCGCTGCGGGAGGCCGGCGTGCGGACGACCTTCGCCGGGTCGCCGGGGCGCGCCGAGGCGCGGCTCGTCCCTGAGGCCGGCTACGAGCTCGACCTCTTCCGCGTCTCCGGGATCCCGCGCCGGCCGAGCACCGCGGTCCCGCTCGCGCTCGGACGCGCCGTCGCGGCGCCGGTCGCCTGCACGCGCATCCTCCGGCGGCGGCGGCCGCACGTCGTGCTCGGCGCCGGGGGCTACGTCGCGGGGCCGATGGTGCTTGCCGCCGCGCTCGCCCGGCTCCCCGCGGCGCTGACCGAGGCCGACGCGCACTTCGGGCTCGCGAACCGGCTCGCCGCGCCCTTCGCCGACCGGATCTTCCTCTCGTTCCCGATCCCCGGCCGCGACGGGCCCCGCTACCGCGTCACCGGTCGCCCGATCCCCGCCGGCTCGCGCGCGCTGCCGCGGGACGAGGCCCGGCGAGAGCTCGAGCTGCCGGAGGAGGGGCCGCTGCTGCTCGTCCTCGGCGGCAGCCAGGGCTCGGAGGCGCTGAACGAGCTCGTCCTCGACGCGTTCGGCGCGCACGGGCCGGCCGTCCTCCACCTCTGCGGGGAGCGCTACTACGAGCGGCTGCGCACGCGCGTCCGCCGCGACGACTACCGGCTGCTGCCGTCCCTGCCGCGGCTCGGCGCCGCCCTCGGCGGCGCCGAGCTCGCCCTCTCGCGCGCGGGCGGCTCCGTCTGGGAGCTCGCCGCCGCCGGCCTGCCGGCCGTCCTCGTCCCCTCCCCGAACGTGACCGCCGACCACCAGACGAAGAACGCCCGCTACTTCGCCTCGACGGGCGGGGCGGTGCTCGTGCCGGAGTCGGAGCTCGGCCGCGTCCCCGAGCTCGTCCGCTCGCTGCTCGGCGACGCGCCCAGGCGGGAGCACATGGCGGGGTCGATGCGGGACACGGCCAAGCCGGATGCCGCCCGGGTGATCGCCGAGGAGCTGATCGCGCTTGCCGAAGAAGCCGCTCGCGGGTAGGCGCATCTGGTTCGTCGGGATCGGCGGCGCCGGGCTGTCCGGATACGCCGCACTCGCGCGCGCCTGGGGCGCCGAGGTCGGAGGCTGGGACCGCGCCGAGACGCCGTACCTGCGCCACCTCGAGGGCGTCCCCGTCGAGCTCGCGCCCGACCCTGTCGTCCCCGAGGGCTGGGAGGTCGTCGTCTCGACCGCGTACGCCGGGCTGGCGGAGGGCCGCAGCCGTGCCGACTTCCTCGCCGAGCTCGTCTCCCTCCAGGACGCGATCGTCGTCGGCGGCTCGCACGGCAAGGGGACGACGGCGGCGATGATCGCCTTCGCCCTCGACAGGCTCGGCCGCGATCCGGCCTTCCTGATCGGTGCCGACGTGCCGCAGCTCGGCGGCAACGCGCGCGCGGGGGAGGGGTGGCTCGTCGTCGAGGGCGACGAGTCCGACCGCACCGTCTTCGCGCTGCGCCCCCGGATCGCCGTCGTCACGAACGTCGACCTCGACCACCACACGACCTTCGCTTCGCTCGCCGAGCTGCGGGAGGAGCTCGAGCGCTGGCTCGCGGAGGCGCCGGCGGCCGTGCGCGGAGAGGAGCTGGAGCCGTTCGACGGGCGGCTGGCCCTGCCGGGCGAGCACAACCGCCGAAATGCCGCGACCGCGCTCGCGACGCTCGAGCTGGCCGGCGTCCCCCGCGCCGAGGCGGCGGCGGAGCTGGCGGAGTTCGCGGGCACCGGCCGGCGCTTCGAGCTGCGCGGCGAGGCGGGCGGCGTCACCGTCTACGACGACTACGCGCACCATCCGGCGGAGATCGAGGCGGTCGTGGCCGGCGCGCGCGAGCGCGGGGCCGAGCGCGTGCTCGTCCTCTTCCAGCCGCATCTCTACTCGAGGACGAGGCACCTGGCGGCCGAGTTCGGGCGGGCGCTCGCCCAGGCGGACGTCGCGTACGTGACCGAGATCTACCGCGCGCGCGAGGAGCCGATCGAGGGGGTGAGCGGGAAGCTGATCGTCGACGCGGCCGCGGACGCCCGCCCCGGGATGCCCGTCGGCTGGGCGCCCGCGCTCGAGGACGCGGCCCGGCTCCTCGCGCGCCGCGCTCGCCTCGGCGACACGGTGCTGACGGTGGGCGCGGGTGACGTCGACCGGGCGGTCCCGCTGATCCTCGAGGAGCTGGGTTGAATCTCGAGCGCGACGTCCCGCTCGGCCGCTTCACGACGCTCGGCACCGGCGGCCCCGCGCGCTTCCTCGCGCGGCCGGAGACGCTCGCCGAGCTCGAGGAGGCGCTGCGCCTCGCCGGCGACGAGGGCCTGCCGGTCGCGGCCGTCGGGCTCGGATCGAACCTCCTCGTCGCCGACGAGGGCGTCGAGGCGGTCGT
>JBBDQR010000072.1:0-6845 GCA_040905885.1 Gaiellaceae bacterium | reverse complement strand
TCTGGCCGACCGCGGACTGGCACGAGCGGGAGGCCTGGGACATGATGGGCATCCCCTTCGAGGGCCACCCGAACCTCGTCCGGATCCTGATGGACGACGACTGGGAGGGCCATCCGCTGCGCAAGGACTACCCGCTCGGCGGCGAGCCCGTCCGCTTCTCGGAGGAGGAGTAGTGGCGACCCCACCCCAGAAAGTGCTTCGCACTTCCCGGGGGCCCCGGATCGCGCCCGAGCGCACGTGGGCGGTGATCGACCCGTCGATCCTGCGCGGGGAGCAGCCGATCTACGCCGGCACGAAGATCCCGCACCCGATCCCGTCGATCCTCGGGCTTCCCGACGAGCTGCGGGACTCCGAGGACGTGATGCAGGTCAACTTCGGGCCGAACCACCCGTCCACCCACGGCGTTCTGCGGCTGGTCGTCGACCTGCTCGGCGAGGAGATCGTCGGCCTGCGTGCCGTGATCGGCTACCTGCACACCGGCTTCGAGAAGAACATGGAGGCGAAGACCTGGTGGAAGGCGATCACCTATCCGGCGCGGATCGACTACCTCTCCTTCCAGGCGAACGAGCTCGTGTTCGTGCTGGCGATCGAGAAGCTGCTCGGGCTCGAGCCGCCGCCGAAGGCGACGTGGATGCGGACGCTGCTGTGCGAGCTGAACCGGCTCCACTCCCACCTCGTCTGGCTCGGCACGTCGGCGCTCGAGATCGGGGCGATCTCGATGTTCTGGTACTGCTTCCGCGAGCGCGACCAGATCCTCGACCTCTCCGAGCTGGTCACGGGCGCGCGCATGCACACGCGGTACTTCCAGGCCGGCGGCCTCGCCGACGACATCCCGCGCGGGTTCTACGACGAGTGCCGCAAGTTCACGGACTGGATGCCGAAGGCGGTCGACGACTACGAAGGGCTGATCGACCGCAACGCGATCTGGCTCGAGCGCACGCGCGGGATCGGCGTCCTCTCGGCCGAGGACGCGGTCGCGCTGGGCCAGTCAGGCCCCATCCTGCGCGCCTCGGGGGTCGACTGGGACCTCCGCAAGCGCGACCCCTACCTCGCGTACGGGGAGGTCGACTTCGACGTGCCGGTCTACACGCACGGCGACGTCTACGACCGCTACCGGGTGCACATGGAGGAGATGCGGCAGTCGACGCGGATCGTCGCGCAGTGCCTCGACCGGCTCGAGGACATGCAGGGCGAGCCGTGGATCGCGGACGACCGCAAGGTGGTCCTCCCGCCGCGCGAGGAGCTCCACACGTCGATGGAGTCGCTGATCCACCACTTCAAGATCGTCACCGAGGGCTACCGCGTCCCCGAGGGCGAGGTCTACGTCGTGATCGAGTCGCCGCGCGGCGAGAACGGCTGCTACGTCGTCTCGGACGGCGGCCCTCGGCCATGGCGCGTGAAGTTCCGGGCGCCCTCGTTCGTCGCCACGCCGGCCGCGGCGACGCTCTGCCGCGGCGCGCTCGTCGCCGACCTGATCGCGATCGTCGGCTCGCTGGACACGGTCATGGGCGAGGTCGACCGCTGATGGCGACCCGGCCGCTGGCAGACGAGATCCAGGCGATCGTCGACCAGTACCCGGAGCGGCGTTCCGCGGTGCTGGCGGCGCTGAGGCTCGCCCAGGAGCGGCACGGCGGCTGGCTGCCGCCGGACGCGCTCCGGGAGGCGGCCGACGCGCTGGACGTGACCCCCGCGTATTGCAAGGCGGTCGCATCCTTCTACGACATGTTCCACCTGGCCCCGGTGGGCGAGCACCTGGTGGAGGTCTGCACGAACCTCTCCTGCGCGCTCGTCGGGGCGCAGCAGGTGCTGGAGGCGTTCGAGCGCGAGCTCGGCGTGCGCGCCGGCGAGACCGCCGAGGACGGCTCGGTGACGCTGCGGACGATCGAGTGCGCGGGCGGCTGCGGTCGCGCGGTGGTCGTGTCCGTCGACCACCGCTACCGCGAGCCCGTCCGGCCCGAGGACGTTCCCGCGATCGTGGAGGAGCTCCGTGGGCGCTAGGGAGATCGTCCTCGCGGGAGCCGCCGACCGCGACCTGGCGAAGCTCGACGAGTACCGCGCCGTGGGCGGCTACGAGGCGCTCGCCAAGGCTCGCGCGATGCCGCCGCAGGCCGTCGTCGAGGAGGTCGCGACCGCGAATCTCCGCGGGCGCGGCGGCGCCGGCTTCCCGATGGGCAAGAAGATGAGCTTCCTCGCCCAGGGCACCCGCTACCTCGTCGTCAACGCCGACGAGTCCGAGCCGGGGACGTTCAAGGACCGCGAGATCATGCTGCGGGCGCCGCACCGGCTGCTCGAGGGCTGCCTGATCGCCGCGCACGCGATCGAGTCGACGAACGTCTTCATCTACCTCCGCGGCGAGTACCTCGACTGCTTCGAGAGCCTGCGCGCCGCGCTCGACGACGCGAAGGACGCCGGCCTCCTCGGCGATGTCACCGTCGTCGTCCACCGCGGCGCAGGCGCCTACATCTGCGGCGAGGAGTCGGCGCTGCTGGAGTCCCTCGAGGGCAAGCGCGGCCAGCCCCGCTCTCGGCCGCCGTTCCCGGCGGTCGCCGGCCTCTACGCGTCGCCGACGCTGATCAACAACGTCCAGACGGTGGCGACGGTGCCGGCGATCGTGGCGATGGGCGGGGCGGAGTACGCGAAGATCGGGCCCGAGGCCTCGCCGGGCACCGTCGTCTTCTCGCTCTCCGGCAACGTCGTCAATCCGGGCAACTACGAGCTCGAGCTGGGGACCCCGCTCCGCGAGCTGATCTACGACATCGGCGGCGGGATCCCGAACGGGCGCGAGCTGAAGGCGATCATCCCCGGCGGCTCGTCCGTGCCGGTGCTGACGCCCGACCAGCTGGACACTCCGCTCGACTTCAACTCGGTCGCGGAGGCCGGCTCCGCCCTCGGCGCGGCGGCCGTGATGGTGATCGACGACCGCTGCTGCATGGTGCAGCTCGCTCTGCGCGCGTCGCAGTTCTACATGCACGAGTCCTGCGGCAAGTGCACGCCCTGCCGCGAGGGGACGCGCTGGATGGTGCAGCTGCTGAAGAAGCTCGAGGCGGGCGACGGCACGCAGGCCGACCTCGACCTGCTGCTGAACGTCTGCGACCGCATCCTCGGCAAGTCGCTCTGCGCGCTCGGGGACTTCGCCGCCTGGCCGGTGGCGGCCTACGTGAGCAAGTTCCGGGACGAGTTCGAGGCCCACCTCGACGGGCGGGGGTGCCCGTTCGAGGGCGAGTCGTCGCTCGAAGGCGTCGTCGCCCCGGTCGACCAGCACACGCACTCGCCCGTCGCCGAGGTCCCCGCGTGAGCTCCCCCGAGCTCGTCACCGTCACCATCGACGGGCGCGAGGTGCAGGCCGCGCGCGGCACCGGCATCGTCGAGACGGCCGCGCTCGCCGGGATCGAGATCCCGGTCTTCTGCTACGAGCCGCGGCTCGGGCCGGCGGTCGGCGCCTGCCGCATGTGCCTGGTGGAGGTGGAGGGCATGCCCAAGCTCCAGGCCGGCTGCACGCTCGCCGCCCAGGACGGGATGGTCGTCAAGACCGCGGCCACGTCCGTGAAGGCGGCTGACGGCCAGAACGCGACGCTCGAGTTCATCCTCGTCAACCACCCGCTCGACTGCCCCGTCTGCGACAAGGGCGGCGAGTGCCCGCTCCAGGACCTGACCTTCCGCTGGGGCCCCGGCAACACCCGCATGCGCTTCGAGAAGCGCACGTTCGACAAGCCGATCCCCGTCTCGCCGACGATCGCGCTCGACCGCGAGCGCTGCATCCTCTGCTACCGCTGCACGCGCTTCTCCGAGGAGGTGGCGCAGGACGGCCAGCTCGTCGCGATCAACCGCGGCGCGCAATCGATGATCGCGACCTTCGAGGACGAGCCCTATCGCGCGCCGTTCTCCGGGAACGTGATCGAGCTCTGCCCGGTCGGCGCCCTCACCTCGACCCAGTACCGCTTCGAGGCTCGCCCGTGGGAGATCCAGAACGTGCCGACCGTCTGCGGGCTCTGCCCCGTCGGCTGCAACGTCCAGGCGACGACCCGCGAGGGCAAGGTCAAGCGGATCCTCTCCCGCAACCACCCGGAGGTGGACGACGGGTGGCTCTGCGACAAGGGCCGCTTCGCCTTCCCGCACCTCTACGCGCGCGACCGGATCGTCGAGCCGCTGCGACGCGTGCGCCGGCGCGGCCTCGAGCCCGTCGGCTGGGACGAGGCGCTCGACGAGGCCGAGGCGCTGCTCCGCGGCGCGGAAGGGCGGATCGTCACCGCCCTTTCCGGCTCGGAGACGGTCGAGCTCGCCTACGCGCTCGGGCGGTTGCTGCGGGAGGGGGTCGGAGCGCACACGGCCCTGATGCCCGAGGAGTGCGACGAGTCGATCGGCGCCTTCCGGCTGCCGCTCTCGGCCATCGCCGAGGCCGAGCTCGTCGTCGTGATCGGCGACGATCCGGTGGCCGAGCGGGCGCCGATCGTCGACCTCTGGCTGAAGGCGGCCCGCCGCCGGGGCGCGGACGTGGTGACGATCGGGCCGGCGGGGACGGAGCAGCGGCTGCCCGGCGAGGGCCCACAGGCGTGCCGCGAGCTGGCGGGCGCGAAGAGCGAGCTGGGCCGCCGGCTCCGGGGGTCAGAGCGGGCGGTGCTGATCTGGTCGGGCCCGGGCGGCGCCGGCGGCGCGGAGATCGCGCGGCTCGCCGGCGAGCTCGGCTTCGCCGAGAAGCCGGGATGCGGCGCCTTCCACCTGCCGGCGACGCCGAACGCCCACGGAGTCGCCGAGGCCTGGGCCGCCGCCGCGGACGGCGAGCCGGAGAACCCGGAGCCGATCGGGCTCCTGATCGTCTCCGGCGACGAGGCGGCGAACGACCCGAACGTCCGCGCCCTCGCCGAACTGGCCGAGCGCGTGCTCGCGATCACGATGTTCCAGGGGCTCGCGGCCGGTTGGGCCGACCTCGTGTTGCCGGGAACGAGCTACCTCGAGCGCGACGGCTCGTTCGTGAACCTCGAGGGACGGCTCCAGCATCTCCGCCGCGCCGTGATCCCGCCCTGCCCGGACGAGCTCGCCTGGCTGTCGAAGCTCGCCGCGCGCTTCGGCGTCGACGTCTCGCCGTATCCCGCCAAGGTCTTCGAGGAGCTGTCCGGGCGGATCTACTCCGGTCTGCCGTACGGCGCGGTCGGCGACCGCGCGGAGCTGCGCGCCCGCACCGAGGCGCCGGCCGCGGAGCCGGAGTACGAGCCCGAGCCGGTCAAGCCGCGCGACGGCCATTTCCTCGCCCTCAACCGCTACCGGCCGCTCTTCTCGGGCCCGGCGGTCGAGCGGGTGCCCGAGCTCCAGTTCCAGCGCCCGCCGGCCGAGATCGAGCTCTCCGCCGAGGACGCGAGCCGGCGCGGCATCTCCACGGGCGACGAGGTGGACGTGCGGTCGAACGGGACGTCGGTGTCGCTGCGCGCGCGCGTGAACCGGCGGCTCGTGACCGGCGTCGTGCGCGTGGCCGACGAGCACGCCCGCGACCTCCACGCCACGGTCGAGGTGAGGAAACCGTGAACGAGGTCTGGTGGATCAGCCTCATGAAGGCCTTCGTCGTCGTCAACCTGCTGATGCTCGTCTTCTCCTACATGACCCTCACCGAGCGGAAGGTGATGGGCCGCATGCAGCTGCGCTACGGGCCGAACCGGGCCGGCCCGTACGGCCTGCTCCAGCCGTTCGCCGACCTGATCAAGCTGATCCGCAAGGAGAGCTTCTTCCCCGTCACGGCCGTTGACCGGCTCTACATCGCCGCGCCGGCCGTCGCCGCGTTCACAGCGCTCGCGTCCTTCGCCGTCATCCCGTGGGGGCCCGGCTGGACGATCCACGGCTACTGGGTCGAGGGCGCGGTCGTGGACGTGCCGATCTCGCTGATCCTCATCTTCGCGCTCGGCTCGATCGGGATCTACGGCTTCATCGTCGGCGGCTGGGCCTCCGACTCCAAGTACTCGCTGCTCGGCTCGATGCGCACGTGCGCGCAGCTCGTCTCCTACGAGGTGGCGCTCGCGCTCTCGGTGCTCGGCGTGATCATCATGGCCGGCTCCCTGAGCCTGACCGAGATCGTCGCCGGCCAGGGCGACTGGTGGTACATCGGCCCGCAGCTCGTCGGCTTCGTCGTCTTCATGTTCGCCGGCACCGCCGAGACGAGCCGGGCGCCCTTCGACCTCCCCGAGGCCGAGCAGGAGCTCGTCGCCGGCTACCACACCGAGTACGGCGGCATGCGCTACGGCCTCTACGCGATGGCCGAGTACATCAACCTGATCACCCTCTCCGCCCTCGCGGTCGCGCTCTTCCTCGGCGGCTGGCGCGGGCCCGTCCTCCCCGGCCCGATCTGGTTCCTGCTCAAGCTGCTCCTGCTCCTCTTCGTCTTCATCTGGATGCGGACGACCCTGCCGCGCCTCCGCTACGACCAGCTGATGCGCTTCGGCTGGAAGGTCCTCTTGCCCGTGGCGACGCTGAACGCGGTCGCCACTGCGGCGCTGGTGGTGGCGTACTGATGTTCCCGAAGAACCCCTTCACCGGCTCGCTCTCCGGCTTCGGCGTCACGTTCAAGCAGATCTTCAAGCAGCCGATCACGCAGCAGTACCCGGAGTACAAGCGGCCGGTCTACCCGCGCTTCCGCGGCCGCCACCGGCTCTGGCGGCACGAAAACGGGCTCGAGAAGTGCGTCGGCTGCTCGCTCTGCGCGGCCGCCTGCCCGGCGGACTGCATCCGCGTCGTCGCCGCCGAGAACACACCCGACAACCGCATCTCCGCCGGCGAGCGCTACGCGCGCATCTACGAGATCAACCTCAGCCGCTGCATCTTCTGCGGCTACTGCGAGCTCGCGTGCCCCTTCGACGCGATCA
>JBBDQR010000071.1:0-1175 GCA_040905885.1 Gaiellaceae bacterium | reverse complement strand
CCACCGCGACGCGCTCGGTCGGCGAGATCGCGGCGGTCAGGATCGCCTGCTGGGTCGCGACGCGGTCGAGCTCACGGACGACGACGCCGACCTCGACGCGGACGGAGCCGTCGCCGCGCACCTCGAAGCCGGCGTCCTGCGGCCGCCGCTCGACGCGGTCGGCGATCCGCTCGAGGAACTGCTCGGCGGTCGTGCCCCCGATCGCCAGCTCGGCGCGCCCGCGGCTCGGCAGCGCGAGCATGCCGGCGAGCCGCTGCCTGGTGAGACGCCAGCCCGTCCTGCCCACCCGCAGCTGGACGGGGCCGGAAAGGGCGATCCGCGACTGGGCCATGGCCCCGCGCAGGTCGACGCGGGTCACGCGCGGTGTCGTGATCTGCACCGGCAGGCCGACGGGCGCGCGGGCGAAGGCCGCGAGCGCGCGAGCGACGACGCCCTCGGCGGCGGCCCGGTCGAGCGCCTGCCCGGTGGCGCCCGGGACGAGCACCGGAGTGAGCCCGTCCAGCCGGACGGAGGCATCGCGGGCCGGCCGCTCGATCTCCCTCGCGATCTCGCCCAGCGCGTAGGCGAGCGACGCCGAGGACACCTGAGTGGCGGGCGCGATGTCGGCCCCGAAGATGCGCGTGTGGATCCGGCGGAACCCGCGCACGGGGCCGAAGCCCTCGCCTTCGCGGCGGGCGGTCTCGACGGCGGCGGCCCAGTCCACGCTCACGCCGAGCTGCGCGGGCGTGAGGTCGAAGCGGCGGGTCCCGGCGACGAACGTCACGGGGACGCCCTGGACCTGCGCGAAGCGGCTCTCGAGGAGCGCGTTGGCCTCGGAGGCGGTGAGCCCGCCGACGTCGACGCCGGCGATCTGCACGCCCTCGGCGAGCCTCCCCGGGGAGCCCGCGAAGGCCAGGCCGAGCGCCACGCCGACGGCGGCGACGCTCGCGGCGCCGATCAGGAGCGCGCGCAGCGGCGCCGCGAAGTCGCGGCGGCGGATGGCAGCGGTCGACGACGCCCCGGCGCGCAAGGAGCCAGTGTAGCCCCGCTCCCGGCCCGTCAATCCCGGGGCAGGAAGATCTCGCGGGCGATCACGAGCCGCTGGATCTGCGAGGTCCCCTCGTAGATCTGGAACAGCTTCGCGTCGCGCATCAGCTTCTCGACCGGGTACTCCTTGATGTAGCCGTAGCCGCCGA
>JBBDQR010000070.1:0-6967 GCA_040905885.1 Gaiellaceae bacterium | reverse complement strand
AGTTCGCCGCGGGCGAGACGCCCGTGGACGCCGACGAGCGGCGCCGGGAGGTGCACGAGCGCGGGCGCGCCGCCATCGACGAGATGCGCGGCGACGGCTAGAGAAGCTCCGCCAGCGCCTCGAGCAGGCGGTCGTCGTCCGCGGCGTCGCGCACCGTGATCCGGATCGCCTCCGGGAACGCCCGCACGAGCAGCCCTTGCTGGAGCAGCCGCTCGGCCGTCGCGGACGCCTTCGCCAGCGGCACGTAGAGGAAGTTCGCCCAGGAGGGCAGCGGGTCGAGCCCGAGCGCCCGCAGCCGCTCTGCGAGCCGGTCGCGCTCCGCGAGGGTCGGCCCGACGTCGGGCGGGTCGGCGAGCCCCGCGAGCGCGAGCGCCACGGACGGCGTCGACACCGGCGCCGGATGCTGCCGCTCCCGCAGGGCCGCCGCCGTGCCCCGGTCGGCGAGCAGGTAGCCGATGCGCGCGCTCGCCAGCCCGAACGCCTTCGAGAACGTGCGGATGACGATCACGCCGTCGTCGAGCAGTCCCGCCGCGGTCTCGCCCGCGTACTCGAAGTACGCCTCGTCGACCACGAGCGGCCGGGCTGAGGGGAGGTCGACGAGCGCTCCCGTCGGGTTGTGCGGCCGGCAGCAGAAGGTCAGCACCGGATCGGCGTCGCTCACCTCGGCGCCGGCGAGCCAGACTGCGAGCCGGATCAGAGGGTACGTCGGCTCGTCGGCGATCGCGACGCGGTCGCCGGGGCCCGCGAAGGCCCGGGCGCAGAGCATGATCAGGTCGTCCGCGCCCGCGCCGAGCACGACCTGGCCCGGCTCGACGCCCGCGTACCCGGCGATCGCCTCGTGGATCAGCGGATAGCCGCCGTGCGTGTACGCGTTGATCGCGGCGAGGGCCGCGGCCACGGTCTCCGGCCGGGCCGAGGGCGGTGGCCGGGGCGGGATGTTCCCGTCGAAGCGGAGGACGTCCTCCGGCGGGATGCCCGCGATCCGGGCGGCCTCGGCGGTCGAGATCGCCCAGCCGTAGGGCTCGTAGGCGTAGGGGAGCTTCCGCACGAGGGGATTCTCCGACAGAATCGCACCGTGAACGAGCCGCCGCCGCTCGAGGGCTACGACCTCTTCTCCGAGGACCGGCCGCTGACGGAGGCGGTCCGGCGCGAGGGGCCGCCCGACGCGGAGGCCCGCCTGGGCGCCCTCGGCCGCGAGCTCGGCGCCGAGCCGCTCGAGTGGGGCCGCCTGGCGAACGAGCATCCGCCCCGGCTCGGGCGGGACGACGAGGTCGAGTTCCACCCGGCGTGGCACGCCCTGCTGGAGCTCGGGGTCGAGCAGGGGATCCACGCGCTCCCCTGGCGCGGGGGCTCGCACGTCGAGCGCGCCGCCGCTTTCGTCCTCCTCTCCGAGGTCGAGGCCGGCGTCTGCTGCCCGCTCTCGATGACCCACGCCGCCGTCCCTGCCCTGCGCGCGTCGCCGGAGCTCGCCGACGAGTGGGAGCCGCGGCTCACGTCGTACCTCTACGAGCCGGACCTGGCGCCGGCCGGCGAGAAGGCGGGCGCACTCGCCGGGATGTCGCTGACCGAGCAGCAGGGCGGGTCGGACCTGCGCTCGAACGAGACCGCCGCCCGGCCGCGCGCCGACGGCGAGGCCGAGCTGCACGGCTCCAAGTGGTTCTGCTCGGCGCCGATGTGCGACGTCTTCCTCGTCACCGCCCAGGGGCCGGCGGGCCTCTCCTGCTACCTCGTCCCGCGCGTGCTTCCGGACGGCTCCCGCAACCGCCTCCGGCTCGTCCGGCTGAAGGACAAGCTCGGCAACCGGTCGAACGCGTCGGCCGAGATCGAGCTCGAGGGCGCCTGGGGGCGGCTCGTCGGCGAGGAGGGCCGCGGCGTGCCCACCGTCGCCGAGATGATCAACCACACGCGGCTCGACTGCGCGCTCGGCTCCGCGGCGCTGATGCGGCGCGCCGTCGCGGAGGCGACGCACCACGCGGCGCACCGCGCCGCCTTCGGCGCCAAGCTCGCCGAGCAGCCGCTGATGCGGAACGTGCTCGCCGACCTCTGCCTCGAGTCGGAGGCGGCGACGGCGCTCGCCCTGCGCGTCGCGCGCGCCTACGACGACGAGGACGCGCCCTTCCGCCGGCTTGCGACGGCCGTCGCCAAGTACTGGACGTGCAAGGTCGCGCCGGGAGTGGTCGGCGAGGCGCTCGAGTGCCTCGGCGGGAACGGCTACGTCGAGGAGTCGGCGCTTCCGCGCCTCTACCGCGAGGCGCCGCTGAACTCGATCTGGGAGGGATCCGGCAACGTCGCTGCGCTCGACGTGCTGCGCATCGCCCGCCGGCAGCCCGAGGCGGTCGAGGCCTTCCTCGCCGAGCTCGAGCCGGAGCTGAGGCCGGAGCTCGCGCCGACCGAGGAGTGGGACGCCCGCCGGCTCGCCGAGACGCTGGCGGTGGCCCTCCAGGCGACGCTCCTCGTCCGCTTCGCGCCCTCCGAGGTGGCCGAGCTCTTCGTCGCCTCGCGCGTGCACGGCGAGCACGGCCGCGCCTACGGGACGCTCCCGGAGAGCGCCGGCCTCCCGGCGATCGTCGAGCGCCACCGGCCGACGGCCTGGTCGCGCGTCGCCGGATGAGCGCGTCGCTGCGAGACGAGCTGCTCCTGCGCATCGCGCGCCTCGACGGCGGCGAGCTCGTGCTCGACGGCGGCGGCCTCGCACGGCTGTTCTTCGAGGTCGACCCGAGTTCTGTCGGAGTCGGCGCGTACGACTCGCTGGCGGGGATCGGCCGGCCCGACCGCATAGAGATCGCCGACGTCCAGGCGCTGAACAGGACGATGCGCGCGCGCAGCGCGCACGCGAGGTGGACCGATCTGGTCGACCGCGAGCTCGTCTGGCTGCGAGAGATCCCCCTCGACCTCGGCCTCATCGAGACCGACGACGACAGCTGGGCGGCGGCTCGCGGCGACGAACTTGTGCGCGCCGCACTCAGCGGCGTGATCGCACACGGCCGCGGCGCCTCCGTGGCGACCAAGCTGCTGCATCTGAAGCGGCCGCGGTTGTTCCCGATCCTCGACGCGCTGGTCGTCGACCTCCTCGGCCGACCCGCACCGGAACCTGCGGCGACGCAACCTCGTGCCGGCGAGGCGGCGGCGCGCGTCGTCGTCCATCTTCGCCGCGAGGGACGGCGGAACGTCGACGCGCTGCGGGCGATTCAGGAACGCCTCGCTTCGGTGGGCTACCAGCGGTCGCTGGTGCGGATCCTCGACGCGGCCCTCTGGCTGTCGCATCCGGCGGCGGGCGGGCCGGGTGCAAGGCGTCGTTTCACGGTCGACCTGCTGTCGCGTGACGAGCTGGCGGGATGAGCCGCAAGCCCCTCCGCGGCCCGCGTCGCGGGATGAGGCGCAAGCCGCTGCGCTGCTGGGTGGGGCTGCACAGCTGGACGAAGCACGTCCGCGAGGGCCAGAACTGGCTCGAGTGCCGGCGCTGCGGCAAGAACGTCGACCAGGCGCGGGCGATCTTCGGCTATCGCGGCTCGTCGCGGTGGTAGGTTCGCGCAGGTGATCGACGCGGCGGTCCTGTCGCGGCTCGCGCTCTTCGCCGACCTCCAGGCGCCGCAGCTCCAGGCGGTGGCTGAGCTGATGGACGAGGCGAGCTTCCCGCGTGACACGCGCGTGCTGCGGTCCGGCATCTCCGGCGGCGGCTTCTACGTGATCACTGACGGAGAGGCTTCGGTGCGGATCGACGGGCGCGACCGCGTGCGCTTCCACCCCGGCGACTTCTTCGGCGAGCTCTCCATCCTCACCGGCGACCCGGTGGTCGCGGACATCGTCGCGGTCAGCGAGGAGCTGCGCTGCGCCGTGCTGCCGGAGCACCGCCTGCGGCCGCTGCTGCTCGACTATCCCCACCTCGGGCTGCGGATGCTCGAGGCGATGGCCCGCCGGCTCCGCGTGACCACGCTCTGGGCGGAGTGACGGAGGGGATCTTCCCTCCCGGCGACTACGACGTCGTGGTCGTCGGCAGCGGCCCCGGCGGCCTCCAGACGGCGTACTTCCTCAGCCGGCTCGGCGTGCGGCACGCGGTCGTCTCGGCGGACGACGGTCCCGGCGGCATGTTCCGCAAGTGGCCGATCTTCCAGCGCCTCCTGTCCTGGTCGAAGCCGGACGCGCCGTTCGCCCGCGACTCGCGCGAGTACGAGTGGTACGACCACAACAGCCTGCTTGCCGACGAGCCCGAGCTGCGCGGGCTCGTGCCCGGCTTCATGGACCGGACGTGGGCCGTCCCCTCGCGGCCGGAGATGGAGCAGGGGCTCGCCGCCTTCGCGGGGCGGGCGGGCGTTGCCGTCCGCTACGGCTGCCGCTGGGAGGCGACGCGGCGCGAGGACGACGGGCGGCTCGTGCTCGTGACCTCCGACGGCGAGTACCGGTGCAGGGCCGCCGTCTTCGCGCTCGGCGTCACCGAGCCGTGGAAGTCGCCGATCCCCGGGATCGAGGACGTGCCGCACTACGCGGACACGGGCGACCCGGCCTCGTACCAGGGGAAGCGCGTGCTGGTGATCGGCAAGCGCAACTCGGGCTTCGAGATCGCGGACGGCCTGCTCCCCTGGGCGCAACGGGTGACGCTGGTCTCGCCGCGGCCCGCGGAGACGAGCGTGATCGCCCTCGCCAGCGTCCGCGCCCGCTACCTCCAGCCGCTCGAGGATCGCGCGCTCGGCGGCGGGACCTACGTGCTCGACGCCGCGATCGAGCGGATCGATCGCACCGCCACGTGCTTCCGCGTCGTGGCCCAGGGGACGACGCGGCCGGGCGAGTACGAGCTGGAGTGCGAGGCCACCCTCGCCGCGACGGGCTTCCGGGCGCCGCTCGGCGACCTCGAGCAGCTCGGCGTGCGGACGGTCGGGCAGGGCCGGATTCCCGCGCTGACGCCGCTGTTCGAGGCCGCGGGCGCGCCGGGCGTCTTCTTCGCCGGGAACGCGAGCCAGGGCGCGGGCGGCCTGAGGAAGCGCGGGGTGGGCTCGAGCTCGCCCGCCGTGCACGGCTTCCGGTACAACGCGCGTGTGCTGGCGGAGCACCTGGCGGAGCAGCTCGGCGTCCGTGCCCGGCCGCGGCGGCCGCTGGCCGGGGGCGAGATCGTGCCCTTCCTCGCCTCGGAGCTCGCCCGCGCCCCGGAGCTGTGGGCGCAGAAGGGCTATCTCTGCCGCGTCGTCGGCCTGGACGGGCCGTTCGACGACGGGATCCAGCCCCTCGAGCAGTTCGTCGACGCCGGCGGCGCGGACGCCGTCGCGGTGACGGTCGAGATGGACGCGGCGGGCGACATCTTTCCGGGCGTCTATCTGCGGCGAGACGGGCGGATCCAGGAGGCGGAGCTCGAACCTCATCCTCTGAGCGCGTTCGACGGCGAGCCGTACCGGCGGGAGCTCGCGTCGCTCGTGGGGCGGCCGTGATCCGCTTCTGGGCGCTCGTCATCGCGGCGCCGCTGGCGGTGCTCGCGGTGCTGCGGCTGCGACCGTCGCTCGACGTCAGCTGGGAGCACCATCCGGCCCATTTCTGGCTCGTGCTCGCGGCCGCGGCGATCGCGACTGTGCTCGGCTACTCGATCTTCGCCGCCGCGCGGCGGCGAAGAGACGCGCGGCTCGCGCTCGTCTCGCTGGCGTTCGTGACCAGCGCGGGCTTCCTCGGGCTGCACGCGCTGGCCACCCCGGGCGTGCTGGTCGGCAAGAACGCCGGCTTCGAGCTGGCCACCCCGGCCGGCCTCCTGCTCGGGAGCGTGTTCGTGGCCGCCTCGGCGCTCGAGCCCGGTCCAGCCGCGGCTTCCCGGATCGTGCGGGCCTCCGGGCCCCTGCTCGCCGGTCTCGCCGCGCTGATCGCAGCCTGGGCCGCAGTCTCGCTCGCGGAGCTCCCGCCGCTCGACAGTCCCCTCGCCGCCGAGCAGCTGGACGGGTGGCAGCTCGGGCTCGGCGGCGCGGGCGTCGCGCTCTACGCGCTCGGCGCCGCGGGCTACGCCCGCCTCTACCGGCGGCGCGGCGAGCGCTTCCTCCTGCTCGTCGCCGCCGGGTTCCTGCTGCTCGCGGTCGCGCTGCTCGTGGTCGCCTGGGCCCAGAACTGGCGCGTGACCTGGTGGGAGTGGCACGTCCTCATGCTCGGCTCGTTCGCACTGATCGCGCTCGCGGCGCACCGCGAATGGCACGAGGAGCGGTTCAGCGCGCTCTACCTCGAGCAGACACTCGCCGGCGTGCGGGACGCGAGCGTCATGTTCGCCGACCTGATGGGCTTCACGCCCTACTCGGAGCGCACGCCCCCGGTGGAGGTGGCGGCGATGCTGAACACGTACTTCGAGCGGCTCGTGCCGCTGGTGGAGGAGCAGGGCGGCGACGTGCACGAGCTGATCGGCGACGCGGTGATGGCCGTCTTCAACAAGGAGGGCGACCAGCCCGAGCACGCGCTCCTCGCCGCTCGGGCGGCGCTCGCCTTCCAGCGCGAGGCGGCGGCGATCGCCGACGCGCATCCCGAGTGGCCGCGGTTCCGGGCCGGCGTCAACAGCGGCGAGGTGCTCGCCGGCGTCGTCGGCGCCGGTCGCGGCCGCCGCAAGCACGGGCTGGTCGGCGACACCGTCAACCTCGCGGCCCGCCTCGAGCACGAGGCGAAGGCCGGCCAAGTCGTGGTGGGGGCCGGCACCTACGAGCGGCTACCGCCCGGCGCGCTGGTCGAGCGGCTGCCGCCGCTCCAGGTGAAGGGGAAGGCCGACCCCGTGGAGGCGTACGTCCTCCACGGGCTACGAGAGGAGGAGCGATGAACCTGACGCAGGACGAGCTCGCCGAGCTGCTGCGCGACGCGGAGCGCGCCCACGGCGAGTACGAGCGGGAGCTCGGCGCCCGGGACGAGGACTGGCCGACCTGGTACGCCGGCTACATCCTCGAGCGCCTCGCCGAGCGGGCCTAGCGGAGCGGCGCAGGAGTCGAACCTACCCAGCGACGGGTTACGCCGCCTCACCGGT
>JBBDQR010000069.1:26511-39161 GCA_040905885.1 Gaiellaceae bacterium | reverse complement strand
CCCCCCCCCCCCCCCCCCCTCCGCTCTTTGCTCGCCTCCGTCGAGCCTACGGCTCGAGTAGGCCACCCGGCCGTCGGCCACCGTCAGCCGGACCTGGCCCGTCAGCGTCTCGCCGAGGAGCCAGGAGTTCACCGAGCGCGACCGGAAGCTCCCCTCGTCCACGCGCCAGGGCGCGCCGAGGTCGAGCAGGACGAGGTTCGCGGGCGCCCCGACCGCGATCCGCGGCAGCGCGAGCCCGTAGGCCTCGGCCGGGCCGTGCGAGAGCCGCATCAGGAGCGTCTCGAGCGGGAGCAGCCCCGGCTCCACGAGGTACGTGTAGAGGGCCGCGAAGGCCGTCTCCAGCCCCGTGACCCCGAAAGGCGCCTCCTCGAACGGCACGTCCTTCTCGTGCCGCGCGTGCGGCGCGTGGTCGGTCGCGATCGCCTGGATCGTCCCGTCGCGGAGCGCCTCGACGAGCGCCGACCGGTCCTCCGCCCCGCGGAGGGGTGGGTTCATCTTCACGTTCGGGTCGAGCGAGCGCACCGCCTCGTCCGTCAGGCAGAGGTGGTGCGGCGTCACCTCGGCGGTGACCGCCACGCCCGCCTGCTCGGCCGCCCGCAAAGCCTCTACCGACTCGCGGGCGGAGAGGTGGAGCAGGTGGAGCGGCCGGCTCTCGTAGGCGGCGAGCGCGAGGTCGCGCTCGACCATCAGGCTCTCGGCGACCGACGGGTAGCCGGCGAAGCCGAGCTCGGCGGCGACCGCGCCCTCGTGCACCTGGCCGGAGCGGGAGAGCGTCGGCTCCTCGCAGTGGAGGGCGAGCTTGCGGCCCGTGACGGCCGCGTACTGGAGCGCGCGGCGCATCAGCCCGGCGGAGGCGACCGGCCGCCCGTCGTCGGTGAAGGCGACCGCGCCCCGCTCGGCGAGCTCCGCCATCTCCGTCAGCTCGGCCCCTTCCTGGCCCTTCGAGATCGCGGCCAGGAAGCCGACCGGGATCTCCGCCTCCTCCCGGGCGCGCTCGACCAGCGACTCGAGCACCGCCGCGGAGTCGACGACGGGGTCGGTGTTCGGCATGGCGAGCACGGCGCAGTAGCCGCCGGCAGCCGCGGCCGCGGTGCCGCTGGCGATCGTCTCCTCGTCCTCGCGCCCGGGCGTCCGCAGGTGGACGTGCGGGTCGACGAACGCGGGCGCGAGCACCATCCCCCGCCCGTCGACGACGTGGTGCTCGTTCGTTTCGAGCAGCTCGCCGAGCTGCGCCACCGCGCCGCAGTCGACGCGGACGTCCATCGTCTGGTCGATCCCCTCGACCGGGTCGAGCACACGGGCGCCGCGGACGACGACGTTCTCCTTGGCGCGGGACCTTGCTGTGAGCTTCATCAGGCCACCTCCATCGCGGCCTCGGCCGGAACCGGCACCGGGCCGTGCGTGAGCAGGTCGTAGAGCACGGCCATCCGGACGACGAGCCCGGCGCGCACCTGCTCCTGGATCAGCGCGTCGGCCGCGTCGGCGACAACCGGGTCGATCTCGACGCCTCGGTTCATCGGGCCGGGGTGCATGACCACCTGACCGGGTCGCACGCGCTCGGGCGTCACGCCCCAGCGCTCCGCGTACTCGCGCAGCGAGGGAACGTAGTTGGCGCCCTCGAGCATCCGCTCCCGCTGCATCCGGAGCACGTAGACGACGTCGGCGTCCGCGATCGTCGCGATGTCGGTCGACGTCTCCGCCGCGATCCCCCGCGGGATCAGCGTCGGCGGGCCGACGAGCGTCGTGCGCGCGCCAACGAGCTCGAGCGCCTGCATCAGCGAGCGCGCCACCCGCGAGTGGAGGACGTCGCCGACGATCGCGACGTGCAGCCCTTCGAGCCGTCCCAGCGCCGCCCGCATCGTGTACAGGTCGAGGAGGGCCTGCGTCGGGTGCTGGTGCTTGCCGTCGCCGGCGTTGACGATCCGCGCCTCCGTCACCCGCGCGACGAGGTGCGGCGCGCCGATGTGCGGGTGCCGGATCACGATCACGTCCGGGTCGTACGCGGCGAGGGTGAGCGCCGTGTCCTTCAGCGACTCGCCCTTGTCCACCGAGGAGCCGGCGGCCCTGATCGACATCGTGTCGGCCGACAGCCGCTTCGCGGCGAGCTCGAAGCTGGCGGACGTGCGCGTCGACGACTCGTAGAAGAGCGTCACGACCGTCCGGCCGCGCAGCGTCGGCAGCTTCTTCACCTCCCGCTCGAGGGAGGCCTCGAAGGTCTGCGCCGTGGCGAGCAGCCGCTCGACGTCGTCGCGGTCGAGGTCGCGGACGGAGATCAGGTGCCGCCGCTCCGGCGGCCTGGGCGGGAGCGATTCCCGCATGAGAATTAGTGGACTTTTGGGGATGTCAGCCATCGTGGGGCTCCTCTTCGGGCGTGGAGATCAGGAGAACCTGGTCGACCTCGTCGACCTCGACGAGCTGGACCTGGACGCGCTCGCCGCGCGACGTGGGCAGGTTCTTGCCGACGTAGTCGGGACGGATCGGCAGCTCGCGGTGGCCGCGGTCGGCGAGGACGGCGAGCTGCACTCGGGCGGGACGGCCGTAGTCGAAGAGCGCCTCGATCCCGGCGCGGATCGTCCGGCCCGTGTAGAGGACGTCGTCGACGAGGATGCAGGTCATCCCCTCCGGCGGAAAGTCGAGCTGGGTCGCCCGGACGAGCGGCTGGGGGTGCAGGGGCGCCTCGCCGCCCCGGATCTGGACGTCGTCCCGGTAGAAGGTGATGTCCACCGTGCCGACCGGGACCTCGACGCCGGCGCGCTCCTCGATCAGCCGCCGGAGCCGGTGCGCGAGCGGCACCCCGCGCGTGTGGATGCCGACGAGCGCGACCCGCCCGAGGTCGTCGTTCCGCTCGATGATCTCGTGGGCGATCCGCGAGAGCGTCCGCTGGATCCCGTCGGCGTCGAGGAGGATCCTTCCCGCCCGCGCCTCCACGGCGCTCACGTGCGCGCGAGCGGGGTCGTCAGGACGTTGGCGGGCAGACTCATTCGAACTCCTTCCCGGCCTCGCTGGACCGGCTTAAAGGGGCGCGCGTGTCGAACTGCACATTAGCGAAGCATCCGGACGGCGTTGCCTACGTCTCGGCGAGTAGCTCGTGAGCTGTCGCGGCAGCCTCGGCGTGGAGCTTACGGAGCTCTGCGTCGGCTTCGGCTTTCGCATGCCGGAACGCCTCCTGCCAATCCGGCCGCGGCTGAGCCGAGGAGTCTTGGTGGTTCTCTTTCTTGCGCGTCACGCGCCCAACGATAGAGAGAGGCTCGGACGGCACGACCCGCCGATGAGGCCCCTAGACTCGCCGCAATGTCTCTGATCGAGAGCTACCTGCGGGCTCTTACGCAGCTCCGCGGGCAAGTCGAGTCGACTCCGGAGCTCTCTTTGCGTGAGCCGTTGCTCTCGCTTCTCCGTGACCTTGCCATCGGGCTCGGTCGACCACGACTGTTGATTGCCCCCGAGGCCGCGGCTGAGGCGGCAGGCCAGCCGGACGTCTTCATCAAGGACGGTCCACGGCTTGTCGGTTTCGTCGAGACAAAGGCGCCCGGTACCGACATCGGACGCTGGCTGCGAACCTCGAATCAGGCAGCCCGGTACCGGGAGTCGCTGGGGAACTGGGTGGTGACTGACTACTACCGCTTCGTCCACATACGCGACGGCGAGGAGGTAGGACACCTCGAAATCGGGGACCCCAGCGGGCACGCACAGCTCCTCCCTCCCGCGCGCGAGGAGGAGCTGCGGGCGGCGCTCGCTTCGTTCCTGGCCTATACACCGCCGGTGTTGCGGTCGCCTCAGCGCCTTGCTCTCGAGCTAGCGCGTCGCGCACGGCTGCTGCGCGATGGGCTTCAGGCGGCCGTCGAGAGTGATGTCGAAACGCCCCTGACGGAGATCTTTGGCTTCTATCGGCGGACGCTGATGAGTGACCTCGATGAGGCGGGTTTCGCCGATACGTTCGCTCAGACGATCGCGTACGGCCTGTTCCTCGCCCGTCTTCGGAACGAGGATGCGGAGTTCACGCTCGAGCGCGCGATCGGATCGATTCCCCAGTCGGTTCCCTTTCTTCGGAGCGCGGTGCGTCTGCTTACAGACCGCGACATGCTGCCTGGGACGATCACAAGAGTGATCGAAGACCTCGTCGCGCTGCTCGACAACACACGGGTGTCTGAGATCCGCGACGAGATCGCCTCGGGCGGCCTCGAGCATGATCTCGTCGTCTATTTCTACGAGCGGTTCCTTGAGCAGTACGACGCGGGCGAGCGCAAGAGGCGCGGCGTCTACTACACCCCACCGGAACTCGTCGGCTTCCTCGTGCGAGCCGTTCAGAAGGTACTCGAGACGCGATTCCGGCTCAAGCGTGGGCTTGCAGATCCGCTCGTCACGGTGCTCGATCCTGCTGTCGGGACGGGGACGTTCCTCCTGGGGGCCGCAGAAGTCGCGCTTGGAGCCGAGGCTGAGCGCGGAACGGCCTCCCAGCGAAGACTCATCCGCGAACACCTCCTGCCCGACTTCTACGGATTCGAGCTATTGCCAGCCCCGTACGCCGTCGCACATTTGAAGCTCGCCTCGTTCTACGCCGGGCGGGGCCACGAACTTGCCGATGACGAGCGGCTCCGCGTCTACCTTACGAACACCCTCGAGCCCCACGAGCCGGGCGAGGGCGAGCAGCTCTCGTTTCTTCCTATGGTCCGAGGAATCGTCGAGGAGGCGCGGAGCGCCGGCCACGTCAAGCACCGCATCCCTGTACTTGCGATCCTCGGCAACCCTCCGTACGAACGTACGTCACACAACGCGAACAAGCACTCCGACGACCTGCTCGAGGACTTCTACACGTTGGATGGCGAGCGCCTCCCCGACCGGAACACCGGGCCGCTCCGAGACGACTACCTCCGATTCCTGCGCTGGGGTATCTGGAAGTTGCTGGAGCAGCCGGACGCGCCGGGACATGGGGTGCTTGCGCTGGTGACAAACCGCGGCTACCTGGAACGCAAGCTGCACCGTGCCGTTCGGCGATTCCTGCTGTCGAGGTTCGACGAGATCCATGTTTTCGACCTCCATGGCGACCAGCGCGAGTGGTTCGCAGATCGCGTCGATGAGAAGGTCTTTAAGGAGGTCCAGGCCGGGATCGCGCTCTCCGTCTTCGTGAAGCATCCTGGGACAGAGGCAGGCGAGGCGACAGTCCGCTACAGGGATGCGTTCGGCCGCCGCCAGGAGAAGTACGCCGCCTGCCGCGAAGCGACCATCGACGACCCCGGCTGGCGAACTCTCGAGCCCCACGGCCCTCTCTGGCTCTTCGTCCCCTATGAGGTCGATCCGGCCTACGAGTCCTGGCCGACCATCGCGGACCTCTTCCCAGTCAACGTCGTTGGCTTCCAGACCCATCGCGACCAGCTCGTGGTCGCGTTCAACGAAGAGGAACTCCGCGAACGGCTCGCCGCGTTTGCCGATCCAGAGGTACCCGACACCGAGTGGGAGGCGCAGGGAGTTCGCCAGACGGCGGATTGGAATCTCGCCGAAGCCCGCCGGCTACTCAGTGTCGAAGGGCCTCTGCGCCTCATTCAGATCACCTACCGCGGGCTCGAGCGACGTCTCATCGCATTTGACGAGCGACTGATTGACCGCATCCGGACATCGGTCAGTCCGCACCTCCTGAAGCGGGACGACAATCTCGCGATCGCGTTCTCGACAGGGTCGCTGCCGGACGGCCCCTACGTTGTCGCGAGCCGGAAGCCCGTGCCAGCCGCTGCGCTTTCCTGGCGAACGTTTGGAGCCGCGTACTTCGCCCCGCTCTGGCTGCACGACGAGGTCGAGGACCGCTGGGCGGCAAACCTGCCAGACGGTCTGCTCGACCGGTTAAGAGCAGACGGCGTCGACACGGATCCCGACGGCCTGTTCAACTACGTCTACGCGGTCGCGAACGCTCGGGAATACCGCAGTCGCTACCGAGACGGGCTTCGGTACGAGTTCGCACGAATCCCGATCACCCGCAACACCGAGCATTTCCGCCAGACCAGCGCCCTCGGGCGCGAGCTCACGGCAATTCACCTGCTCGAGCATCCCGACCTGCCGCTCGCGGCTCCCCCGCTGGACGGGGACGATCGAGCGCACATCGCGAAACCCCGTTACGAAGAGGCGA
Source organism: Gaiellaceae bacterium (assembly GCA_040905885.1). Lineage (GTDB taxonomy): Bacteria > Actinomycetota > Thermoleophilia > Gaiellales > Gaiellaceae > JACVRU01. Next base: position 33,046 of record JBBDQR010000069.1, on the reverse strand, counting down.
CGCACTCTCTCTACCTCGCTCCTACGCTCGTCGCGCGGAACATCACCCCAGAGGCGTGGCAGTACCAGCAGGGTGCCTATCCCGTCCTGCGCCTCTTTCTCGAAGCTCGCGAGGCCCGGGAACTGTCGAGCGACGAGTTCCAGGAATTTAGGCTGCTTGCAGGGGCTGTGCGGCTGACACTCGACCGGCTGCCGTTCGTCGACGCGCTCATCCCCCAGCTCGCCGACACCGCGTTCACGGCTTCGGAGCTTGGCATCGGCTGAGGTCAGGCCCGGGCCGGTTGACAGCGGTGAGCGCCCGTACTACAAGTCGTCCACCGCGTCGGCCGGGGAAAGGGGTCGCAGTGTTCCGCCAGCCGTTCGTCCTAGCCGTGTCGGCCGCGCTGCTCGCTACGCTCACCGTCGCCGCTCCCGCCGGCTCCGCGCCCGCCGAGCAGGCCGCTCTCAACGCTGCGTCCTTCAAGGACGCCGCCGGCGACAGCGGAGCCGCACCGGACTTCACCGACGTCGACGTCGGCAACGACGTCGTGGCTGGCCCGATCGTCTTCTGGATCAAGCTCGAGAACCGGCCCACAGACCTCACCGGCGACGACGTCGTCTTCCTGCTGATCGACGTGGATCGGAACCCGGAGACCGGCGACGAGGACGGCGCCGAGTACGCCGTCGGCGTCGACGCAGAGAGCGTCTGGATCGACCGCTGGGACGGCGAGGCGTACGTCGAGATGGAGAGCAGCTCGCTCGCGGCGACCTTCTTCAGGAGCGACCGCTTCCTGAGGGTCACCATCCACCCAGCCGACCTCGGCGGCCCGTCGTCCTTCGACTTCTTCGTCCTGAGCTTCGCCGGCGAGGACGTGGACGCGGCGCCGAACGGTCCGCCGTGGTGGTCCTACACGCTCGCCGGCGGCCGGCCCTCGCTCCTCGCGCTCGGCCTGCTGCTGAACCCGAAGGCGCCCGCCGCCGGGAAGGCCCTGACCGCGACGATGGCCGTGGGCCGGGGCGACACGCTCGGCCTGCTCGACCAGGGGAAGGTGACGTGCAGGCTGCTCGTCGGCGGGAAGGCCCTGAAGGCGGCGCGCGCCGCCTTCGCGCAGGGCCTGCCGCAGTGCCGCTGGAACCTTCCCAGGGCCGCGAAGGGTAAGGCGCTCAAGGGGACGATCTCCGCCTCCTTCGGCGGATCGACGGCGAAGAAGTCCTTCAGCGCGCGCGCGAAGTAGCGGGCAGGTCGCCGTCCGGATAGCCGAGCAGCGCCGCGAGCCGGCCCCGGCCGGCCGCCGTGTCATGGCGAGCCTCGACCCACGCACGGCCGGCGCGGCCGAGCTCTTCCCTGAGCAGCGGATCGCCGGCCACCTTCCGAAGCGCGCCGGCCCACTCGTCCACGGTCTCTACGACCAGCGCGCCCGGCGGCGGGAGGCGCCGGTACATGCCGGTCGCGGAGACGACGACGGGAACTCCGCAGGCGAGCGCCTCGAGCAGCGCGCTCGCGTTGCCCTCGAAGTGCGTCGGCAGGACGGCCACGTCGGCGCTGATCAGGAAGGGCAGGACGTCCTCCTGCCACGGCCGCATCACCACGCCGGGAAGCCCCCCGGCTCGATCCTCGACAGCCTGCCTGTCGGGACCGTCGCCGACCAGGACGAGCTGCCAGCCGGCGAGGCCGGCGCGTTCCCAGGCGGCGAGAAGCAGGTCGAGCCGCTTCTGGCGCAGGTCGAAGCGGCCGCAGTAGACGACGACGCCCTTCCCCGCGAGCCCGAGCTCCTTCCGTGCAGCCGCCTTTGACTCGGGCGTGGGCGGCACGAAACGGCCGAGCTCGAGCCCCGCGTCGAGGAGAACGATCCGACCAGGCTCGAAGCCGGCCGAGACGAGCTCCTCCGCCATCTCCATGGTCTCGGCGACGACCGAGTCGGCTGCGACGAGCAGGCGGCGAGTGAGCGGCGCGAGCAGTGAACGGTCGAGCCGCGCGACGTTCCCGACGGGGCCCGGAAGCCAGGGCCGGAGGACGAAGGGGCGCGAGAGTAGCCGCGCTGCGATCCCGGCCACGAGCCCCTCGGGATTCAAGCCGCCGGCAAAGGCCACGTGCCACCGCCGCCGCAAGAGGAGCGCCACCGTTGTCCCGAGCGCGACCGACACCGCAGTGTTCGCCAGCGCAACGGCCGGGGCGCGGTCCCGCTCCCAGCCTGCGAGCGCCGGGAGCCGGATCACGTCGACGCCGTCGGGCCGGCGTTCGCGGCTCCAGCGCACTCCAGGCTTCCACGTAAGCACGGTCGCCGGCCCCTTCCCGGCCGCGAGCCGCGCGACCTCGTCGAGCCGGCGCTGAAGGCCGCCACGGGCATCGAAGCTCCCCGCGACGACCAGCACGCCGCGGCCGTCACTGCGCAACGAGGTCGCTCCAAGCGGGGGAGGCCGTGGGCCGCTCGCGCAGCCCGGCGAGAGCGAGGAGCGTCGGCGCGAGGCCGAGCCGGTCCTGCTCGTCGGCAGCTCCTATGCGCCGGACGCCCGGTCCCGCGAGCAGGACGAGGCCGGGGCTCCGGTGGTGGCTCCAGGCGTGCGTCGGCGCGCGCCTGACACTCCACGTTCCAAGGCGCGGATGCCGTGCCGCCAGCGGGGGCCGCGTCGGGGCCCATTCGACGAGGAGGTCCGGACGCGGGTCGCGCGCGGATACCTCTCGTCGCAGAGCAATCACCTGCGCCGCAAGCGGGCCTCCGGTGTCCGCGTCGACGGTCTCCTGGATCAACCGAGTGGCTTCCTGGAGCACCGAGTCGAGCTCTTCCGGCGGGACGACGCCAGCCGCCTCTCGCCCTGCGACGTTGACTCGCACGAGCCCGATCGTCCAGGTCGGCAGCGGGAAGGCCCGCGTCGCCGGCCAGGCGTAGCGCTCCCTTAAGGCTCGCGCCGCGAGGCGATGCTGCACCGTCTGCGGGAGGACGCGGAGCGCGATGCGACGACGGAGATCCGGCGGCACGAGCCGGCGCAGCCGCTCGGTCGGCGAGACGGAGGACTGCCCGGCCGTCGCCTGGCCGCCCCTGGCGAGCAGTTCCTCGAGAAGGTCTCCGGCCGTGTCGGCCGGGCGGCTGCCGCGAGCCGCGACGACCGCGACGTTTGCGTCCGAGAAGTCCTTCAACAGAGGCGCGAGCGCCTCGTCGACGGCCTCGTAGACCCGGAACAGCAGCTCGGGCTCGGGGTTGAACGGCCGGTACCAGTGCTCGGGGTCGTAGTGGTGCCCGAGGGCATGGACGGCGGTGTGAAGCTCGTGGAACACGGCACACACGCTCGTGCGTCCGCGCGCCGCCGCCCGGAGGGCGCGGGCGCGTTGGCCGGCCGACCGGGCGAGCCGGTCCGCGAGCGACAGGTCGTGCTCGAGCGAGGGAGCCCGCGAGTAGTCCGGGTCGCCGAGAGGGAGCGGCGAGCCGTGGGCGCGGAGCGTCCCGGCAAGGCGCCGGGACGTGGAGAACGGCCTGTGCGGCGGAGCGTGCGAGTGCCAGCAGCACGTCTCCTCCGCCCTCGACTCCGGGTGCGGGTGGAGCTCGGGGATCTCGGACACGAGGGCGCCCTCCCCGCGACCAGGCAGATGGAGCCAGAAGGGCTCCCTCTGGGGGCCCGCCTCGCGCCGGAAGCGAAGTCCCATCGTCTCCGGATCGAAGGTGTAGAAGTGGAACATGTCGTCCTCCCCCATGCCGGCGCCGGAGAGGAGGACCGGCCAAGCAGCCTCGGGCATCAGGTCCGCCTCGGTCTCGACGGGGACGGCCCCGCCGCGCTCACGGAGCGACGCGAGCGCCGGCAGCCTGCCGGCGTCCATCAGCCCGGTGAGGATGCGGTCGTCGCCGCCGTCGAGGCCGATGACGAGGAGACGTGCCGTCACTTGGGCGGCTTGCCGGGGCCGACGGGCTCGGCCCGTGCGTTTGCGAGCGAGCGCAGCGTCGCCTCGGCGCCGTCCACGGCAGCGAGGCCCGCGTCGGCCCCGGGCCAGCCCGGCCGCCCCTCGACCGCCGCCGCGACGAAGGCGCGCAGCGCGCTCTCGAACGAGCGCTCCCAGCCGCGGCCGCCGGCGCGCGCCCGAACGAGCCCGGGATCGGGGAGGCCTCCCACCCCGAGCCGGACTCCGCGCCCGCGCAGCCGGACTCCGGCGAGACGGTCGACGATCACCGTCCCCTGCGCGAACTCGAGCTCCACGGCGTCAGCCGGGCCTCCCTCCCGATACGCGCCGTCGAACTCGGCGCCGCTTGCCCAGCGGGCACGGAGCTCCGTGGGGCTGCGCGCCTCGACCTCCTCGGGCGGCGAGCCGGTGAGCCAGGAGAGCAGATCGAGGTGATGGCTGGCGAGGTCGACGACCGGGGACGACCACCCGTCGCCCGCGCGAGCCGTCGTGAACTGCCCGTGCGCGCGGACGAGCGGCCCCGTGCGCCCGCTCGCGGCGAGGGCGTGCACGCGCCGCCAGAGCGGGTGGTAGCGATACGCGAAGCCGACCTGAAGGGTCTTCCCCGACCGCCCTGCGAGCTCCGCCAGCTCGCGCGCGCTGGCGAGCGACGTCGTCATCGGCTTCTCGACGTAGACGTGCTTCCTGGCCGCGAGCGCTGCGGCGGCCAGCTCGAAGTGCGTCGCCGGGGGGGTGGCTACGAGCACCGCATCGACATCCGGCTCGAGCGCCCGCCGCCAGTCCGCGGTGACCTCGATGCCCGCGGCTCGGGCCCGCTCGCGACCGGGCGCATCGGGATCGGCGGCGACGACGACGCGCGCGGCGCCGATGCGGCGGAGGGCCGGCAGGTGGAGCGTCGACCCTGCCCGACCGAGCCCCAGGAGAGCGACCGCGAGCTGCGTCACGTGCCCGCTTCGGAGCCCGCCGGTACGAGCGGCCGCTCGCTCGCGTGTCCGACGAGGCTCCCGAGCGAGGCGCCGGTCGCGCGCATGAAGAGACCGAGCAAGAGGGCCGCGCCGGCGCAGTACGTCACGGACGAGGCGACAGCGGCGCCGGTGACGCCCAGCGGTGGGATCAGGACGAGGTTGAGCACCAGGTTGGCCGCGACGACAACTCCGAGACAGCCCGCCACCGGCCAGGGCCTGCCTCGGGCCGAGAGGTCGTTCTGAAGCACGAGGAGAACGGCGAGTGCGACGGCGCCGGGCAGGAGGGCCCGCAGCGGCGCGCCGGCGGCGGCGAACTCCGCCCCGAAGAGAAGACGTACGAGGGCCGGCCCGGCGACGGCGAGCGCAAGGCCGACCACGAGGGCGAACGCGAATGCCGCCCGCAACGCCTGGACGGTCGCGGCGGCGCCTCGCCGCTTGTCGGCTGCAGCACTTGCCGCCGTGCGGGGGAAGAGCGCGAAGCCCACGGCCATCCCCCCGTACGTGACGAGCTCCGCCATCCCGAACGCGACCGCGTACTGCCCGACCCGATCGGTTCCGGCCAGCGCTTGCAAGGCGACGACGTCGAGGCGGAAGTGGGCCTGCATCAGGAGGACGACGAGAGCCTGCGAGGCACCGAAGACGGCAAGTCGTCGAACCGCGCCGCGCGGCCAGGCCGGTCGGCCGCAAGCGGCCGCGAGCAGCCAGGCCACCGCGGCCGCGGTGAGGAACCAGTGGACCGTCCAGGCGGCGAGCGCCGCCGTCGCATCGACACGGAGCACGAGCGCGGCGAGCAGCGCGACGAGGAAGAGGAGGTCGCGGCCGGCGAGAAGCCGTCGGAACCATGCCGCGCGGCCGAGCCCGCGGAGCGCGGCCTGGCCCTGCAGCGAGAACGCGATCGCCGGGATCGAGGCGGCGACGATCGCGATGTCGACGGTGGCCAGCCCGTGCCAGTCGCCCGACAGGAGGAGCCCGCCGGCCACGAGAGCTCCCGCCCCGGCGCCGGTCACGCCGGCTCCCAGGACGGCGGCGAAGAGGCCGGCGTCGGCGATGCCCCCGCGGGGCCGGAGGAAGACGCCGGCCCGCCCGAGGCCGATGCCTGCGGGAAGGGCGAGGGCGAAGGACAGCGTCCGCCCGAGCTCGAGGACGCCGCGGCCCTCGGGACCGAGCGCTCTGGCGGCGACGACGCCGGCCACGACCGCGAACGCCGTCGCCGCGAGCAGGGCGAGGACCGTCCGCGCTGCGTCCTCAGCGAGCGCCTCCTCGGCTCGCCCGCGTGCACGTCGTGCCCTGCCCCAGCTCTCCGACGCGATCCCCGCAGCCAGCCCCGCCCCGTAGCCCACGTGCGTCGCCGCCAGGAGCGCGGCGGCGGTCGCTGCCCGCAAGCGGCCCAAACGGATCGCAGCCCCGCCGAGCGCGGTGGCGTAGACACCGAGCGCCACCCCCGCGAGGCCTGCCCGCCCGCTCGCCGCGAGGGCCGCCAGCCCGAGCGGGGCCAGCACCGGCGCGGCGTAGGGCAACTGCCGCAGCGACGGCGCGCGGACGATGACCTGGCCGCGGCCGAAGCCGTACTTCACCATCTGCCGCAGGTGCCCGCCCAGCGACCGGCGCCGGTGGTGGTAGACGGCCAGCTCGGGCCGGTAGGCGATCCGCCCCCGCGCGCGCCGGCGGGCAAGCTGCCGGCCGTCCTGCGCATCCACGGGGGA
>JBBDQR010000069.1:0-26501 GCA_040905885.1 Gaiellaceae bacterium | reverse complement strand
CCCCCGCGCGCGCCGGCGGCGCGCCAGGAGCTCGTTCTCCTCGGCGCAGGCGAGCGCGGGATCGAAGCCGCCCGCCTCGAACACCGAGCGGCGGACGGCGAGGTTGCAGAGGGCGAGCCTGTGCCCGCTGCCCGGCCCCGCCGCGGCGAGGCGGTAGCGGAAGCGGAGCGGGCCCGTGCCGAAGCCGCTCGCGAGGACGCGTCCCGCGAGCTCCTCGAAGGCGGGCGAGGCGGGCGGTGTCAGGTTCGGCCCGCCCGCGGAGACCAGCGCCGCGTCGGCGGCGAAGGCTTGCTCGACGGCGACGAGAAGGCCGAGCGGGATCTCGACGTCGTCGTCGAGGAACAGCAGCACGGGAGCCGAGGCCTGACGCGCGACCCTGTTCCGCGCTTCGCCCGGGTACGACCGGTCGAGCACGACGACCCGTGCGCGCGAGGCCGGCGCGAACCGCGCGGCCAGCCGGCGCGCCGCCGAGGCTTCGGCGCTCCCGTTGAGCCCGAGCAGGAGCTCGCAACGGGCCGAGCCGTCCGCCCTGCCGAGGCTTCGGAGCAGCCGGGCGAGCGCCAGGGACGGCCCGCGCGTGGCGACCACGACGCTCAGCTCGGGGGTCAGCGCCGAGCCTCCGCGAGACCGAGAGTCCAGGCGAACACGCCGGCCGCGAGCACGGGCATCAGGGCCAGTGCGGCCGCAGCCTGACGCGGCTGCGGGGCCAACCGGTATGCAAGGGCTCCGAGCCGGAACGGTCCTGCGAGCGGCGCCGCTCGTGGCCGCCCGAGTGCCCGATGCGGGAAGTCGACGCGCGCGCAGACGTCGGCGAATGCGCGGCCGAGACGCCGCTGGTGCTCGAGGAAGTCCCCGAACCGCGTTCGGTTCAGGTGCCGGACGCGAGCCGCCGGGGCGAACGCCAGGCGTCCGTCGGCCGCGAACGCGAAGGTCAGGATCGTGTCCTCTCCAGGCCATACGTCCTCGGCGAACCCGCCCGCCCTCGCGAGCGCGTCCCGACGGACGAGGAGGTTGCAGCTGGCCGCGTGCAGCAGACGGCCCCGCCGCCCGGGCAGCCAGTCGGCGAACTCGAGCAGGTAGCCGGCCGTTCCGACGGGGCTGCGGGGGGTCCCGTTGAGGATCGCGCCCGCAACGGCGTCGATTCCCGGCTCGGCCGCCTGCTCGAGGGCGTCCAGCCACCCCGGGTCGGGCACCGAGTCCGCGTCGAGGTAGGCGAGCCACTCCCCTGCGGCGACCTGAAGCGCCAGGTTGCGCGCCCGGCCGGGAAGGGTCCGCTCCGGAAGCGCGACGACGCGTGCCCATGGCCAGCGGCCGAGCTTTTGCTCCGCCCCATCGCCCGAGCTCTCGACGACGACCACCTCGCGATCGCGATCGCGGATCTGGGGCGCGAGCGCATCCAGGACGGCAGGCAGCGTCCCCCACGACTCGTAGGCGGGTATCACGACCGAAATCGAGGGGCGCCGCTCGAGGACGCTGACCACCGCAGCGAGTCTAATGCGCTCCCAGCGGCCCCACCAGGTCGGCACGGGCACGGACCACGGCGGGGGCCGAGCAGTCTTTCAGCGACCGCGTGAACTTGCCGCGAAGACGGCGGCCCACTGCCGCGCGTCCAGGTCGCGAGGCTGGGCGGCGGGCGCGAAGCCGAGCTCCTCGGCCAGGCGCTTGACCGTGCGCGCCGGCAGCTGGCGGCGCAGCGGCAGGCGGGACTCGAACGCGCGCCGGACGAAGCCGCGGTAGCTCGCGAGGTCGTCGACGAGCGGCCGGGGGCGGCGGACGGCGCGGAGTACGCCCGCGTCCACCGCCGGGGGCGGCGCGAAGGCGCCGGGCGCGATCCGGCGGACGAGCGTCAGCTCGTAGAGCGCGCCCCAGACGACGCCGAGCAGCGTGCTCGGCCAGACCGCCGACCGCTTCGCGGCCGCCTCCCACTGGAGCACCACCTCGGCGCGCCGGAGCGGCACGGCCGGGTCGCCGAGGAGCGCGGCGAGGATCTCCGTCGCGCCCCCGAACGGCAGGTTGGCGACGACCGCGAACGGCTCGCGCGGCCAGCGGAGGCCCCGCGCGTCGCACTCGAGGACGCGCACCCGGTCGCCGAACCGCTCCCGGAGCACCGCGGCGAGCGCAGGGTCGGACTCGACCGCCCAGACGGTCGCGCCCCGCGCCACCAGCTCCGCCGTGATCGCGCCGCGGCCGGCGCCGACGTCGACGACGAGGTCGCCCGCGGCGATGCCGGCGCCGTCGACGAGCGAGCGGACGAGCGCCCGGCTACGAAGGAAGTGCTGACCGGGCCGCCGCGCTCTCTGCGCGGGTCGGCCTGCCACGGAAGACCGCCATGGTCGTCACGGCTTGGATGCTACCGCCACCAGCCACTCGATTCCATACTCGACCTGCGCGGGGAGCTCATTCTCCGCCTGCGCGGTGCCGCGCCGTATCTCGTCCTCCTCGAGCAGGTCGAACGTCGAGATGTGGCGCTCGCGGATACGCCGGAGTGCTGCCTCGCGGTCGAGCGAGCCCCTCTGGCTGACGTGCAGGACGCGCGGCTCGGCGAAGCCTGCGGCTCGCAGCTCCCCGACGAGTGCGTCCTGATCGGGGAACCGGGCCCGGTCGACGGCCTCGAGCGACGGAAAGAAGCGGTTCAGCCAGAAGCCGGAGAAGTGCGACGGGTCGAAGGTGACGACGGCGAGCCGCCCGCCCGGCGCGAGCACGCGCTCGAGCTCCGCGAACGCCGCGGGGCGGTCGACCAGGTGGACGACGAGCCACGCGACGGCCGCGTCGAACCAGCCGAACTTGAACGGCAGGGACTCCAGCCGTCCCTCCCGGAACTCCGCCCGGCGCGTCTTCGCGCGCGCGACGGCGAGCATCTCCGGCGAGCGGTCGATCCCCCAGACGCGGGCGATACCGGACTCGGCGAGCTTGACGGCCAGCCGCCCCGTCCCGCAGCCCGCGTCGAGCACGCGCGCGCCCCGCAGGCCCGCCTCCTCGACGACGAGCTCGAAGACCTCCCGCCAGTTGTCGTCGACGGGCCGGACCTCGTCGTAGGCGGCCGCGAGCCGGCCGAAGTCGGGTGCCCTACTCGCCGTGGAAGAGCTCGTCGGGCTCGGAAAGCGCCTCGATCGCATTCTGGGCCGCCTCGAGCTCGGACTCGGCGACCAGCACCTTCTGCGGGACGTCCTCCACCTCGCGGGGATGGTGCTCGACCGCCGGCTCCAGCTCGGACTCGATCCCGGCCTCGCGCAGGATCGTCTGCAGCTCCTCCGCCTCGGTGATGTCCCCCGCCACGGCCACCTGCACCATCCTCGTCATCGGCAGCAGTTTAGTGCTCGCGGCCGCGAGTACGGTTGTGTGCCTGGTCGGCTGCAAACCGTCGCCTGGCGGCGTCCTCAGTCGCGCCCGTACCAGAAGGTACGGCCGCTCCCTGCGTCCTTGCCAGGCTCGCCTTTCGCGCGACCATGCACGAACGAACTCACGGCCGCGAGCACCAGGAGACCTCTGCGGGCGCCGTCTCGGCCTGCCGCTTCGGCGGCGCGACGGCTCCCTTCAGGAGTCGCGGCGCGCCGCGCTCGGGGAACGGCACCTCGATCACGTCGAAGTCCCGCGGGACGACCGTCTCGGGGAAGATCGCGCGCGCCTCTTCGGCGACGTCCGGCCCGAAGTAGCGGGGCGACAGGTGCGTGACCGCGAGCATCGAGACGTCGGCGGTCGCGGCGACCTGGGCGGCGTCGGCGGCGGTCGAGTGGGACGTCTCGTCCGCGCGGTCGCGCTCCTCCTCGCAGAACGTCGCCTCGTGCACGAGCAGGTCGGCGCCGCGGGCGGCCTCCACGACCGTCTCGGCGTAGGCGGTGTCCCCCGCGAGCACAACCTTGCGACCCGGCCGCGGCGGGCCGAGCACCTGCTCGGGGAGGACGGTGGCCCCGTCGGCGAGGATAACCTGCTCGCCGCGCTGGAGCGCTCCCCGCTCGGGCCCGGACGGGACGCCGAGCGCGTCGGCGGCGGCGACGTCGAACCGCCCCGGGCGGTCGGCCTCGGCGAGCGAGTAGCCGACGGCGCTGACCCCGTGCCGGACGGCGAACACGGCGAGCTCGTAGTTGCCCCGCGCGAGCACGTCGCCGGGGCGCAGCTCGACGAGGTCGTAGGGGTACGTGAGCTTCCCGAAGATTCGCCGTAACGCCGAGAAGAGGTCGCGCAGGCCGGGCGGCCCGTAGATCGTGATCGGCAGCTCGCGGCCCCGGAGCGCGAACGTCTTGAGCATCCCGGGCAGGCCGAGGTAGTGGTCGGCGTGGTAGTGCGTGATGAAGACCTCCCGCAGCTCGATCAGCCCGACCGCCGAGCGCAGGAGCTGCCGCTGCGTCCCCTCCCCGCAGTCGACGAGGATCCGCTCGCCTCCGCGGCGGACGAGCAGCGAGCTCGGGGCGCGCTGCGCGGTCGGCATCGACCCGGCGGTGCCGAGGAAGACGACATCGAGGTCCATGCCCCCAAGTCTAGGGAGCAGCCTAGGGAGCTAGGGCAGGACGATCCGCTCGCCCGGGCGGATGAGCGACCCGGCGAGGCCGTTGCGGTGCCGGATCTCCCAGATCGCCTCCCTCGGATCGCCGCCGTAGTGCGACGCGGCGATCGTCCAGAGCGTGTCGCCGGGCCGGACGGTGTACGCGCGCTCCGGGCCGGCGCCCTCCGAGGCGCGCGCGAGCACCGCCCAGGCGATGAGCGCGACGAGGGCTACGGTGACGAGACGGACGAACACGTGTTCGTCATGGTAGAGCGAACGCGTGTTCGTGTCAAGGGCTACTTCACGGTGAAGGCTGGGCTCGTGAAGGTCGAGGTGCGGCTCGGGTTCATCGCCGCGACGACCGTCACCTTGAACATGTACGTGCCCGGGGCGAGCTTGCCCTTGAAGACGACGAAGGGCCTGAAGTAGGCGCGCAGCTCGCCGGTCACGCTCGCCAGCGGCTTCGCCGTGGCCGACGGCTTCTTGCCCTTGCCCTTGCCCTTGTCCTTGCCCTTCCCCTTGGTGGGCGTGCCGGCCGACGCGGCGACGAGCTCGGCCTCGTACGTGGCCCGCTCCTCGGCGGTGAGCTGGAAGCGGAAGCCGCTCTGCTTCTTGGAGAACTTCTTGCCGCGCGGCCACAGCGCCTTCGCGCCGATCACGGTCTTCGCGGGACGCCACGAGACCGGGGTGCCCTGGCAGGTCTTGTTCTGCGCGATCGCGCCCTTGACCGCGTCGTACGACGGCCGCTTCGACCCGTCGAGGCGCACGAGGCCGCTCTGGAAGCGGCGACGGTCGAACTCGTCGCGGAGGTGGAAGAAGTTGATGGTCTCGACGCTCGGATCGCAGGCGTAGCGGGCGATCACGTCCGCGTACCACTCGGCCTGGGTCGCCTCGCTGATCGACGGGACGTTCTCGCTCTCGGTGTAGCCGGCGCCGCCCTGCGTGTCGACCTGGTAGCCGAGCTCGTCGAGGGCGATGTTGATCGGAGCCAGCACCGCGCTCGTGGTCCGCACGGTGCTCGAGACGCCGATGACGGGCTGCGCTGTCCCCGCGAACGCGTCGTGGAAGACCTGCTTCAGCCGGTCGAGGTTCGGCACGCCGACGTTCGGCCAGAGGTAGCCGACCTCCGGGCCCTGGTTGTTCGCGTTCGGGTACGGATGGAAGCTGAGCGCGTCCATCAGCGGCGCGTTCCGGCCCATCGCCTTGTACGCCTTGCCGAGCTCGGCGAGGAAGGACACCGGCGACATGGAGACGTTGCTGACGGCGTTGCAGTTGTCGTTCCCGCGCGGCGAGAGCCCCAGGCCGTAGACGCGGATGGTCGGATCGACCGCCTTGAGCGCGTCGTAGCCCGCCGCGAGCACCTCCGCGTAGGCGGCCGGCGACGCGGGCATGCACGAGCCGTCGAACGTCGGCTTGAAGAAGAACTGGAGGTTGGGCTCGTTGAGGACGATCACCTTGCGGGCGCAGAGCGGGCACTCCTGCGCCACCTTCTGCAGCCACTGCGCGAAGACGGCGGGCGCGTCCGGCGTGTCGGTGATGCCCGTGTTCTTCTCCTGGTAGGTCGCCAGGATGATGCTGACGCCGTGCGCGGCCGCGACGCTGGCGGCGCCCTTGATGTCCTGGAAGTTGGCCGGCAGCCCCAGGGGGTCGAGCGGATTCCACCGGATCGACATCACGTTCGTCGTCATGCCGAGGTCCTGGAGCGTCGCGTAGACGAAGCTCGGGTTCGTGTTCCCCTCGTCCTCGGTGACGCCGACGTCGAGCGCCGACGAGGGGCCGGCGAGGGTGAGAGCCGCGCAGAGCGCAGCGAGTACCGCGAGCTTTCGTCGCATCGTTCCTTCCTGGCTGGGGGCCGCGTGCGCCTGTAAGCATCTCAGGAGAGCAGGACGGACCGCCAGGGCCGTCCGGCCCAACCCGCGGGGCAGCGGGACCTACCCCAGGAGGGCGTCGAGCAGCCGGGCGGAGCCGAAGCGGACCGGGTCGTCGCACGGCAGGCGCGTCTCCTCCTCGGCCGCCCGGATCGCCTCGCGGGCGCCGTCCTCGTCGAGGTCGCGGGTGTTGAGGGCGATCGCGCCGACCCGCGCCCTGCGCGCGGGCAGCGAGGCGCGCTCGTAGAGGTCGACGAGCTCGGGGAGCGGCGGGATCGGGTGGCCCGGGTAGCCCTCCACCTCCGTCTGCCCCGCCAGGTGGCAGAGGACGAGGAGGTGCGGCGCGCAGCCGTGCAGGAGGCCCAGCGTCACGCCGGAGTACGCCGGGTGGACGATCGAGCCCTGGCCCTCGACGAAGAGCAGCTCCTCTCCCCCGCGCCGGCTGCCCTCGACGACGAGCCGCTCGGCGGCCCCGGCGAGGAAGTCGGCCGGGACCGCGTCGACGGCGGTCCCCCAGCCGGCGATCATGATCCCCGTCTGGCCGGTGGGGACGAAGCGCGAGGCGTGGCCGCGCCTGCGCGCCTCGAGGTCGAGCTCGAGCGCGACGGTCTTCTTGCCGATCGCGCACTCCGAGCCGACCGTGTGGACGATCGTCGCGGGCAGGCGGAGGTTCTCGCCGGTGGGCACGTTCAGGTCGGGCGGCGGCCGGCGGAGGTCGCGCAGCTCCACGCCGTGCCTCTCAGCGAGCCCGCTCAGCTCGGGATCGTCGCCGAGGAACTCGTGGAGGCCGCTCTCGACGTGGAGCCCCGCCTCGATGCACCGCCTCAGCAGCTCTCGCCACGCCGGCGGGAAACGGCCGCCCTGGGTGGCGACGCCGACGAGAGCCGTGTCGGGGCCGAAGGCGAGGGCCTCCTCGAGCGTCGCCACGATCGGGAGGCCGTCGAGCTGCTCGCCCGCGCGCGTCGAGTCGAGCAGGCAGACGACGTCGTCCCGCCGGTAGCGGACGACGCCGCGCGCGGTCTTGCCGTAGTGAGGGTCGCCCGAGTAGCCCTCAGCGAGGATGACGTACGCCAAGTCCCGGCTCCTCCGAGGGCAGCTGCACGCCGTCCCGAAACTCGACTCCCGGCCACGGGTCGTCGGCGAGCAAGAGGTTGCCGTCGAGGTCGACGTGGTCGCAGAGCGAGCCGACCTGCGCCCCCGCCGCGATCCCGAGGCCCGACTCGAGCATGCAACCGAGCATCACGCCCAGCCCGAGCGCGCGCGCCGCGTGCGCCATCCGCACGGCCTCGCGGATCCCGCCGGACTTCGCCAGCTTGATGTTGATCCCGTGCGCGCGCTCCGCGCAGGCGGCGACGTCGGCGAGCGTGTGGCAGTCCTCGTCGACGTAGATCGGGACGGGCGAGCGGCGCTTCAGCTCCGGGCCGCCGGGGTCGCCCGCAGGCAGCGGCTGCTCGCAGTACGCGACCCCGAGCTCGGCGAGCCGCGGCAGCGAGTCGAGCGCCTCGTCGAGCGACCAGTACTCGTTGACGTCCACCTGGAGCGGCAGCGCGCTCGCCTCCCGGACGGCCCGCACCCGCTCGACGTCGAGCCCGTCGCGGCCGCCGAGCTTGAGCTTCAGGCGCAGGAAGCGGTCGGACGCGCGCGCGGCGCGGGCGGCCATCTCGTCCGGCGTGCCGAGCCAGACCGTCCACGACGTCGGCGGCCCCGCCCGGCGGAGCCCCAGCAGCCGCCAGACGGGTAGCCCGGTCAGCTTCCCCTGGAGGTCGTGCAGCCCTGCGTCGAGGGCTGCGCGCGCCGCCAGCTGCTCGCGCGGCAGCCGCGCCTCGATCTCGTCGAGGGCGAAGGGATCGTCGCCGAGCGCGCCGGCGTGCTCCTCGACGAAGGCGAGCGCGGAGTCGGCCGTCTCGCCGTAGTGGTCGTTCGGCGCCGCTTCGCCGAAGCCGCTGACGCCGTCGTGGCGGACCTCGACGTGGACGACGTCGGCCGTGTCCGACGCCTCGCGCGAGATGACGAAGGTCTCGGCGAGGCGCAACGTCACGATCCGGGCGGTCACTTTCACCGCGGCTAGACTAGTTCCCTCGCGCCTGTAGCTCAGGGGATAGAGCGTGCGCCTCCGGAGCGCAAGGCCGAAGGTTCGAATCCTTCCAGGCGCACCTAGGTCCTCCAGTTGCGGAGCGCCGCGAGCAGCGCCTCGCGCACCTCCGGCGGGATCTCCTCCTCGCGAAGCGTTCCCGTCAGCCGGATCGTCGCGCGCATCTGTGCCAGGTAGGCGGTGCAGTGCGGGCAGCCGGCGATGTGCGCCTCGAAGCGCGCACGGTCGTCCGGCGTGAGCCGGTCCTCCAGGTAGTCCGTCACGAGCGTGACGAGCTCCCGGCAGGCGATCGGGGCGGCGCTGCTCATCCTCTCCTCGTCTCCCTGGGTGCCACGCCGTTACGCAAGGTACGCCTCCAGCGCCGTCCGCACCTTCGCCCGACCCCGGTGGAGGAGGACACGCTGGTTGATCTCGGTCAGCCCGAGCGCGTCGCGCACCTCTTCGGACGACCAGCCCTCGACGTCGCGCAGGCTGACCACGACCCGCTGCGCCGGCGGCAGCCCGTCGATCGCGCCGCGGATCAGGTCGCGCGTCTCGGCCGCGAGCAGGCGCTCCTCCGGCCAGTGCGCCGGCGGCTGCGACCAGTGGCCGTCGTGCGGGTCGAACCGGTCCGCGTCGACGACCGGCTCGGCGGCGTCGACCTCGGCGCCGGCGAGAGCGGAGAAGGGCAGCGTGCGCCGCTCGCGCGCGCCGCGTGTCTTCGCCGTGTTCGTGAGGATGCGGAAGAGCCACGTCTTCAAGCTCGACCGGCCCTCGAAGCCCTCGATGCCGCGCAGCACGCCCACCCAGGTGTCCTGGACGACCTCCTCGGCGACCGCCCGCGTGGGCGTGAACAGCGACGCGACGCGCAGGAGCGACGGCGTGTAGCGCTCGACCAGCTCCTCGTACGCCTGCCGGTCGCCGGCCCGCAGGGCCTTCACGAGCTGCGTGTCGTCCACTGGCGCTGACACTAACCTCCGCCCGATGCGACCGCTCGCGGCCTACCTGCGTTCGCTCGACCCGCAGCTCCCCCGCTCCGTCTGGGTCCTCCAGGCCGGCGGTCTGGCGAACTTCTTCGGCAACGGGGTCGTGATCCCGTTCCTGATCATCTACCTCCACAACGTCCGTGGGATCTCGCTGACCGTCGCCGGCCTGATCGCCGCGACGAACGCGGCGGTGGCGATCCCGTCCGGGATCATGGGCGGCGCCCTGTCCGACCGGCTCGGGGCGAAACGGGTCCTGACCGGGGCGCTGCTCGTGATGGCGGCGTCGATCGCGCTCTTCCCGCTGATCACGGAGGCCTGGCACGCCTTCCTCCTCAACGGCGCGCTCGGCTTCGGGAGCGGCGCGTTCTGGCCGGCCGCGAGCTCGCTGCTCACCGCGCTCGTCCCCATCCATCGCCGGCACGCCGCCTTCGGCCTCCAGCGGGTGACGATGAACCTCGGCTTCGGGCTCGGCGGGCTGACCGGCGGCCTGATCGCGACGGCGAGCACGCCCGGCTCGTTCACGATCCTCTTCCTGCTCGACGCCGCGACCTTCGTCGCTTTCGCCGCTCTCCTGACCAGGCTGCCGTCGCCGGCGCCGCACCACCACGAGGAGCCGGGCAGCTACCGCAACGTCCTCCGCAACCGCCCCTTCATGGCCTTCGCCTGGCTGAACGTCGTCTTCATCGCCGCCGGGGTCGTCCTGCTGTCCGAGCTGCTGCCCGTCTTCGTCAAGAACGAGGCCGGCGTCGACGAGAGCCTGATCGGCGTGTTCTTCTTCGTGCACACCGCGGCGATCGTCGTCGCCCAGCTCCCGATCACGAAGTGGTCGGAGGGGCGCCGGAGGATGACCGCGCTGGCCGGGATGGCCGTCCTCTGGGCCGTCTCGTGGCTCGCCGTGCTGGCGATGGGCGCGTGGCTGCACGGGGATCCCGCGTTCGGCGTGCTGATCGGCGTCGGGGTCGTCTTCGCGCTCGGCGCGTGCCTGCACGGCACGGTGGCCGGGCCGATGGTCGTCGACCTGGCGGAGCCGCACGTCATGGGCCGCTACATGGCCGTGTCGAGCCTCTCCTGGCAGGTCGCGTTCGTCGTCGGGCCGGCGGCCGGCGGAGCGGTGCTCGACGCGCAGCCGCTCGCGCTCTGGCCGGCGGCGGCGGCCGTCCTGATCGGGAGCGCCGCGGCGTCGCTTGCGCTCGAGCGGACGCTGCCGCGAAGCGCCCTGAGGAACCCCAAGGACGCGCCGGTCCCGCCGCTGGCCGCGGGCATGGCGACCGAGCCCGCGGGGTAGCATCGGGCCGACTGCACGCCCATGGACTTATGCCGAGCATTCCCCGCATCCGCCGCAGCCGCTCCCCCCGCGCGACGACGGTCGAGGTCGGGCAGCGCCAGGAGCCGCGGATCCAGGAGCTCGAGGCCCACGGGCTGACCTGGGTGCACCTCGAGCGGATCGGCGGCGACACGCTGCAGGAGCTCGCCGACCGGTTCGGCTGGCACGAGCTCGACCAGGAGGACGTCCTCTCGAAGCGCCAGCGGCCGAAGCTCGACGAGTACGCCGACTACCTCTTCGTCGTCCTCCACTTCCCCGTCTACGACACGGCGATCCAGCGCCTGAACGCGGGCGAGCTCGACCTCTTCATCGGCCACGACTACCTCGTCACGCTGCCGAACGTCGAGCTGCTGCCGGTGTCGCGCCTGTTCGCGCGCTGCGAGGCCGACGAGGAGCTGCGCGACGACCTCTTCTCCAAGGGCTCCGGCTACCTCCTCTACCACGTCCTCGACGACCTCTTCGACTACTGCTTCCCGATGCTCGACAAGATCGGGCACAAGCTCGACGTGATCGAGGACGACCTGTTCGAGGAGCGGTCGGAGGACGCCGTCCGCGACATCTCGAACGCGAAGCAGGAGATCATCTCCTACCGCAAGATCATCAAGCCGGAGCGGTCGACGCTGCGGCTGCTCGAGCGGCACACGGCGCGCTTCCTGCCCGAGTCGCTGGAGCTGTACTACGACGACCTCGTCGACGCGGCCGAGCGCATCTGGGACCTGCTCGACAACTACAAGGAGGTCGTGGAGGCGCTCGAGGACACGAACGAGTCGGTGATCGGCCACCAGACGAACTACCGGCTCCAGATCCTCACCGTGGTCAGCGTGGTGCTGCTGCCGCTGACGCTGATCGCGAGCATCTTCGGCATGAACGTCCGCGTCCCCGGCGAGGGGGACATCCACGCCTTCTGGGCCCTGTTCGCGATCCTGGTCGCGGTCGGGCTCGGCCTCCTCGGCCTGTTCCGCTGGCGGCGGTGGTTGTGAAGCAGCTCTGGGCGCCGTGGCGGCTGGAGTACATCCGGCAGGCCGACGAGCTGCCCGGCTGCATCTTCTGCGAGCCGGAGGAGGAGCTCGTCGTCCACCGGGGCGAGCTCGCGTTCGTCCTGCTGAATCGGTTCCCCTACGCGTCGGGCCACGTGATGATCGCGCCGGCGCGCCACGTGGGCGGGCTCGCCGACCTGACGGCCGACGAGGCGCTCGAGATCCACCGGCTCACCGTCGCGTCGCTCGAGGCGCTGACGGCCGCCTACGCGCCCGACGGCTCCAACCTCGGCTGGAACCTGGGACGCGTGGCGGGCGCCGGCGTGGTCGACCACGTCCACCTGCACGTCGTGCCTCGCTGGGCGGGCGACACCAACTTCATGCCCGTGCTCGCCGACGTGAAGGTGCTCCCGGAGCACCTCGCGGAGACGCGCGACCGCCTGGCCGCGGAATGGCCCGCCTGACGCGGGCCACTGGCTAGAAGATCCAGACGAGCAGCAGGATCAGCAGAACCAGGGTGAGAACCGAACCGACTCCGATGTACATGCGCTTTCCCCCTCTCTCGGTGGTGGGTGCAAGGGAGAAACGGGCGAGCCGGTGATTCGGTTGCGCGAGAGAGAGCGGACGACGGGGATCGAACCCGCGACCTCAGGCTTGGGAAGCCCACGCTCTACCATCTGAGCTACGTCCGCGCTGCCTCGATTCTAGCCGCCATCGATCCCTGGTTTCTCTGCGGGAACAGCCGGTCCCATCGGTATCTTCTAGGGAACATGTGTTCGGAGGCGCACGTTATCCGGCAGGCGTTTCGGTTCGAACTTGATCCGAACCAGGAGCAGCGCGTGCGGCTGGCAAAGAGCGTCGGAGCGAGACGCTACGTCTACAACTGGGGCCTCGCTGAGTCGCAGCGAACATACGAGAGGTTCGGGAAGCGGCTACGTCTGAGCGAACTGAAGGCGCGGTTGGTCGACCTGAAGAAGAGCGAGTGCCCTTGGCTGTACGAGCTCTCCGCGCACATCGGCCAGCAGGCCCTCGTCGACCTCGACAATGCGTTCGATCAGTTCTTCAAAGCCCTGAAGGGCGAGGGGCCGAAGTCCGGCTACCCGCGATTCAAGCGCAAAGGTGTACACGACTCGGCCCGCCTCTACGAGGTCGACTTGCGCGAGCGGCACATTCGGCTGCCGAAGATCGGCCTGGTGCGCTTGAAGGAAACGCGCTCGGACCGCGCCTTCCAGGGTCGCATCCTCTCAGCGACGATCCGCCGTCGAGCCGATCGCTGGTTCGTCTCGCTCGCCGTCGAGCGCAAGCGGGAGATCCTGTTCCCGAGGCCGGTCGAGCGGCAGAGCGACGTGGTCGGTATCGATCTTGGACTTAAGGTCGCCGCCGTGATCCATGATGGATCGGGAACGCGCGTGGTTGAGCCCCGCCGGGCTCTGCGCAAGAATCTCGCGAAGCTGCGGCAGCTCGATCGCCAACTCGCCCGCAAGCAGAAAGGGTCGCGGAACCAGGCGAAGGCGAGACTACGGCAAGCGCGCCTGCACTACAAGATCTCTTGTCAGCGGCAGGACTTCCTTCACCAGCTCAGTTCGTCACTGGCAAAAACCAAGTCGGTGATCGTGGTGGAGGACTTGCACGTACGCGGGATGCAGCGCAGCAAGCGTCTCGCGCTCTCTATCAGCGATGCGGGACTTGGCGAGTTGCGCCGACAGCTCGCCTACAAGAGCGACTGGTACGGCTCACGCCTGGTCATCGCCGATCGCTTCTTCGCTTCCTCGAAGACGTGCTCGGGCTGCGGCGTGATCAAGGAATCACTCCGACTGAGCAAACGGGTTTTCGACTGCGATGCCTGTGGTCTATCGCTCGACCGAGACGAGAACGCCGCGATCAATCTTCGCCGATTCGGACTCGACGAAATTGGGCTTCTGCCTCTACCGGAGGGTCTCCGGGAAGAAACGCCTGTGGAGACGAAGGCTCTGGCCCCGCCCGCGCCGGACGAGGTGAAACCATCGTCAGGGAAGCAGGAAGCGACAGCGAACGGCACTCGCCGTTCGACTCGCAGAAGCACGTCGAAAGACGTGCTGGTACGGAGTTGAGCGCTGGATGAACTATCGCGCCGAGACCCGGACCCCCGCCGCGTTATCCTCGGCCCTAGAGCGAGCGAAGGAGAGGGAGAATGGCCGTACAGGAGCTTCAGGATCTCGAGTCCGTCGCCCAGGCGCTCGTGGCGCCGGGCAAGGGGATCCTCGCCGCCGACGAGTCCACCGGCACGATCGAGAAGCGCTTCAAGTCGATCGGCGTCGAGTCGACCGAGGACAACCGCCGCAGCTACCGGAACCTGCTCTTCACCACCGAGGGCGTCGAGGAGTTCATCAGCGGCGTCATCCTCTACGACGAGACGATCCGCCAGTCGTCCGACGACGGGACGCCGTTCCCGCAGCTGCTGGCCGAGCGCGGGATCATCCCCGGGATCAAGGTCGACAAGGGCGCCAAGGACCTCGCCATCGCGCCCGGCGAGAAGATCACCGAGGGCCTCGACGGCCTCCGCGAGCGCCTGGAGGAGTACCGCGAGCTCGGCGCCCGGTTCACGAAGTGGCGCGCGGTGATCTCGATCGGCTCGGGGATCCCGAGCGAGTACTGCCTCTGGACGAACGCCCACGCGCTCGCCCGCTTCGCCGCGCTCTCCCAGGAGGCGGGGCTCGTCCCGATCGTCGAGCCCGAGGTGCTGATGGACGGCGACCACACGATCGAGCGCTCCTTCGACGTCACCTCGAGGACGCTCCACGCCGTCTTCACGGAGCTGCGCGACCAGCGCGTCCACTTCGAGCAGATGCTGCTGAAGCCGAACATGGTCCTCTCCGGCTACGAGTCCTCGGGGCAGGCCGGCCACGAGGAGGTCGCCGAGCAGACGCTGCGTTGCTTCTACCGGCACGTGCCCGCGGCGGTGCCCGGGATCGTCTTCCTCTCCGGCGGCCAGTCTGACGAGGACGCGACCGCGAACCTGAACGCGATGAACGCGAGCGGCCCACACCCGTGGGAGCTCTCGTTCTCGTACGGGCGGGCCCTCCAGGCACCGGCGCTGAAGGCCTGGGGCGGCGAGGCGGCGAACGTCGAGGCGGCCCAGAAGGCGCTCTACCGCCGCGCCAAGTTCAACGGCGCCGCGCGGTTCGGCCAGTACGCGCCCGAGTGGGAGACCGCCGAGGTCGGCTAGCCGGGAACGCTAGGCGCGGCGGACGGCTTCGCAGTTGCCGGCGACGGCGTCCTTCCTGTCGGCGAAGACGAGATCCCGCCCGGGCCCGCAGTCGACGGTGTCCTTGTCGCCGCCGCGCACCCGGATCGTGTCGTTGCCGGCCTCGCCGAAGATCTTGTCCCCTCCTGTCCCACCCGTCAGCCGGTCGGCGCCGCTCCCGCCGCGGAGCGTGTCGTTCCCCGCTGCGCCGATCAGGCAATCGTGGCTGCCGCGCCCATTGACGCTGTCGTTCCCGCCGCGTCCGAAGATGACGTCTCCGGCGGCGCTCCCGACGAGCGTGTCGGGGCCGTCCGTCCCCACGAGAGGCCGCAGGCAGCCGCCCGCCGCCAACGGCTCCATCGGGTCGCTCCCACCGGAGCCGCCGCTCCCGCCAGAGCCGCCCCCACCGCCACCGTCGCCGTCGAGCGGGGGAACGTCGGCCACGCCGATCGCCACGCCCCCGATCACCTCGATCGGGCCGGCGCCGTGGAGCGTTCCTCCTCTGTCGCCGCAGGAGATCTTGAGCTCGGGGCGCATCCGCCGCCAGTACGCCTTCGCCTTGACGATCTGCCTCACCTTCCCCGGCGCAGAGGCGACGCCGCCGACATAGATCCTCTCGCCGGTCTGCTCGTCGACGAGGTTGAGGTTGCCGGAGTACGAGGCTCCCGCCGCTCCCACCCCGCTGCACTGCACGGACCAGCTGATCTCGACCGCCCAGGCTCCGGAGCCCACGCGCTCCTTCAGGAGCGCGCCGACCGCTGCCTCGATGCTCACGTGGTCGGCCGGGCTCGCGGCCGGCCAGACGAGCACGAACAGCGCCGCGGAGCTCACGAGGAGGAGGCGCCTGAAGGTCACCTCTGACGAGTGTAGGGAACTACAGCCCGTCGAGGAAGCCCCGGACCAGCCGGAGGAAGTCCCCGGGCCGCTCCAGGTTGACCATGTGCGCGACGCCCGGGACGACGACCTTGCGGGCGCCGGGCACTCGCGACTCGAGGAGCTCGGCGTTCCGCAGCACGTCCGGGACGTCTGCGTCGCCGACGAGCACGAGCGTCGGCGCGGCGACCTCCTCGAGCCGCTCGACGGCGGGCGGCCGGAGCCGCCGGTGCTCTCCGGGCTCCGAGGCGAGCTGGACCTCGAACGCGCGCCGCTGCATCTCCCCTACCCTGGCGCGCACGCCCGGGTCGACCGCCTCGGGGTCCCGGCGCGGCCCGTCCACCCACATGCGGAGGTTGAGCTCGACGGCCGCGTCGAGGTCGCCCGCGTCGAGCAGCGCGTCCTCCTCGGCTCCGAACCGCTGGACCTCCTCCGACCAGTCGAGGCCCCCGATCGCCGGCGCCGCGAGGACGAGCCCGCGCACGCGCTCCGGCTCGGCGAGCGCGAAGTCGAGCGCGGTCGCGGCGCCGCCCGAGAGGCCCACGAGCGCCACGCGCTCCATCCCCGCCTCGTCCAGCAGGCCGCGCAGGTCGTCGACCGACGACCACGGCTCGGGCGGGAGCGGCGAGCACCCGAAGCCGCGGAAGTCGTAACGGAGGACGCGATAGCGCTCCGTGAGCGCGGCGAACTCGGCGTCCCACATGCGGCTGTCGCAGACGGTCGAGTGCAGCAGCGCGACGGCGGGGCCCTCGCCCGCCACCTCGCGGTACAGCATCAGTACTCGCGCCCGGTGAAGCGGGAGAGCTTCTCGAAGGCGTGGCGCGCCTCGATCCGGCGCACGGTGCCCGAGCGCGAGCGGATGACGAGCGAGTCGGTGACCGCGCCCTCCTTCGTGTAGCGGACGCCCCGCAGCAGGGCGCCGGTGGTCACGCCGGTCGCGGCGACGAAGAGGTCCTCCCCGGCGACGAGATCGTCGGTCGTCAGGACGGCGTCCGGGTCGAGGCCCGCGTCGACCAGCCGCCGCCGCTCCTCGTCGTCCCGGGGCCAGAGCTTCCCCTGGAGCGCGCCTCCGAAGGACTTGACGGCGCAGGCGGCGATCACGCCCTCGGGCGTGCCGCCGACCCCCATCAGCATGTCGACCCCGGTCCCGGGCTGGGCGGCGGCGATGGCGGGCGCCACGTCGCCGTCGGGGATCAGCATCACTCGGGCGCCGAGGTCGCGCAGCTCGGCGATCAGCTCCTCGTGCCGGGGCCGGTCGAGGACGACGATCGAGACGTCCTCGGGCCGGACGCCCTTCGCCTCCGCGACGCGGCGGACGTTCTCCGCGGGGGGAGCGTCGATGTCAATCGCGTCGGCAGAGTCGGGCCCGACCGCGATCTTGTTCATGTAGACGGCGGCGCCCGGGAAGAACATGGTGCCGCGCTCGGCGAGCGCGATCACGGCGATCGCGTTCGGCTGTCCGAGCGCGGTCAGGCGCGTTCCCTCGAGCGGATCGACGGCCACGTCCACCCGCGGCCCCTCGCCGCTGCCGACGTGCTCGCCGTTGTACAGCATCGGCGCCTCGTCCTTCTCGCCCTCGCCGATCACCACGATTCCGTCCATCTGCACGGTGTCGAGCATCAGCCGCATCGCGTCGACGGCGGCCTGGTCCGCGCTCTCCTTCTCGCCGCGGCCGATCCAGCGGCCGGCGCCCATCGCCGCCGCCTCGGTCACCCGGACGAGCTCGAGCGCGAGGTTCCGGTCCGGCCGTGCGTCCGCCACGTGAGGACGTTAACGCGCGCGGAGGGCGGAGGCCGCATTCCCACCCTCCGCGCGGCGCCACGATCCTATTCCGGCTCCCGGACGCTGTCGACGAAGCGCGCGAGCACCTGCGCCCAGCCGCCGTCGTAGCTTTCCCACGACTCGCGCGTGCCGGACTCCCAGCCGCGGTGCTCGAGCTCGACGCGCGTGCCCTCCCCTTCCGGGACGAACACGACCTCGACCTCGTTGCCCGAGTCCTCCCCGACCTCCCAGGTGAAGACGACCCGGTGCGGGGGCTCCCAGACGAGCACCCGGCCCCAGGTGTGCTCGGCCCCGTCGGCCCAGCGCTCGTAGATCCGCTCGGGCGTGAGCATCGCCGTCTCGGCCCGCTCGCCGCCGAGCGAGTGCGTCGCCAGCGGCCACCAGTCGCCGAGGCGCTCGGCGAACACGTCCCACGCGCGCTCCACGGGCGCCCGGACGAAGACGTCCTTCCTGATCGCGTACAGCGCGTCCACGTTCACCCTTCCTCCTCTCGCTCGACCGCGATCCGGAACGCCTCGAGCGCGTCCTCCCAGAGCCGGCCGATCGACTCCCGCAGCGCCCAGACGCCCTGCGGCTCGATCCGGTACACCCTCCGCGTCCCGCTCCGCCGCTCGCTGACCAGCCCGGCCTCCCTCAGCACCTTCAGGTGCTGCGAGACGGCCGGCCGGCTGACCGGGAGCCCGGCGGCGAGCTCGCCCACTGCGAGCGGCCCGCCCTTGAGCCGCTCGAAGATCGCGTGCCGCGTCGGGTCGGCCAGGGCCTGGAACGCTGCGAGCTGTCCGTTAGTGCTCACTTACCGTAAGTCTA
Organism: Gaiellaceae bacterium; assembly: GCA_040905885.1. Classification (GTDB taxonomy): domain Bacteria; phylum Actinomycetota; class Thermoleophilia; order Gaiellales; family Gaiellaceae; genus JACVRU01. The sequence continues at coordinate 8,110 of JBBDQR010000069.1, read as the reverse complement.
GACTTACGGTAAGCCCGTGTCAAGCGCGTCGTGCCTCCCCGAGCTCCGCCTCGGCCGCTGCGACGGCGTTCGACGCCTCCTCGGCCTCTCTCCGCGCCTCCCCGAGCTCCGCCTCGGCCTCCTCCGCCCGGCGCTCGGCCGCCTGGAGCCCTCGAGTCGCCTCGCGCTCGCGCTTCCGAGCCTGCTCGAGCTCGGCGCGCGCGGCCTCCAGCTCCGGCCGCCGCTTCGCAGGGGCGGCCTTCCGCTTTGCCACGAGGGAGGCGGCCAGCTCGAAGCCCGTCGTCTCGAGCTCCCCCGTCAGCCGGCCGAGGGCGAGGACCTCGCGACCCTCCTCCGTGACGGCCGCCGCGCGCAGCGTCGCCAGCACGCGCTCGACCATCGCCTCGCTCGCGCCGCCGCGCTCCTCCGCCAGGAGCTCCTCGGCGGCCTCCCGCAGGCGCCGCATGGCCTCCCGCTCGGCATCGCGGGCCTTCGCGAACGCCTCGCGCGCTCGCTCCGGGTCGGCCTCCGCCTGGGCGGCGCGCAGACGATGCCCCGCGTCGAGGAGCAGGTCGACGTCGCGCCGCCGGCGGCGGGCCAGCTGGTTGACGACCCAGACGGGGACCGCGGGCTTGCGGAGCGCCGCGACCTCGGCCGCCTGCTCGGGCTTCCCCTCCTTCCGCAGGCGCCGGGAGAGCTCGTCGCGCGCGGCCACGAACCCGCCCAGCGGAGCCTCGAAGAGCCGGTCGAGCTCGCTCACATCCGCTCCGGCGCCTCGACCCCGATCAGGTCGAGGCAGCGCGCGATCACGGCCTGCGTGCCGCGGCAGAGAGCGAGCCGGAACGCCTCCGCCTCGCTCTCGAGCACGCGGTGCTCGTGGTAGAAGCGGTGGAAGTCGTCGGCGACCTTGACGGCGTAGATCGGGATCGCGTGCGGGCCGCGCCGCTCGGTGGCCTCCGCGGCGAGCCCCGGGAACTCGAGCAGGCGCTTGACGAGGTCTCGCTCCTCGGCGGCGAGCGCTCCCGCCGGCTCCGGCGCCGCGGCCGCGTCCCCCGCGTTCCGGAGGATGCCCGCGATCCGCGCGTGCGCGTACTGCACGTAGTAGACGGGGTTCTTCTGGCTCTTCTCCGCGGCGAGGTCGACGTCGATCTCGATCGTCTGGTCGGGCCCGCGCGAGACGAGGTACCAGCGGGCGGCGTCCACGCCGACCTCGTCCATGAACTCCTCGAGAAAGACGACGTCGCCGCGCCGCTTCGACATCCGCGTCTGCTCGCCGCCCCTGGTCAGGTGGACGAGCTGGTAGAGGAGCACCTCGATCCGGTCGGGGTCGTAGCCGAGCATGCGGGCGATCGCCGCGTACCAGTTCCGCGTGCCGTAGTGGTCGGCGCCGAGCACGTACAGGGCGCGGTCGAAGCCGCGCTCGAGCTTGTCCACGAGGTAGACGACGTCGGCGGCGCGATAGGTGGGCGTGCCGCCCTGCTCGGGCGAGCGGATCAGCACACGGTCGTCGTCGTCCCCGTAGGCGGAGGAGCGCGCCCACAGGGCACCGTCGCGCTCGTAGGTGTCCAGGCGCGGCAGCAGCTCCGGCAGCCGCTGCTCGAGCTGGCTCTGGAGGACCCAGGAGTCGAAGTGGATGCGGAAGCGCTCGAGCGTCGCCTCGATCCGCTCGAGCATCCGTGGCACAGGGTCGCCCTCGACGGCCGCGAGCTCCGCGACGTACTCCCCGTGGTACCCCTCCTCCGGGATCGGCTCGCCTCGCCGGACGGCCTCGACCGAGGCGCGGAAGCGGTCCATCTGCGTGCCCGCGTCGTTGTAGTAGTACTCCCGCTGGACGTCGTGGCCGGCGAACTCGAGCAGCCGCGCGACCGCGTCGCCGTAGGCCCCGTTGCGGGCGCCGGCGACCACGATCGGCCCGGTCGGGTTCGCGGACACCATCTCCACCTGGATCCGCTCGCGGCGCTCCGCCCAGCCGCCGCCGAAGTCCCGCCCGCCGGCGACGACTTCCGCCAGCGCCTCGCCGAACCAGCCGTCGCGCAACCGGACGTTGACGAAGCCCGGGCCGGCCACGTCGGCGGAGTCGACCGCGTCGATCCCCTCGGCCGCGGCGGCCAGCGCCTGCGCGATCTCGCGGGGCGGCCGCCCCTGCGTTGGCGCGAGCCGCAGCGCCGCGTTCGTCGCGTAGTCGCCGTGCGCGGGATCGCTCGGACGCTCGAGCTCGATCGCCGTGCCCGCCTCCGCCGCGAGGGCGGCGGCGAGCCGGTCGAGAGCGGTCAAGGAGGCCACCGCGTTATCGTAGGGGGGCGATGGACCCGGAGCCCGAGGAGCGGCAGCTCAACCTCCACCTCGATCCGGAGCACCTGGCCGGGGTCTACGCGAACTTCGCCAACGTCGGCTTCTCGGACTACGAGTTCACGATCACCTTCGCGCGCATCGAGCACGAGGTCGACGAGGGGGACGTCCCCGGAGCCGTCGTCGCCCGCGTGAACATGTCCACGCGCTTCATGCGCGAGCTGATGGACGCCATGGCCGACGCGTGGTCGAAGTGGTCGCACCGCGAGGGGATCAGGAACCTGCCGGAGACGCCCGGCGGAGACCACTAAGCCGGGCCCAGGCCTCGGCCAGCGCGACCCGCTCCTCCAGCGACGGGTGCGTCGCGAGGAGCACGTATGACCACGCCGGCGGCGAGGGTGCGACGAGATTCCTCTCGGCGAAGCGCTCGAAGAGCCCGCGGGCGCCGGCCGGGTCGCGCGTCGCCTCGAGCGCCACCCAGTCCGCCTCCGCCTCGTAGCGCCGGGAGGCCGCCGTCGCGAAGGGCAGGAGCGCGAGCTGGACGCCGACGAGGACGAGCACGGCCAGCGGCACGGCCGCCGGCTCGCCGAGACCGCCCCGGCGGCGCGTCGCCTCGGCGACCACGAACGCGATCGGCGTGGCGAGAAGCGCGAACCAGGCGACGCCCTTCCAGACGTGGCGGCGCGCGACGTGCGCGAGCTCGTGGGCGGCGATGAAGCGGATCTCCGCCGGCGGCACGCGCCCGTCGAGGAGCGTGTCCCAGAGCACGACCCGGCGCGTCGGCCCGTACCCGATCACCTCGGCGTTGATCCGCGTCGTGCGCTCGGCCGCGTCCATCACGGCCACGTCCCGGGATCTCACCCCCAGCCGTGTCCCGAGGAGACGGATCTCGGCCGCCAGCTCCCTGTCTCGCAGGGGCTCCAGGCGTGGCGCGGCCACGAACGGCTGGAGCAGGACGGCCGCGGCGCCGAGCGCGGCGAGCACCGGGCCGCCGGCCAGCCACCAGCGGCGCCCGAGCCGGCGCGCCAGCAGCATCCCGAGCGCGAGCGCCGCGCAGGCCAGCGCCGCGCCCGCCAGCAGCTCGAGCCACGGGTCGACGAGCCACGCGAGGTACGGCTGGGTCGTCAGGCCGAAGCGCCGCTGCCACCAGTGGAGGACGAGCCCGAACGGCAGGTTGACGAGCCAGAGCGCGGCGAGCACGGCCAGGAGGACGGCGACGCCGAACCGGAGGCGACGGGCGAGCCAGGGCCCGGCAGCCGCGAGTCCCGCCAGCAAGAGCAGATCCGCAGCCGTGCGCCCGGCCCAGAGCAGGCGGGGCAGGCGCGCGTACTCCTCGGCACGGGGCGCCTCCAACTCGACCTCCGGCAGCTGCAGATCGGCCGGCACCTGCGTTCGCCAGAGCAGCCAGGCGGCGGCGGCTCCGCCTGCGAGCACGAACGCGGCCGAGGCCGCCCGGAGCGAGGTCATCCGCCTAGCGTCGCAGGAGAGCGATGTCCTCCGTGCCGGATCTGCGCGCCTCCTTCGAGGCGTACAAACGCTCGTCGGCGCGGCGGTAGAGCTCGATGCTGGTCTCGGCCTCGAGCGGGTACAGCGCCCAGCCGAAGCTCATCGCGAGCCCGTCCCGATCGAGCTCGTCCTCGAGCCGCCGGCAGAGGGCCTGAGCCTCCTCTTTCGTGGCGGCATCCGTGACCAGGGCGAACTCGTCGCCGCCGACGCGGGCGACGACGTCGTGCTCCCGCACCGCCTCACGAACGACCTGCGCGGCGTTCCGGAGCAGGCCGTTCCCCTCCGCGTGACCCTGGGTGTCGTTGACGGCCTTGAGCCCGTCCACGTCGCCGAGCAGCAGAACGAACCGCCTCGGTCCGGCGCACCGCCGCTGCAGCTCTCCCTCGAACGCCCGCGCGTTGAGGACGCCGGTGAGGAAGTCGCGCTCGGCGAGCTCCGAGAGCCGCGCGATCAGGCGCCGGTTCGTGGCCGCGAACCCGCCGATCAGCATCCCGCTCGCCGAGAACGTCACGCAGCGGATCACCGTCGAGATCGTCAGCACCTCGGCCGCGGGCAGCCGGGGGGTGAGAAGAACGCCGACGACCCAGAGAGCCGCGGCCAGGAGCCCTGCGAGCGCGCCGCGCAGCGGGCCCGTGGCCAGCGCGAGCAGGGCGATCGGAAGGTAGTAGAAGTGGCCGATGCCGAGCCCCGGCTCCTCGAGGTAGACGAAGGCGGCCAGGACCGCGCCGTAGGACACGGCGGCTGCCGCGACGAGCGCGCGACGGTGTGAAAGAGCCGCAGTCACGGCACGCCAAGGATCGTCCACGCGGAGTGCGCTTCCCTCCCCCGGCGGGGGGATCTGCGGCCGCTAGAGTCGCAGCCCGATGCGCGCGGCCGTCGTCTCGGACATCCACGGGAACCTGCCCGCGCTCGAGGCGGCGCTCGCGGAGATCGACGAGGCGCGGCCCGACGAGCTCTGGTGCCTGGGCGACCTCGTGGGCTACGGGCCGTGGCCGAACGAGGTCACGGAGCTCGTCCGCGCCCGGGCGGACGTCTGCCTCGTCGGCAACCACGACCTCGTCGCGCTCGGCACCGCCGGGGTGGACGTCGAGGAGTTCAACCCGGAGGCGGCCGAGGCGGCGCTCTGGACGCGGCGCGAGCTGTCCGCGGAGACGCGGGACTTCCTGGAGTCGCTCGAGCCGGAGGCCGCCCGCAACGGCACCGGCCTCTACCACGCCAGCCCGCGTGACCCGGTCTGGGAGTACGTCCTCACGCCGGAGGCGGCCCTCGGCGCGTTCACGGAGGCGCCGGAGCGGCTGATCCTGGTCGGCCACAGCCACGTCGCCCTCGCGTTCGCACTGGAGGAGGGCCGTCTCACAGGCGACGTCGCGCCGAGAGGCACCGCGATCGAGCTCACCGCCCGCCATCTGCTCAATCCGGGCTCGGTCGGCCAGCCCAGGGACGGAGATCCGCGCGCCGCCTGGCTGATGCTTGACCTCGCCGAGAGCAGGGCACGATTCGAGCGTGTGGAGTACGACGTCCGGCGCACGCAGGATGAGATTCGCGCGCACGGCCTGCCGGAGTCGCTGGCGGACCGCCTGGCTGTCGGTCTGTAGCGCGGCCCTGCTCGCAGGCTGCGGCGCAGCGGAGCGAGAGGCGATCCCCGCTCCGACCGCGGACGCGCTCGCCGCGCAGAGCGAGGCCGTGGCCGAAGCGCTGGCGGCCGGCGACCCCTGCGAGGCGGACCGGCTCGCGGACGAGCTCGTCGCCGACGCGGAGGCCGCGACGTTGCCCGAGGACTACCGGGCCCGACTGCTCGTCTCCGCGCGCTCCCTCGCGGCCACGATCGAGTGCCCTCCTCCCCCGCCGGTCGAGGAGAACGACGAGGACGAGGGGAACGGGAAGGGCAAGGGCAAAGGCAAGGGCAAGAAGGGGAAGGGCTGATGATCGGCGAGCGCTTCCGCATCGAGCGGCGGCTCGGCCGCGGCGGCATGGCGGCCGTCTATCTCGCTCACGACGAGGAGCTCGGACGGCCCGTGGCAGTGAAGGTGCTCGAGTCGCTCGCCGGCGAGGACGAGAGCCGCCGCCGCTTCATCCGCGAGGCGCGGCTCGCCGCCCGTCTCACCCACCCGAACATCGTCACGGTCTACGACGCCGGCGAGCATGACGGCGCGCCCTACATCGTGATGGAGTACGTCGAGGGCGAGACGCTCGCGGAGCTGTTCGCCCGCCGCGGCCGGCTGCCGCCGGAGGAGGTCGTCGCCCTCGGCCGCCAGGCGTGCGCCGGGCTCCAGCACGCGCACGACGCGGGCCTCGTCCACCGCGACGTGAAGCCCCAGAACCTGCTCGTCCGCAGCGACGGGACGCTGAAGATCTCCGACTTCGGGATCGCCCGGGCGGCCGAGGGGACGCAGATCACGAGCGCCGGGACGATCCTCGGCACCGCCGGCTACCTGGCGCCCGAGCAGGCTTTCGGCGAGGAGGCCTCGGCGGCCGCGGACGTCTACGGGCTCGGGGCGGTCCTCTACGAGGCGCTGACCGGACGCGCGCCGGTGCGGGTGGAGTCGCTCGCGGAGCTGCCGACCGCGCACCTGCGCCCGCCGGCCCCCGTGGGCGAGGTCGGGGCGAGCGTGGCGGGCGGGCTCCTGCGGGCGGTCATGGACGCGCTTGCCCGGCGGCCCGAGGAGCGGCCGGCCTCGGCCGCCGAGCTTGCCGACACGCTGGACGGGACGGCGCCCGAGGCCCCGACGGTCGCGCTCCGCCGCCGTCCGGAGCCGCTGCCGCGCGGCGGGCCCGAGCGCATCCTCGCGGTCGCCGCCGCGGTCGTCGTCGCCGTGGTCGTCGCGATCGCGATCGCCGCCCGAGACGTCGCCGAGCGGCCGCCGACCGTCCCGCCCGTGCCTCAGCAGGCCGACCCGGAGCAACAGGCGCGCGCGCTGGCCGAGTGGCTGCGGGAGAACGCGGAGGGTTAGTGGTCGCCGCTAGGCGACGACCGGCACGGCGGGCTCGTCCGCCTGCGTGCCGAACGTGATGCCCTCGCGGGCGAGCGCCAGCTGGACTTCCTCGCGCGCCTTGTAGATCCGCCACTTCACCGTGGCGAGCGTGATCTCGAGCGCGTCCGCGATCTCCGTGTACGACATCCCGACGACGTCACGGAGCAGCAGGGCCATCTTCAGGTCGGTGCTGAGGTTCTCCACCGAGCGCCAGACCGCGTCGATCGCCTCGAGCCGCTCGAAGGGCGCGTCGAGCACCTCCAGCGGCGGCGCGTCGTCGAGCGTGACGACGGCGCGGGGACGCCGCTCGGTCGCGCGCAGCTCGTCGAGCACCCGGTTCTTCGTCACCTGGAAGAGCCAGGTCGTGAACTTCGAGCGGAGCGTGAACTTGGGCAGTCCCTGGAAGACGCGGAGGAAGACCTCCTGCGTCAGGTCCTCGGCGAGGGAGCGATCGCCGACGAGGCGCAGCACGTAGTTGAACACCGGCACCTCGTACGCGCGGACAATCAGGCAAAAGGCGCGCTCGTCCCCTCTTTGGGCTTTCCGCAGGACGCCGGGATCGGGCTGGGCCAAAGACAAGGCGCCGCAGTATAGCCCGGTTATGAAACTTTGAGCAGAGATTTCCCGGTCATCTCGGCCGGTTGCGGCAATCCGAGGAGCGCGAGAGCCGTGGGGACGAGATCGGACAGCTCCCCGCCCCCCTCGAGCTCGCCCGGACCGGTCACGATCAGCGGCACGGGATTGGTCGTGTGCGCCGTGTGCGGACTCTCCCCGTCCGCCTCGAGCAGCTGCTCCGCGTTGCCGTGGTCGGAGGTGACGAGCGAGATCCCGCCCGCGCTCTCCACAGCCGCGGCGACCTGGCCGAGGCAGGCGTCGGCCGCCTCCACCGCGGCGACGGTCGCGGGGATCGAGCCGGTGTGACCGACCATGTCGGGATTGGCGAAGTTGACGACGGCGAAGCGGTAGCCGTTGCCGACCTCGTCGCAGAACCGCCCCGCCCCCACGGGGGCGGTCATCTCCGCCTCCAAGATCGCCTGCACCGCTCCCTGCACCAGCTCCCGCAGGAACGCCGGATCGTCCAGCAACGCCGCTTGCGCCGCGGCGACCAGCCCTCTACCATCGTGCTCGGCCATCGTCTTGCCTCCTCGATCGCGGTTCGTAACCCGCTGCTATCGTGGAGGCCGGTGGCCACTTCTCCCAAGTGCCTGCCATTCCCAATTTACAGAAGTCTAGGGACGTAACCCGTCTGGCTGCGGGATTGAAACCGTTCAACAGTCACAGCGCACTTATTGTTGCAGATACGGCAGTGCATGCGAAGGAGGGCTCTAGTGCAATTCACTTGGCGAGTTGTTGCTCTACTTATG
>JBBDQR010000068.1:0-7116 GCA_040905885.1 Gaiellaceae bacterium | reverse complement strand
CCCCCCCCCCCCCCCCCCCCCCCCCCCCCCCCCCCCCCCCCCCCCCCCCTTCCGTATCCCCAGGGTGTCCACGCCCTGGGGAAAGCGGCAGGAAGTTGGCGCAGCGAGCGGGTGTTTCGTCCACAGGTCCGTCCGGCGGATCTGCGAACATCTGTTCTGTTATGCCCGCTCACCCCGCAAGCCCAGGACGCCGGCGCGCGTTACCCACACCCTTTTCCTGGGGCCTCGTCCCGAGTTGACTAGGCTCTGATGGCCCAGTCCGCCCGGCTCGCCGAGGTGGCCGCCGCCGCGCCGGTGCCGCCGCAGAATCTCGACGCCGAGGAGTCCGTTCTCGGCGCGATGATGCTCTCCCCCGGCGCGATCGGGGCGGTCAGCGAGATCCTCGACGCGGGCGACTTCTACCGGGAGAGCCACGCCAAGATCTACCGCGCCGCGCTCGCCCTCTACGCCAAGGGCGAGCCGGTCGACGCGATCACGCTCGTCGACGAGCTCGAGGAGCGGGGCGAGCTCGAGGACGCGGGCGGCCGGACGCGGATCCACGAGCTGGCCTCGCTCGTCCCGGCGACCGCGAACGCCGCCCACTACGCCCGCATCGTGCGGGAGATGGCGACGCTGCGCGGCCTGATCCGCGTCGGCAGCGAGATCGCCCAGCTCGGTTGGGAGCGTCCCGGCGAGACCGACGACCTCGTCGACCGGGCGGAGCAGGTGCTGTTCGAGCTCTCCCAGCAGCGCGTCAGCGGCGAGTTCTCGCACATCGAGGACCTGCTCAAGGAGAGCTTCGAGCGGATCACCGCGCTCTACGAGTCGGGCGTCGAGCTGACCGGCACGCCCTCCGGGTTCCGCGACCTCGACCGCATCACCTCCGGCTTCCAGCCGGGGAACCTGATCATCGTCGCCGCCCGGCCGAGCATGGGCAAGTCGGCGCTCGCCCTCTGCATGGCGGCGAACGTGGCCGTCCGCCACGAGATCCCGGTGGCGCTGTTCACGCTCGAGATGTCGAAGGCGGAGGTGACGCAGCGCCTGATGTGCAGCGAAGCGAAGGTCGAGTCCCAGCGCCTGCGCACGGGCAAGCTGGCCGCCGACGACTGGCCGCGGCTGACGGCCGCGTGCGACAAGCTGGCGAAGGCGCCGGTCTTCGTGGACGACACCGGCTCGATCACGATGATGGAGCTCCGCTCGAAGGCGCGGCGGCTCAAGTCGCGCGAGCCGCATCTCGGGCTGATCATCGTCGACTACCTCCAGCTGATGACCTCCGGGACGAACCCGGAGAACCGCGTGCAGGAGGTGTCCCAGATCTCGCGCCAGCTGAAGGTGCTGGCCCGCGACCTGGACGTGCCGATCCTCGCCCTGTCGCAGCTCTCCCGGGCCGTGGAGCAGCGGCACGACAAGCGGCCCATCCTGTCCGACCTGCGCGAGTCGGGGTCGATCGAGCAGGACGCGGACATCGTCGCGTTCATCTACCGGGACGACTACTACAACGACGAGTCGGACCAGCAGGGACTGGCGGAGGTCAACGTCGCCAAGCACCGCAACGGCCCGACCGACTCGGTGCGGCTGTCGTTCCTCAAGCGCTACGCGAAGTTCGCCGACCTGGCGGCGTAGCAAGGAGACGGGCACATGAACCACGAGCAGACGATCTGGCTGGCGCCCCGGGCGACGGCCTTCACCGAGATCTGCGAGGCCTGCGAGGAGGACGACCCGAGCCTCTACCGCGACCTGCACGCGGTCGTGCAGGGCCACCTCCGGATCGACGAGCAGAACGGCTGGGCGACCTGCGCGCGCGGCCACACGATGCGCGTGCTCCGGCTGACCGCCGCCACGCCCGCCGGCGCGCTCCGCTAGATGCCTGTCCGGGAATTCTCGCGGATGCCTGGCGAGCGAAAACCAAGCGATGCAAGGACGCAGGGAGCGCCCAGACCTAAACGGTATGGGCGCGACCGAGGACGCCGCAGCGCGCCGGTTTGCAGCCGCCAGGCGCCGCGAACGAATTTCCGGACAGGCGTCTAAGTCGGCACACTTCCACCCGTGCCCGCGACCGTGATCGTCGGGGCCCAGTGGGGCGACGAGGGGAAGGGGAAGATCGTCGACCTGCTCGCCCAGGAGGCCGACGTCGTCTGCCGCTACCAGGGCGGCCCGAACGCCGGGCACACGATCATCGCCGGCGGCGAGACGTGGAAGATCCGGCAGATCCCGAGCGGCGTGCTCTCCGGGAAGGTCTCGGTGATCGGCGCCGGCTGCGTCGTCGACCCGAAGGTGTTCCTCGACGAGATCGACCACCTGGAGTCGCGCGGCGTCTCGACCGGAGCGGTGCGCCTCTCCGGCAACGCGCACCTGATCATGCCCTGGCACGTCGCGATCGACCAGGCCTCCGAGCGCCGGCTCGGCAAGCTTCAGATCGGCACCACGCGCCGCGGGATCGGCCCGGCCTACGCCGACAAGGCGTCCCGGATCGGCATCCGCGTCCAGGACGTGCTCGACCCGAAGATCCTGCGCGAGAAGATCGAGGTCGCGGTCGCCGAGAAGAACGTCTGGCTCGAGCGGGTCTACGAGGTCGAGCCGTTCGACCTCGAGGAGGTGGCCGGCAGCTACGCCGAGTACGCCCGGAGGCTCGCGCCGTACATCGCGGATACGTCGCTCCTCGTCGACGAGGCCCTGCGCGACGGCCAGCATGTCCTCTTCGAGGGAGCCCAGGGCACGCTCCTCGACCTCGACCACGGCACGTATCCCTTCGTCACCTCCTCCAACCCGGTCGCCTCCGGCGCGGCCACCGGGATCGGGATCGGCCCGAACCGGTTCGACGAGATCGTCGGCGTCGCCAAGGCCTACGTCACCCGCGTCGGCGAAGGGCCCTTCCCAAGCGAGATCGAGGGCGACCGCCAGGAGCAGGTGCGGGAGCTCGGCGGCGAGTACGGGACGGTGACCGGGCGCGAGCGCCGCTGCGGCTGGCTCGACCTCGTCGCGCTCCGCTACGCGGTGCGGCTGAACGGGATCACCTCGCTCGCCCTGACCAAGCTCGACGTGCTCTCGGCATTTGCGGAGATCCCGGTCTGCGTCCGCTACCTCCTCCCCGACGGCAGCGAGACGCCGCACTTCCCGGCGCACCAGTCGGACTTCCACCACTGCCTGCCGGTCTACGAGACGCTCGACGGCTGGGAGCAGCCGCTCGAGGACGAGCTCCCGTCGGCCGCGCGCCGCTACGTCGAGTTCGTCGAAGCGGAGCTCGGCGTGCCCGTGACGCTCGTCGGCACCGGCCGGGAGCGCGAGCGGATCCTCAGGGCGCCGGCCGCGCGCTGAGGAGGTGCTCGTAGACGGCGGTGAAGCCGAGGACGGCCTCCCCGACGTCGCTCGGATCGGCGCAGGCCAGGCTCTGCTCTTGCGCGCGGCCCGCCGCCCTCAAACGTAGAGTCCGCCCGTGACCCTTCCCCACGAAATGCTTCGCATTCCGCGGGGGCCCCTATGATCGTCTTGCTGGTCGGCTCGGGGGGGCGCGAGCACGCGCTCGCGTGGAGCCTCGCCCAGAGCCCGTCCGTGAACAGCCTCCACGCCGCCCCCGGGAACCCCGGGATCGCCCGGCTCGGGACGTGCCATCCCGTGCGGGCGGAGGACGCCGAAGGGCTGCTCACGCTCGCCCACGGCCTCGGGGCCGACCTCGTCGTGATCGGGCCGGAGGCGCCGCTCGTGGCGGGCGTGGGCGACACGCTCCGGCGGGCCGGGCTCGCCGTCTTCGGCCCGAGCGCGGCCGCGGCGCGGATCGAGGGGTCGAAGAGCTTCGCCAAGGAGATCCTCGAGGCCGCGGGCGTCCCGACCGCCGCGACGCTCGCCGTCGCGCGGCCGCCGTGTGTCGTCAAGGCGGACGGACTCGCCGCGGGCAAGGGCGTGTTCGTCTGCCGGACGCAGGAGGAGCTCGACGCGGCGTTGCGCGCCGTGGCAGCGCTCGGCGGCGGAGTCGTCATCGAGGGGCTGCTCGAGGGCGAGGAGATCTCCGTCTTCGCGCTCTGCGACGGTCGCAACGCGCTGCCGCTGCCGGCGGCCCAGGACTACAAGCGGATCGGGGACGGCGACACCGGCCCCAACACCGGCGGCATGGGCTCGTACTCGCCCGTCCCCGGCGCGCCCGACGCCGAGGAGATCGTCGAGATCGTCCACCGGCCCGTGCTCGAGGAGCTCGCCCGCCGCGGCAGCCCGTTCCTCGGGTGTCTCTACGCGGGACTGATGCTGACCGAGGACGGGCGGCGCGTGCTCGAGTTCAACTGCCGCTTCGGCGACCCCGAGACCCAGTCGCTGCTCCCCCGGCTCGAGGGCGACCTGGCGGCGGTTCTCGCGGCCGCGGCCGCCGGCGAGCTCGCGGGAGAGCTCGGCGTCGCCGAGGGCGCCGCGGTCACGGTCGTGCTCGCGGCCGGCGGCTATCCAGAGCGGGGCGACTCCGGCTCGCCGATCGAGGGGATCGATGCCGCGGAGGCGGACGGGGCGCTCGTCTTCCACGCGGGCACGGCGCTCCGAGACGGGCGGCTCGTAACGAACGGCGGCCGCATCCTCGGCGTGACCGGGCGCGGCGCCACGGTGGCGCTGGCTCGGCAGCAGGCGTATCGCGCCGTCGGCAGGATCTCGTTCGCGGGCATGCGCTACCGGAGCGACATCGCGGAGCTCGTCAATGCCTGAACCCGTCGTCGGGATCCTGGTCGGGTCCGAGTCCGACGTCGAGCGGATGCAGCCGGCGACCGAAGAGCTCGAGGCGCGCGGAATCGCGTGGGAGCTCGAGGTGCGCTCGGCCCACCGCTCGCCAGACTCCGTCGCCGAGTACGCCCGCACCGCCCGCGAGCGCGGCCTGCGCGTGCTGATCTGCGGGGCGGGGCTCGCCGCCGCCCTCCCAGGGGTCGTCGCCGCGCACACCGACCTGCCCGTGATCGGCGTGCCCCTCCGCTCCCGGCTCAGCGTCCTCGACGGCCTCGACGCGCTGCTCTCGATCGTGCAGATGCCGCCCGGCGTGCCGGTGGCCACGGTCGGCGTCGACAACGCCAAGAACGCGGCCATCCTGGCCGCCCGCGTCCTGGGTGCGTAGGTGGACGTCGACGTCCGCACCGAGATCGAGATCGCGAGGCCGCGCGAGCAGGTCGCCGCCTACGCGGCCGACCCGGGCAACGCTCCCGAGTGGTACGAGAAGATCGAGCGCGTCGAGTGGGAGACGGAGCCGCCGATCGCGGTCGGCTCCCGGCTCGCCTTCGTCGCGCGCTTCCTCGGCCGGCGGCTCGCGTACACGTACGAGATCCGGGAGCTCGTGCCGGGCGAGCGACTGGTGATGGCCACCTCCCAGGGCCCGTTCCCGATGGAGACGACCTACGAGTGGGCGGACGCGCCCGGCGGCGGGACCCGGATGACGCTGCGCAACCGGGGGCGGCCCTCCGGCTTCGCCACGATCGCCGCGCCGGCGCTCGCCGCCGCGATGCGGCGGGCGAACCGCAAGGACCTCGAGCGCCTGAAGCGCAGCCTCGAAGCTCGGGCGTGAGCGTCGAGGTCGTCGAGGAGGGTTGGGACAGCCTCGTCCTCGAGGTCGGGGGCGAGTGGATCGTTCGCGTACCCCGGCGCGACGAGGTCCGGGCCTCCCTCGCGACCGAGGCGCGGCTGCTCCCCGAGCTCGCTCCGACCCTGCCTGGTCCCGGTCCCCCACTTCGAGTACGTCTCGGAAGGCGCTGTCTCGTACCACAAGCTCCCCGGCGAGCCGATCGATCCGACGCGAACCTCTCTCGGCGAGCAGGCCGGTCGCTTCCTCGCCGCGCTGCACGCCTTCCCGGTGGAGCGCGCCCGCGAGCTCGGCGTGCCGAGCCACGACCTCGACTGGCGCGACCGCTATCGGCATTTCGCGCGGGAGGTGCTCGACGCCGCCGGCCCGGTGCTCGGCCCCGAGGCCGAGTCGATGGTCGCGCAGTACCTCGAGGAGGACGCCAACTTCGCCTTCGCCCCGCGGCCCCTCCACGCCGATCTCGGCCCGGCCCACCTCCTCGCGGTGGGCGACGAGCTGACCGGCGTGATCGACTGGGGCGACGCCCGGATCGGCGATCCCGCCCTCGACTTCGCCTGGCTGCTCCAGCAGCCCTTCGCCGAGGCGGTGCTCGCAGCCTACGGCGACCACGACCCCAGCCTGCCGGAGCGCGCCCTCTTCTACCACCGGCTCGGCCCGTGGTACGAGCTGCACTACGGGCTCGTCTTCGACCGGCCGGAGCTCGTCGAGTCGGGCCTCGTCGGCGTCCGGAGCCGACTGCCGGGCCGGTTACGCTAGGCGGGTGATCGCCCGCTACTCCCGCCCGGCCATGGCCGCCGTCTGGTCGGACGAGAGCAGGCTCGCGCGCTGGCTCGAGGTCGAGCTGGCCGCGCTCGAGGGCTGGGCCGAGGCGGGCGCGGTTCCCGCCGACGCGGTCGCGGCGATCCGCGAGCGCGCGAGGCCGCCCTCCCCGGAGCGGGTCGCGGAGCTCGAGCGGCAGACGCAGCACGACACGGCCGCGTTCGTCGACGCGGTCGCGGAGCAGCTGGGCGAGGAGGGCCGCTGGTTCCACTACGGGCTCACCTCCTCGGACGTGGTCGACACCGCGCTCTCGCTCCAGATCCAGGAGGCAGGCCGGCTGCTGCTCGACGGGGTCGACCGCGCGCTCGAGGCGGTGGCCTCCCGCGCCGCCGAGCACCGGGACACGCTCTGCATCGGCCGGACGCACGGCGTCCACGCCGAGCCGACCACCTTCGGACTGAAGCTCGCCGGCTGGGCGTTCGAGCTCGACCGCAACCGTAGGCGGCTCGGCCGGGCGCTCGCCGGCCTCCGCGTCGGCAAGCTCTCCGGCGCCGTCGGCACCTACTCCGCCGGCGACCCGGAGGTCGAGCGGATCGCCTGCGAGCGGCTGGGCCTGGAGCCGGCGCCCGTGTCGACGCAGATCCTGCAGCGCGACCGCCACGCGGCGCTCCTGACGACGCTGGCCGTCTTCGCCTCCTCGCTCGACAAGTTCGCGCTCGAGATCCGGCACCTCGCCCGCACCGAGGTGCGCGAGGTCGAGGAGCCGTTCGGCGCCGGCCAGAAGGGCTCGTCGGCGATGCCGCACAAGCGGAACCCGGTCGTCGCGGAGCGGATCTGCG
>JBBDQR010000067.1:0-7283 GCA_040905885.1 Gaiellaceae bacterium | reverse complement strand
CCCCCCCCCCCCCCCCCCCCCCCCCCCCCCCCCCCCCCCCCCCCCCCCCGCCCTACTCGGCCCAGCGGACGAGCGCGTAGTACGACGCGACGGCGATCCCGGCCGAGACCGCGAGACAGAGCCCCGTCACGCCCAGGGTCTTGCCCGCCCGGGCGGCGCCGAGCCCCCCGATCCGCCCCAGCGTCCGCTCGATCCGCAGCCGGGCTCCGTGCGCGAGCCAGAGCGCGGCGATCCCCCAGAGGATCGCGACCGGGATCGCGGCCGCGGCGTCGAGCAGCCGGACCGCGCCGAGCAGCTCGGCGAGGCCGGCGGCCGCCGGGATGACGGCCACGGCCAGGAAGCCGGCGAGCACGGACGCCCAGGCGCGCCCGTTGCGCTCGCCGGCCCTACTGCTTGACGTAGGGGCGGCCAACCGCAGCGGGTGGGATCGAGCGCCCGATCACACCGACGAGCGCGATCAGGGTGAGGACGTAGGGCAAGGTCGAGAGGAGGTTCGCCGAGATGTCCGCCTCTCGCTGGAGCGGGATCGAGATGGCGAAGCCGAAGCCGAAGAGCAGCGTCGCGCCGAACGCGCCCAGCGGGCTCCACTTGCCGAGGATCACCGCCGCCAGGGCGATGAAGCCCCTGCCCTGGGTCATGTTCTCGTTGAACGCACCGCCGAAGCCGATCGACAGGTAGGCGCCGCCGAGCGCCGCCAGCATCCCCGAGGCGACGACGGCCGCGTAGCGCACCGCGTAGACGTTGATCCCCACCGTGTCGGCCGCTCGCGGGTGCTCGCCGACCGCGCGGAGCCGCAGACCGACCGGCGTCTTGAAGAGCACGAGCCACGCGGCGATCAGCAGGGCGAACATGAGCCAGATCATCAGGTTCAGCTGGCCGAAGATGGCCCCGAAGTACGGGATGTCGCGCAGGAACTCCGGCAGGCGGACGTCCGGGATGCGGGCGACGTCGGAGGGAGTCCCCTGCGTCCCGTAGATCGACCGGAACAGGTAGCCGGTGAGGCCGAGCGCGAGGAAGTTGATCGCGAACCCCGACACGATCTGGTCGGTCTGGAGGTGGATCGAGAAGAAGGCGTGGATGAGCCCGAACAGGCCGCCGAACGCCATCGCCATCAGGATCCCGATCACCCAGGAGCCGCTCCAGACCGTGGCCCAGATGCCGAAGAAGGCGCCGGCCAGCATCATCCCCTCGAGACCGATGTTGACCACGCCCGAGCGCTCGGAGAAGACGCCGCCGATCGCGGCGAAGGCGAGCGGCGTCGCGAAGCGGAGCATCGCCGCGATCAGCCCGGTGCTGAAGATCGCGTTCAGGGTCTGCTCGTCCCGGCCCTCGAGCCACACCGCCCCGGCCGTGCCGGCGATCGCGATCCCGATCGCCCACCAGCCGAGCCGCCGCTCGTCCCGCGTCAGCGCGTAGATGCCGGCGGCGGCGGCCACGAAGCCGACGGCGATCGGGATACCCAGGATCCCCACGGTCCACGGCGGGAGCGCGAGCCAGACGGCGAGCACGCCGAGGGCGATGCCCGCGATCGCCACGGCCCGCGGCGCCGCGAGCCGGCGCGAGCGGTCGAGCAGCGCGTCCATGGTGCTCACTGCTTCAGCTCCGGCTGGACGCGGGCGGGGCCGGCGAAGCCGACGCGCCGCCGCAGCCCCCAGATGTAGACGATCAGCAGCTCGGCGCCGACGAAGAGGATGATCAGCGCCTGGATCATCGTCGCCAGGTTGCCGGCGAGCTCCGGCGGGAAGACGCGCGGGTCGAGCTGGCGAGGCGACGTGCCCACCGTCAGCGCGCCGAAGAGCAGCGCCGCGAACATGATCCCGATCGCCTTGTTCCGGCCGAGCAGCGCGACGGCGATGCCGATGAAACCGATGTCGCCGGCGTCGAAGTCGTTCGTGGCCACGCGGAACTTCCAGCCGAGCAGGTCGACCGCGCCTGCGAGCCCGGCGAACGCGCCGGAGATCGCGAGCGCGAGGAAGTAGTTGCGGCCGACGGAGATGCCGCCGTAGCGGGCCGCCTCGGGGTTGAACCCGACCGCGCGCACCTCGTAGCCGAGCGTCGTCCGGTTGAGCAGGAAGTGGTAGACGATCAGGGCGAACATCGAGATGAAGAGCCCGGCGTGGAGCGGCTGGAGCTGGCCCCAGATCGGCCACAGGTGCGCCGAGTCGAGCACGTCGTGCGAGCGCGGGATCGACGGCTCGTCGCCCTGGAGCTTGCCGCCCAGCTCGAAGAGGTACTTGCCGCCGAAGATCGCGATCCAGTTCAGCATGATCGTGGAGATCACCTCGTGGGCGCCGACGGTCGCCTTGAGGATCCCGGCGATGCCGCCCCAGATCGCGCCGGCGAGGATCGCGCAGACGAGCGCCACGAAGACGTGGACGGCGCGCGGCGTCCCGGCGAGCTGCGTGCCGATGTAGAGGCCGACGATCAGGCCGATCCAGTACTGGCCCTGGCCGCCGATGTTGAACATGCCGCAGCGGAAGGCGAACGCGACCGCGAGCGCCGTGAGGATGAGCGGCGTCGTGATCAGGAGCGTTTGCTGCAGGTCGTTCGCGGCGCCGAGCCGCTGCTGCTCGTCCAGGAACGGCCAGAACCACGTCAGTCCGGTGCCTTCGAAGATCGCCTTGTACGCCCCGAGCGGGTTGTGACCCGTCGCGGCGACGACCAGGCCGGCGACGAAGAAGGCCAGCACCGCGGCCATGAACGGGACGATCACGCCCCCGATCCGCGTCGAGAACCAGCCGGTCACGTGCTGCTGGAAGGTCGTCCGCTCCGTCGGCTCCCCGCTCGCGGTCATGCAGCCTCCCGCCTCCCGCCGCCGGTCATCGCGACTCCGAGCTCCTCCTCGGAGACGTCCGGCGTGTACTCGCCGACGATCCGCCCCTCGTAGAGGACGAGGATCCGGTCGGAGAGCGACAGGATCTCGTCCAGCTCGAACGAGACGAGCAGGATCCCGCGCCCGGCGTCGCGCTGCTCCACGAGCCGGCGGTGGATGAACTCGATCGCGCCGACGTCGAGCCCGCGGGTCGGCTGCGCGGCGATCAGCACCTGCGGGGCACGCGCGACCTCGCGCGCGAGGATCACCTTCTGCTGGTTCCCGCCCGAGAGCGACGAGGCCAGGGTCTGCGGCCCGCCGCCGCGGACGTCGAACTCCAGCAGCAGCCGCCTCGCGTTCGCGACCATCCGGCGCGGGTAGAGCCAGCCGAGGCGCGAGTAGGGCGCCTCGTCGAAGTCGTGCAGGGCGATGTTCTCGGCAAGCGTGAAGTCGAGCACGAGGCCGCGGCGCTGGCGGTCCTCCGGGATGTGGCCGAGCCCTTCGTGCAACCGGTGGTCGGTGCTCGTGTGGGTGATGTCCTTTCCGAGCACCGAGATGCGCCCGGCAGCGGGCTTCCGCAAGCCGGTGAGCGCGTCGATCAGCTCCGACTGGCCGTTCCCGTCCACGCCGGCGACGCCCACGATCTCGCCGCCCCGTACCTCGAGGCTCACATCGCGGACCGCCTCGAGCCCTCTGTCGTCCAACACCGACAGTCCGTCGACCTCGAGCAGGACGTCGCCCGGCTCGGCGGGCGTCTTCTCGACCTCGAGCAGCACCTCGCGCCCGACCATCATCCGAGCGAGCGCCGCCTCGGTCGCCCCCTCGCGCGGGACCGTGTCCACCCGCTTGCCGCGGCGCAGCACGGTGATGCGGTCGGCGATCTCGAGCACCTCGTTCAGCTTGTGGGTGATGAAGATGACCGCCTCGCCCTGCTCGGTGAGGGAGCGGATGATCTCGAACAGCTCCTGCGCCTCCTGCGGGGTCAGCACCGCGGTCGGCTCGTCGAGGATGAGGATCCGCGCGCCGCGGTAGAGCGCCTTCAGGATCTCGACGCGCTGCTGCTGCGCGACGGTGATCGACTGGATCTTGGCGTCCGGGTCGACCGCGAGCCCGTAGCGCTGCGAGAGGTCGCGGACGCGCTGCTTCGCGCCCTCCATGTCGATGAACGGGCCGGTGCGGGGCTCGGTCGCGAGCACGATGTTCTCGGCGACCGTCATCACCGGGATCAGCATGAAGTGCTGGTGCACCATGCCGATGCCGCGGTCGATCGCGTCCCGCGGCGAGGAGATCCGGATCGGCTCGCCGTTGACGCGGATCCGCCCCTCGTCCGGGTGGTAGAGCCCGTAGAGGATGTTCACCAGCGTCGACTTGCCGGCGCCGTTCTCGCCCAGCAGCGCGTGCACCTCGCCCTTCCGCAGGTCGAGGTCGATCCGGTCGTTCGCGAGAACGCCCGGAAACTGCTTCGTGATGCCCTCGAGCTCGAGGAGGGGCGCGTCCGCCATGTGGTTCGAAGGGTAAGGGGCGGGCCCGGCGGCCCGCCCCTCGACCGGTTGTCCTACATGACCTCTTCGGGGATCTCGATCTCCCCGTTGATGATCTTCTCCCTCTGAGCCTCGACCTGGTCGATCAGGTCCTGCGAGACCTCGGAGCTGACTTCGCCGAGGCCGACGCCGTCCTCGGCGAGGCCGAAGACGGTCACGCCGCCGCCGACCGTTTCGCCGTTGACGACCTTCTCGATCGTCTGGAAGACGGCCTCGTCGACCTTCTTCAGCGCGCTCGTGAGGACGTGGTCGCCCAGGAACGCCTGGTCGGCGTCCACGCCGATGCCCCAGACGCCCTTCTCCGCCGCCGCGTCCAGCGCGCCGAGGCCGCAGCCGCCGGCAACCTGGAAGACGACGTCGGAGCCCTTGGCGATCTGGTCGAGCGCCACCTCCTTGCACTTCGCCTGGTCGACGAAGTCCTGCGAGTACCCGAGCAGCGTCGTCGCGTCGGGGTTCGCGTCCACGGCCGCCTTCTGGAAGCCCGCGATGAAGCGGTCGACCGGCGGGATCTTCTGGCCGCCGACGCTCGAGACCGTGTTCGACTCGGTCACGAGCCCGGCGAGATAGCCGACCAGATAGCCGGTCTCCTGCTCCTTGAAGACGAGACCCTGGAGGTTCGCCGGGGGCGCCTCGTACGCGAAGTCGATGATCGCGAACGTGGTGTCCGGGAACTGCCCGGCCGCGTCCTCGGTCGCCTGCCCCATCAGGAAGCCGACGGAGATGATGAGGTCGTAGCCCTGGGTCGCGCACTCCGACAGGTTCGGCACGTAGTCCGCGTCGGACTGCGACTCGAGCACGCGCGTCTCGACGCCCAGCTCCGACGCGGCCCGCTCGAGGCCCTGGTTGGCCAGCGAGTTGAACCCGCGGTCGTTCAGGCCTCCGATGTCGGTGACGAGGCAGACGCGGACGTCCGAGCCCGCGGGAGCCTCTGTCGTCGCCGCGCCCGTGTCGCCCGCCTCTTCGTCGTCGCCGCCGCAGCCCGCGGCGGTGACCGAGAAAACGGCGACCGCAAGCAGCGCGGCCAGCCACAGCAGCCTTCTCTTCGTTCTCACAAGTCCTCCTCTATTGCCCTTGGTCCGTGCCCGGTACGGGAGTCACGATCCTAAACCGAGGAGCGGCGAGGAAGCTAGTCCGAAGTCGCGACGCGCTGGAGATCCGCGTCGGAGACCAGCACGTGGCGCGGCTTCGAGCCCTCGTAGCCGGAGATGATCCCGCGCCGCTCGAGCATGTCGATCAGGCGGCCCGCGCGCGTGTAGCCGACGCGCAGGCGCCGCTGGAGCAGCGACACGGAGGCGGTCTGCGTCTGGACGACGATGTCGATCGCCCGGTCGAGCAGCGGGTCCTCGTCCGGGTCGAACTCCTCGTCGCCGCCCTCGTGCTCCTCCGGCTCGGGCACGTGCAGGAGCGACTCGTCGAGCTGCTGCTCGCGCTGCGAGCGGCACTGCTCGACGATCAGGGCGATCTCCTCCTCGGACACGTACGCGCCCTGGACGCGCTGGAGGCGCGAGGTGCCCAGCGGCTTGAAGAGCATGTCGCCCTGACCGAGCAGGCTCTCGGCGCCCGCCTGGTCGAGGATCACGCGCGAGTCGGTCTGGCTGGAGACTGCGAACGCGATCCGGCTGGGGACGTTCGCCTTGATCATCCCGGTGATCACGTCCACGGAGGGCCGCTGCGTCGCGAGCACGAGGTGGACGCCGACGGCCCGCGACTTCTGGGCGAGCCGGATGACGGCGTCCTCCACCGCCTGAGGCGAGACCATCATCAGGTCGGCGAGCTCGTCGATGACGACGAGGAGGTACGGCATGGGCGCCTCCCCGCGGCGGCGGAGGGCGCGGTTCGCCTCCGGGAGGCTGCGCGCGCGCAGCTGGCTGAGCCGCTCGTAGCGGCGCTCCATCTCGGCGATGCAGTTGGTGAGGACGGCGGCCGCCTCCTTCGGGCTGGAAACGACCGGGGTGAGCAGGTGCGGGATGTGCTCGTAGTAGCCGAGCTCGATCCGCTTCGGGTCGATCAGGATCATCCGCACCTCGTCGGGCGTGGCGCGCAGCAGGACGGAGCTCAGGATCGTGTTGATGCAGCCGGACTTGCCCGAGCCGGTCGTGCCGGCGATGAGGAGGTGCGGCATGCGCGCGAGGTCGGTCCAGACGGCCGTGCCGGAGATGTCCTTGCCCAGCCAGACGGCGAGCGGGCTGGCCGTCGTCGGCAGGTCGTCGTAGATGTCCCCCAGCGTCACGTAGTTCGGGGCCGCGTTCGGCACCTCGACGCCGACGGCCTGCTTGCCGGGGATCGGCGCGAGGATGCGGATCTCGGTCGTCGCCAGTGCGTAGGAGAGGTCGTCCTTGAGCGCCGCGACCTTGGAGACCTTCGTCCCGGGCGCGAGCTGGAGCTCGTAGCGGGTGACGCGCGGCCCGGCGACCTGGCCGACGAGCGTCGCCTCGACGCCGAAGTTGGCGAGCGCCTGGACGAGGATCTCGGCCACGCGGGCGTTCTGGTCTGTTGTGCCGCCGGGGGCGGGCTTGGACGTGCGCAGGATGGCGCGATCCGGCAGCCGGTACTCCTCCCCCACCTCGGTGACGTCGAACAGGCTCGGATGGTCGTCGAGCTCCTCGGTCTCCTCGGGGATCAGCGGCGGCGGCTCGGTCGTGACGAGGTCCGGGTACTCCCGCTCGGCGTCGACGGGCGGCGCCGCGGCGAGCGGCGGCGGGACGGCGGCGGGCTGCGCGGCCGGGCGGGCGGGGCGGCGTGCGTGGCGGGCTGCGCGCCGAAGCAGCGTGCCCAGGGATGCGCCGGAGAGCAGGACGCCCCCGATGGCGAGCGCGGTCGCGCCGAGGATGACGGTGCCGGTCTCGCCGAGCAGGTAGCCGAAGGTCGCCTCGAGCCCGCGGCCCGTGTAGCCGCCGAGCGAGACCGGCGGCCGCGCATCGATCGCTCCG
>JBBDQR010000066.1:0-7359 GCA_040905885.1 Gaiellaceae bacterium | reverse complement strand
GCGAAGCGCATGTCGATCTCGTGCTGCGAGGGCCCCACCTCGTGGTGCACGTACTCGACCGGGATGCCCATGTGCTGGAGCGCGCGCACGGTCTCCGCGCGCAGCTCGGTGGCGGCGTCCATCGTCGTCATCGCGAAGTAGCCGCCCTCGTCGAGCGTCTCGGTGCCCGTGTCGTCCTTGAAGAGGAAGTACTCGAGCTCGGGGCCGACGTTGAAGGTGTCGAAGCCCATGCTCTGCATGCGCTCGAGCGCGCGGCGGAGGACGTGGCGCGGGTCGCCGTCGTAGGGCTGGCCGTCGGGGGTGACGACGTCGCAGATCATCCGGGCGACCTTCGGGTCGTCCGGCATCTCGCGATACGTGGTCGGGTCGGGGATGGCAACCATGTCGGATTCCTCGATCGCGTTGAAGCCCGTGATCGAGGAGCCGTCGAAGCCCATCCCGTCGTCGAGCGCCGCCTCGAGCTCGTCCTTCGTGATCGCGAAGCTCTTCAGGTGGCCCTCGATGTCCGTGAACCACAGCAGGACGAAGTCGACGTCCTTCGCCTGCTCGAGCACTTCCCGCCTCTGCTCGGGGGTCGACGTCGCCCTCATCCTCGACTGCACCTGCGCCATCCGAAAACCTCCTCTGAAATGCGAAAAAGCCCCAGGCGCGACCTGCGCCCGGAGCCTCGTCGCTCCCTACGACGGGGGGAGTCTACACGCTCGGCGCCGGCAGCGGCCGCTCGAGCGCGGGCTCGCGCCGGATCGCGCGGCCGTAGAGCGCGAGAGCCGGCGTGAGCGCGAACGCGCCCGCCGCGAGCGCCGTCCGGATCCCGAACGCGTTGCCGAGCGCCCCCAGTGCGGGCCCGCCGCCCCATTCACCCGCCGAGTCGCCCAGGTTGGTCATCGAGATCACGGTCGCGCGCACGCGCGAGTCGTCCACGCTCGCGTTCACCCAGGCCGAGTAGACCGGGCCGCCGAGCGAGCGGACGACCCGGGTGGCCATGTAGGCGGCGACGGCGAGCGCGAAGCTCCCCGCCCACGCGAACGAGAGCATGCCGGCGATCACCGCCGCGTCGAGCGCGAGGAGGAGCCGCGGGGTTGTGCGGGCGTCCAGCCGCTCGAAGCGCCTGACGAGCGGCTGCGCGACGCCGATCGAGAGCACGAGGATTCCCGCCGCGATCACCGCGAACCAGGCGACGGGGTCGAGGCCCGCGAGCGACGGCATGCCGACGTCGACGAGGAAGTGGGCCTCCCAGAGCCGGTCGATGCCCTCGCTCGAGAGCCCGCTGAAGAACGCGATGCCGACGATCAGCATCAGCAGCGGGCGCGCCCGGATGAGACGGTAGCCGTCGCGTCCCGTATGCACCATCGTCCGGAGCGCGCCGAGCTCCTCGCGCGAGGCCGGCCGGAAGCCGGTCTCCGGCATGAGTACCGCGAGCGCCACGGCGAGCGCGATCAGCACGGCCCCGCCGGCGACGATCGGCGCGCGCAGGTCGACGAGCGCGAGCCCGAGCGCGGCGCCGATTCCGAGCAGGCTCCCCACCCTGCCCGCCTGCGCCCCTCGCTGGTACGCGCCGCGCACACCCTCCCCACCGACCTCGTCGTACAGCCACGCGTCCTCGGCTCCGCTGACGAACGTCCAGCCGAAGCCCATCAGCGCGGCCGCCGCGATCACGACGGCGACGCTTCCCGCCAGGCCCGTGACGACGAAGCCCACCCCGAGGACGAGCAGCCCGACGAGCACCGAGAAGCGGCGGCTGTAGGTGTCCGCGACGATCCCGGTCGGCACCTCGAAGAGGAAGTAGCCGATCTCCAGGGCAGTCCCGGTGAGGACGAGCGCCAGCGGGCTCATCCCGAGCTCGCGGACGAAGAACGCGGCCGCCATCGTCCAGCCCGCGGCGAAGGCGAAGGCCCAGACGCCCTTGTAGACCAGCCAGGTCGTCCGGGCGCTCAGCCTCACGGCTCTATCCCGAGCGCTTCAGCTTGCCGTGCCGCTTCGCATACAGCTCGCCGCGGTGGAAGACCCAGAGCCCGAGCGGGATGCAGGCGGCGCCGATGATCAGCAGCGGCCAGATGTCCGGCCACACGGCGCCGAGGCTCTGGCCGTCGAGGATCGCGCCGCGGATGCCCTCGAGCGCGTACGTCGCCGGGGAGACGGTCGCGATCGCCTGCATCCAGCCGGGGAGCACGTCGACGGGGTAGTAGACGCCGGAGCAGACGAGCATGAGCCCCTGGGCCACGTAGCCGAGCTGGGCGCCCTTCTCGGGCGAGATCAGCGGCAGGACGGCCATCATCATCCCGATCCCGAAGAACGAGACGGAGGCGACCACGAGCACGACGAGCGCCGCGAAGAAGTCCGCGTTCGGCATCGACAGGTCGAAGAACGCGGCCACGACGAAGAACAGCAGCACCGCGCGGATGAGCCCGTAGAGGACGGCGAAGACGCCGCTGCCGCCGAGGTGCATGGCGCGCGAGAGCGGCGCCATGAAGGTGTACTCGATCGTCCCCTCCCAGCGCTCCCAGGCCACGGTCTCCGTCAGGAACTCGAAGACGACCCCGAGGTAGGCCCAGATGACCGCGCCGACGAGCAGGCTCGTGGTCGCGCGGTTGACGTCGATGATGCCGCCGCTCGCCTCGATCCCCTTGGCGATGAAGGTGATCGTGAGCGTGTTGGCGACGGTCCAGATGAACCAGGCGACGTCCCACCAGATGTAGCGCTTGGTGAGGTAGACGTTCCGCTCGACGACGCCTGCGAGGCCGATCAGCTCGTGGCGGAGGGCGAAGGTCGCAGCTCTCATCCGGGGCCCCCGCGGAATGCGAAGCATTTCGTGGGGTGGGTCATGCGTACACGTCCCGGTCGTCGTCCTCGTCGCCCTCTTCCTCGAACGCGCGCCCGGTGGCCGCGAAGAACGCCTCCTCGAGCGTGCTCGCGCCGTAGCGGCGCTTGAGGTCGTCGGCGGGCTCGAGCGCGAGCAGGCGTCCGCGATCGAGGATCCCGACGCGGTCGGCAAGCGCCTCCGCCTCGGCGAGGTCGTGCGTGCAGAGCAGGATCGTCGAGTCGTGGCTCGACTGGAGCTGGCGGATGAAGTCCTGCACCTCGAGCTTCGACCGCGGGTCGAGGCCCGTCGTCGGCTCGTCGAGCAGCAGCAGGACCGGCGAGGTGAGCAGGGCGCGCGCGAGCGCGACCTTCTGCTGCATGCCGCGGGACAGGTTCTCCATCGACTCGTGCCGCCGGTCGGCGGGGAAGCCGACCCGGCCCAGGATCTCAGGGATCGCGCGCTTGGTCTCGCCGGGCATCATCCCGTAGAAGCGGGCCGCGTAGGCCAGGTTCTCGGCCGCGGACATCTTCTTGAAGAAGGAGGCCTCGACCGAGACGCGGTTGACCATGCGCCGGACGGGGCGCGCCTGCGACGAGACGTCGTAGCCGAAGATCCGGGCCTCGCCGCCGTCGGGCAGCAGCAGCGTCGAGAGCAGCCGCACCAGCGTCGACTTGCCCGAGCCGTTCTGGCCCAGGATCGCGACCGTCTCGCCGCGCGCCATCGCGAAGCTGACGCCCCGGATCGCGGCCACGCGGCGCCGGCCGCGGCGGCCGAGCCGGCCGCGGTCCTTGTTGCGGCGCCAGAAGTCCTTGTGCAGCTCGACGACCTCGACCGCAGGCACGCCATCGACCGCCGCCGGCACGGCCTCGTTCGTCATGAGTGCTGCTGTCTGGGACATCGACGTTGCTCCTTCGGTTCGGCGAGAACGGTGAGACAGCGCGCCCAGCCACTTGAACACGTGGGAGCGCGCGCGCGTGAGGCTGTCTCAGCCGAAGAGCAACATCAGGCTGCGGAGGATACCAGCGGTGTCAAGCGGGGCGGCCCCCGGGGAGCCGCCCCGCTTCGAGGCTCCTACTTGACGACTTTGGCGAACTCCTGCGCGATCACGGCATAGCCCTGCGCGTTCGGGTGGATGTCCTGCCGCGTGCACATCGACGTCAGCGCGCACAGCTTCGCCACGTTCACCGGCACCGTGCCGACGCCCGGCAGGGTGGTCGTGTTCGTGAAGTCGGTCAGCGAGAACGCGCCCGCGACGTCGGCCGTCTTCACCTTCAGGCCGGCGTAGATCGACTTCATCGTGTCGTTCAGGGGCGCGATGAACGAGTTGACGTAGCCGGTCGCCTGCGCCTGCCCGGCGGGGCCCGTCAGCCAGAGCGCGAGCCCCGGCGCGTAGTACGTCATCGAGGCGATCTGGAGCTTCACCTTCGGGCCCGCCGCCTTGCGGAGCGCCCTGATGATCGCCGGGAAGTTCGTCTGGATCGTGTTCAGCGCCGCCGAGGTGCAGCCCGTGTTGGTCGGATTGCAGGGCAGCATGTCGTTGGCGCCGATGTCGATCGTCACGAAGGCGATCCGCTTCGCGTACTTCTTGAGGTAGGCGACGGCCTCGTTCAGCTGCGAGCCGCGGGCGTACGTGCACTTGCCGCCGCTGATCATCGTCGTCGTCGTCTCGTCGGGACAGCCGAGCTTCTTCAGGGCGAGGCTCGCCCCCGCCGCCTTCTTCATCGCGAGCAGCTGATCGGCGTAGCCCTGGTTCGAGTACGGCTGCTCGGGGCTGAGGTAGCCGGCCGCGAGGGAGTCGCCGAGCGAGACGTAGATCTTCGGCGACGCCGCGCCCGTCGAGGCGGGGAACGCCGCGAGCCCGACCGCCACGGCGAGCGCGAGCGTGATGCGGAGCTTCATTCCGGTCCTTTCTCCAAGAGGGGTCGTGCACCCGAAAGCTGCCGGGTCTTGAACCGCGAGTCAAGCGGCGGCGGTTGACGTCCGTCCGGCGCGCCCGCTACGGTGGGCGCCGGGTGGCCCGCCGGTGCAGGCGGCCGCCGAGGCAATGGGGCCTCAGGACTCGCCCGCTGATTGGGCGAATAGTCCTGGGGCCTTTTTCGTGGACCGAAGGAGGCCCGGATGTCGGAGATCGAGATCAAGCACTACCTCGAGGGCGAGGACGTCCTCGAGTGGGCACAGGAGACCCGCGCCGCGATGGTCGACCTCAAGTTCTGCGACCTGCTCGGCACCTGGCAGCACATGACGCTGCCGGTGCGGGCGTTCGACCAGTCCGCCTTCGACGAGGGCCTCGGCTTCGACGGCTCCTCGATCCGCGGCTGGCAGGGCATCTCCGAGTCGGACATGCTCCTCGTCCCCCAGGCCGACACGGCCGTCCTCGACCCCGCGACCGAGACGCCGACGCTCTCGCTCGTCTGCGAGATCGTCGACCCGGTTACCCGCGCCCCCTACGCCCGCGACCCCCGCGGCGTCGCGCGGCGCGCCGAGGAGTACCTGCGCTCGACCGGGATCGCCGACACCGCCTACTTCGGGCCCGAGTGCGAGTTCTTCGTCTTCGACGAGGTGCACTACGACCTGCAGACGAACCGGGCGCACTACTCGGTCGACTCGTCGGAGGGCCACTGGAACTCCGGCTCGCCGGGCCTCGGCTACACGGCGCGCCCGAAGGAGGGCTACTTCCCGACCGCGCCGCATGACTCGCTGCACGATCTGCGGACGGAGATGGTGCTGACGCTCGAGCGGCTCGGGATCCCGTGCGAGTTCCACCACCACGAGGTCGCCTCGGGCGGCCAGTGCGAGATCGACCTCCGCTTCACGACCCTGACGCGGATGGCCGACCAGATCATGACCTACAAGTACGTGGTCAAGAACGTCGCCCGGGCGCACGGCAAGACGGTGACGTTCATGCCGAAGCCGATCTTCGGCGACAACGGCTCGGGCATGCACACGCACCAGTCCCTCTGGAAGGAGGGAACGCCGCTGATGGCGGACAAGTCCGGCTACGCGGGGCTGTCGCAGCTCGCCCGGGCGTACATCGGCGGCCTGCTCGCGCACGCGCCGGCGCTGCTCGCGTTCTGCGCGCCGACGACCAACTCGTACCGGCGGCTCGTCCCCGGCTACGAAGCCCCGGTCAACCTCGTCTACTCGCAGCGCAACCGCTCAGCGTGCATCCGCATCCCGATGTACTCCGAGTCGCCGAAGGCGAAGCGGGTCGAGTTCCGCTGCCCGGACGCGGCCGCGAACCCGTACCTCGCCTTCTCGGCGATGCTGATGGCCGGCCTGGACGGGATCGAGCGCGGGCTCGATCCGGGCGCGCCCGCGGACTACGACCTCTTCGAGGACGCCCACGGGGACGTGCCGCAGGTGCCGGGCTCGCTCGCGGAGGCGCTCGACGCGCTCGAGGCCGACCACGAGTTCCTGCTCAGGGGCGACGTCTTCTCGCGCGACCTGATCGAGACGTGGATCGGCTGGAAGCGGGAGAACGAGATCGACGCCGTCCGGCTCCGGCCGCATCCCGCCGAGTTCGCCCTCTACTTCGACTGTTAGCCGGGGGAACCCATGGTTCCCCCGGTTGCCCCCTCCTTCACGCCCTCCGCTGGGAGGACAGGCTTCGTCGCCTCTCGGCCGGCGAAGCCGGCCTTCGGCGGCGAGACAGCGGCTCGGTGTGCGAGCGCAGCGGAACCTGCACGCCGCCGCTGCGAGGGCGTGCGGCGGCGGCCGACAGAGAGGTGGAAGTGTCACTCCTCGCGACGAGCGGAAGCTTCTGCTTCCGCTCGTCCGAAAGCATCTGAAAGGAGCAGAGAGTGGTGAAGGTCGAGGCGGTGGTGGTGAGGGAGCGCGTCGAGATCGTGATCGACGCGGTCGAGGAGCAGACCGGTCGCGTGGGTGTGACGGTCGTCGAGGCGGTCGGCCACGGCCGCCAGCGCGGCATCACCCACGAGTACCGGGGGCGGGTGTTCGAGTCCCGCTTCCTGCCGAAGGCGCTCCTGACATTCGTCGTCGAGGACTCGCTGGCGGAGGCGGTGGTCGAGGCGATCGCCGACGCCGCCCGCTCCGGCCACGAGTCCGGGGACGGGCTCGTCTGGACGACCCCGGTCGAGAACGTCGTCCACCACCGCACCGGCCTGCCGCTCGAGGTGGCGTCGTGACGCGCGTCGAGCTCGCGGTCGCGGCGAGCACGATGTGGGTCGTCCTCGCCGCGGTCCTCGTCATGTTCATGCAGGCGGGCTTCGCGTTCCTCGAGGCGGGCCTGACGCGGATGAAGAACGTCGGCCACATCGCCGCGAAGAACGTGCTCACGTTCTCGATCGCCTCGATCGTCTTCTACCTCGTCGGCTTCGGGATCGCGTTCGGCGACGGCGGCAACGGGCTCGTCGGCGGCTCGGGCTTCGCCCCCTCGGTCGAGCAGCTGCTCGCCGTCGGAACGGCGCCGTTCTCGTGGTTCGGCTCGATCCCCGGGGCCGCCGCGTACCTCTTCCAGGCGGTCTTCTGCGGCGTCTCGCTGGCAATCGTCTGGGGCGCGATGGCCGAGCGGACGAAGCTCTGGGTCTACTTCGCCTTCA
>JBBDQR010000065.1:0-40698 GCA_040905885.1 Gaiellaceae bacterium | reverse complement strand
CGGGGGCTCCCTGCGTCCTAGACAGCCTCGGTTTTCGCGCGGCCAGAAAGGAACGTACTCACGGCCGCTACCGCTCCGGGCGCGGCTACCGTTCCGCGATGCGCACGACGGCCATCGCCGCGCTCGCCGCCGGAGCGCTCGCAAGCGGAGCCGCGGCTGCGACGATCCTCGGCACCTCACGCTCGGAGCTGCTGGTCGGCACCCCGAAGCGCGACCTGGTCGTCGCGGGCGGCGGCAACGACCGCGTCGCGGTGCAGCACGACCGCGTGCGCGACACCGTCCGCTGCGGCCGTGGCCGGGACGTCGTCACCGCCGACCGCATCGACGCCGTCGCACGGGACTGCGAGATCGTCAGCCGGCTGATCTCGCGCGACACGTACAAGACCCCGGACGGCCAGCACGAGACGCAGGTCGAGCCGCATTCCCTGGCCGCCGGGAGCACGATCGTCGCCACCTTCCAGAGCGGCCGCCGGCACGCCGGCGGAGCGGCGGACATCGGCTTCTCCACCTCGCGCGACGGCGGCCGCACCTGGCAGGGAGGCCACCTTCCCGCCCTGACCGTCAACTCGCGGCCCGCGGGCACGGCGGCCTACGCCTCCGACCCGGTCGTCGCCTACGACGCGGGGCGCGGCGTCTGGCTGATCTCCACGCTCGCCGTCTCGCCCGGCCTCACCGAGCTCTACATCAGCCGCTCGACCGACGGGCTCCGCTGGAGCGCGCCGGTCGTCGCCGCCCGCTTCTCGAGCGGCAGCCTCGCCTTCGACAAGAACTGGGCCGCGTGCGACAGCTGGCCACAGAGCCCGTACTTCGGCCGCTGCTACCTCGCCTACACGGTTCACATCACCCGGACGCCGCGGATGGACGTCCAGTTCTCCGACGACGGCGGACTGACCTGGTCGGAGCCGGTGGTCGCCGTTCGCGCGGCGGAGGCCGTGGGCGTTCTCCCGCTCCCGCGGCCCGACGGCTCCCTCGTGGTGCCCTACCTCGGCGCCGACGAGATGCAGTCGATCCGCTCGACGGACGGCGGCCTGACCTTCGAGCAGCCCGTCACGATCGCCGGCTACGAGCACCAGCCGCTCAGGGGGATCCGGTCGTTCCCGCTGCCGACGGCGGACGTCGACGCGCAGGGCCGCGTCTACGTCGCCTGGCACGACTGCCGCTTCCGGGCGGGGTGCGCCGTCAACGACGTCGTCTTCTCGACCTCGGCCGACGGGGTGACCTGGAGCCCGCCTGCGCGCGTGACCCGCGACGGCGGCAGCGACTTCGTGCCCGCCCTCGCGGTCGACCGCGCGACCGGCAGGCTCGCCCTGGCCTACCACCGCTGCACGGGCTCTCCCTGCCGCATCGACGTCCTGCTGTCCAGGTCGCAGGACGGCGCTAGCTGGAGCCGGCCGCAGCTCGTGAACGCCCAGCCGATGCGCACAACCTGGCTGCCGACCACCACCTCCGGGCGGATGCTGGGCGACTACATCGGGCTCTCGTGGTCGCGCGGCCGGCCGGTCGCCGTCTACTCGCTGGCCTCGCCGCCGCGAGGCGGCGCGCTGCGGCAGGCGATCGCCGCGGCCCCGGTGCCCTAGCCGAGGCCTAGGAGCATGCGGCCCTTGCCGTCCTCCGGCTCGAAGTCCTCGTAACCGAGGGCGGCGTAGAGCCTGCGGGCGGGATTGTCGGCGTCGACGCTGAGCGAGATCCGGCGCAGGTCCTGCGCGCGGGCGTGCTCGTGCATCGCCTCGAGCAGCCGCCGCCCCACTCCGCGCCCGCGGAAGCCGTCGACCACCGCGATCGCGAGCTCGGGCGTCTCGGGATCGACGTAGCCGTCGCCGTGCTCGTCCTCGGTGAAGAAGCGGTACCAGACGGCGCCGATCGGCCGGCCCGCCTCCTCGGCGACGAAGCCCGCGTCGCCGGGACGACCCCAGCCGCGGTGGTACATGGCGACCTGCGGCAGGAGCAGCACGAGCCGGAGCGGCCCGGGCCGGCGGCGCCGCCAGAAGAGCGCGGTCACGAGCATCCGGCGGAGGAAGCGGAGGTCGTCGGGCGTGAGGGGCCGAACGCTCAGACGCCGATCGGGTGCCAGACGGTCTTCAGCTCGAGGAAGGCGGCGATCTCCCACGGGCTCTGGACGTCGGCGCGCCCGTGATGGACGCGCTTGACGTTCTCGGCGGCGGCCCTCTCGAGCTCGGGCGCGAGCCCGTCGGCGCCGGCCAGGTCGAGGGCGTTCACGTCCATGTGCGAGGCGAGCCAGGGCGCCAGCTCGTGCTTGTGGCCGGTGAGGATGTTGACGACGCCGCCGGGCACGTCCGAGGTCGCGAGCACCTCGGCGAACTCGACCGCGGCGAGCGGCCGCGACTCGGAGGCGACCACGACTGCCGCGTTGCCGCCGACCATGACGGGCGCGACCCGGGAGACGAGCCCGCCGAGCGCCGGCTCCTCCGGCGCCAGCACGCCCACGACCCCGGTCGGCTCCGGGATCGTAAAGTTGAAGTAGGGCGCCGCGACCGGGTTCGAGCCGCCGAGCACCTGGGTGAGCTTGTCCGCCCACCCCGCGTACCAGACGATCCGGTCGATCGCCTGCTCGACCTCGTCCCGCCCCGAGCAGAGCTCGGCGAACTCGCTGCGCCTGTGCTCGAGCATCTCGGCGACGCGGTAGAGCACCTGGCCGCGGTTGTAGGCCGTCGCCGCGCCCCACTTCGCCTGGGCCGCGCGGGCGGCGCGAACGGCGTCGCGCAGGTCCTTGCGGGAGGCGCGGGCGACGTTCGCCCCCTCCGCCTCGTAGGTGCGGCCGGACTCCGAGCGCGGGAAGGCTCCGTCGACGTAGAGCTTGTAGGTCTTGCGGATCGGAAGGCGGCTCACGACTCCAGCTCCAGGTACGGCTCGAGCCCGTGCAGGCCGCCCTCGCGGCCGAAGCCGGACTCGCGGTAGCCGCCGAAGGGGGACGAGGGGTCGAAGCGGTTGTAGGTGTTCGCCCAGACGACCCCGGCGCGGAGCCGCTGCGCCATCCAGAGAATGCGCGAGCCCTTCTCCGTCCAGACGCCGGCCGAGAGGCCGTAGGCGGTGTTGTTCGCCTTCTCGACGGCCTCGTCGGGCGTGCGGAAGGTGAGCACGGAGAGCACGGGGCCGAAGATCTCCTCCTGGGCAATCCGGTAGCTCTGCGCGACGTTGGTGAAGACGGTGGGCGCGAACCAGTAGCCGCGCTCGGGGAGCCGGCACGGGGGCTGGAAGATCTCGGCGCCCTCCTCCTTGCCGCTCTCGACGAGCTCGGTGATCTTCTCCAGCTGCTGGCGCGAGTTGATCGCGCCGATGTCGGTGTTCTTGTCGAGCGGGTCGCCGACGCGAAGGGTCTCCATCCGCCGCCGGAGCTTGGAGATCGTCTGCTCGTAGATCGACTCTTGGACGAGCAGCCGCGAGCCGGCGCAGCAGACGTGCCCCTGGTTGAAGTAGATGCCGTTGACGATCCCCTCCACGGCCTGGTCGAGCGCAGCGTCGTCGAAGATCACGTTCGCGGCCTTGCCGCCGAGCTCGAGCGTCAGCCGCTTGCCGGTGCCGGCGAGCTCGCGCTGGATCGCTTTGCCGACGTCGGTCGAGCCGGTGAAGGCGATCTTGTCGACGCCCGGGTGCTGGACGAGCGCGGCGCCGGTGCGCCCGTCACCCGTGACGATGTTGACGACCCCGGGGGGCAGCTCGGCCTGGCGGAGCACGTCGCAGAAGAGCAGCGCCGTGAGCGGGGTCGTCTCCGCGGGCTTGAGCACGACCGTGTTGCCGCAGGCGAGCGCAGGTGCGATCTTCCAGGCCAGCATCAGGAGCGGGAAGTTCCAGGGGATGATCTGGCCGGCGACGCCGACCGGCCCCGGGCGCCGGTTGGGGAACGCGTACTCGAGCTTGTCCGCCCAGCCGGCGTAGTAGAAGAAGTGCGCGGCCGCGAGCGGCAGGTCGACGTCGCGGGACTCCTTGATCGGCTTGCCGCCGTTGATCGACTCGAGCACCGCGAACTCGCGCGAGCGCTCCTGGAGGACGCGCGCGATCCGGAACAGGTATTTGGCACGCTCCGAGCCGGGCAGCGCCGACCAGCCGTTGTCGTAGGCGTCGCGGGCGGCGTCGACGGCGGCGCCCACCTCCGCGGGGGTGGCCTGGCCGACCTCGGCGAGCGGCTCCTCGGTGGCGGGGCTGAGCGTCGTGTAGGTCTCGGCCGGCTCGAGCCACTCGCCGCCGACGTAGTGGCCGTAGCGCTCCTCGATCGTGACGATGTCGCGCGCCTCGGGCGCGGGCGCGTACGTCCAGTCGGTCGGGACCGGCGCCCGGTCCTGTCGGCGCTCGACGTCGCTCACGAGCGGCCCCCTCCCGTGCGTGCCGGGGCGGCGAAAGCGCGAGGCTCGCGCCACCCACAACCCACCCCCCACCCTTCAAGGGTGGGGCCTGAGGCTAGCGGGCGAGCTCGCGCGCGCGTGTGCCGGCTCTGTGCCAACTCAGTCAATGGTGAAGTAGTCCGGGCTTTGGTACGCGCCGGTCTTCTCCTTTCGGATCTGCATCAGCACGTCGTTCAGCAGCGAGGAGGCGCCGAAGCGGTGCAGGTCGGGGGTCAGCCAGTCGGGGCCGAGCGTCTCGTGGACGAGCACGAGGTGGTGGATCGCCTGCTTCGAGTTCCGGATGCCGCCGGCCGGCTTGAAGCCGACCTTGCGCCCAGTCTCGTCGTGGACGTCCCTGATCGCCTCGAGCATGACGAGCGACACGGGCAGCGTCGCCGCCGGCGAGATCTTCCCCGTCGAGGTC
Source organism: Gaiellaceae bacterium (assembly GCA_040905885.1). Taxonomy (GTDB): domain Bacteria; phylum Actinomycetota; class Thermoleophilia; order Gaiellales; family Gaiellaceae; genus JACVRU01. The sequence continues at coordinate 35,937 of JBBDQR010000065.1, read as the reverse complement.
TTGATGAAGTCGGCGCCCGCGGCCATCGCCAGCAGCGACGCGCGGCGCACGTTGTCGTACGTGCCGAGCTCGCCCGTCTCGAGGATCACCTTCAGGTGCGCCTCGCCGGAGGCCTCCTTGACCCGGACGATCTCGTCGTAGACCTTGGCGTAGCGGCCGGAGAGGAAGGCGCCGCGGTCGATCACCATGTCGATCTCGTCCGCGCCGAGCTCGACCGCCGAGCGCACGTCGGCCACCTTGAGCTCGGTCGGGAACTGCCCGGAGGGGAAGCCGGTCGCGACCGAGGCGACCTTGACCCCGGTGCCCGCGAGCCGCTCCTTCGCGTGCGCGACGAGGTTCGGGTAGACGCAGACCGCCGCGACCGGGGGAATGGTGCGGTCGACCGGGTCGGGCCGGGCGGCCTTCGAGCAGAGCGCGGCGACCTTGCCCGGCGTGTCGGCTCCCTCGAGCGTCGTCAGGTCCATCATCCGGATCGCGAGGTCGAGCGCCCAGAGCTTCGACTCGCGCTTGATCGAGCGGCGCGCGAGCGAGGCCGCTCGCTCCTCGACGGCGACCTGGTCGACGGAGCCGATTCGCGGCAGCCGCGGCTCGAGGGGAAGCTCGAACCCGCGCGGAAGGGCGGGCGCCTTCGCCATGCTGCCCAGTGTAGTGGTCTCGCTCAGAACACTCGTGCTCGCCGCGGTCGCGCTCGGCGTGACCGCGCTCTTCGTCTCGAACGTCGTCTCCCTGGCGGGCGAGACGAGCCCCCTGGTCTGGGCGGGAGCCGTGGCGGTCGCCGCGGCGGGGGCGGGCGCGTTCGTGCTGCTGGCCGGCCGCCCGCCGGCGTTCGTGGAGCGATTGACGGGCGCGCGCCGCGGGTTGCTCCCGATCGTCGCCGCCGGAGTCGCGGTCCTCGTGATCGGCTCCGCTCCGCCCGAGGGACAGCTCGTGGCGCTCGCCTTCTTCGCCGGGCTCCTGCTCGTCCCGGTCGCGAACTGGGCCCTAGTCCACCCTAGGGCGCGGGCGCTACACGGCGCCGGGATACCGCGCGAGCCAGTACGCGAGCAGGTAGTCGACCCCGGGATGGACCCGGTTCGGCCTGCCCCCGCAGCGCGATACGTCCCGAGCTCGCCCGTCTCGAGGATCACCTTCAGGTGCGCGTCGCCGCGGGCCTCCTTGACCCGGACGATCTCGTCGTAGACCTTCGCGTAGCGGCCCGAGAGGAAGGCCCCGCGGTCGATCACCATGTCGATCTCGTCCGCGCCGAGCTCGACCGCGGCGCGCACGTCCGCGACCTTCAGCTCGGTAGGGTACTGACCCGAGGGGAAGCCCGTGGCGACGGAGGCGACCCTTGACCCCGCTGCCCTGGAGCCGCTCCTTCGCATCGGCGACGAGGTTGGGATAGACGCAGACCGCGGCGACCGGCGGGATCGTCCGATCCACGGGGTCGGGCCGCGCGGCCTTCGAGCAGAGGGCGGCCACCTTCCCCGGCGTGTCGGCGCCCTCGAGCGTCGTCAGGTCCATCATCCGGATCGCGAGGTCGAGCGCCCAGAGCGTCGACTCGCGCTTGATCGAGCGGCGGGCGAGCGAGGCCGCGCGCTCCTCGACCGCGACCTGATCGACGGAGCCGATCCGCGGCAGGCGCGGCGCGAGGGGCAGCTCGAACCCGCGCGGCAGCGCGGGCGCCTTCGCCATTTCTGCCAGTTAGTTGCCTCGAAGAGAGTGACCGTGGCCCGCTCAGCGAACGCGCGCAGAGAACGAACGCCGTGCGGTCGCCCCGGAGACGGTCACGGCAATGCTCCCCTGGACGAGCTTCCCGTGCGAGCGGGACGGCACCCGGAAGGAGCACGTCGCGACGCCGCGCGAGAGCGTCCGCGCCAGGACGCGGGACCGCGTCTTGCCGACTCGGGCCGAGCAGGCCACCCGGCCCTCGGTGACGAGCTCGCCGGTCTCGACGCGCGTCACCGACATCCGGACGACGAAGCGACCCCCCGGCCTGGGGCGCGCAGGCGTCGCGGTCACCGGTCCCGCGCGTAGCGTCACCGACTCCTCGCCCTCGGGCGGCGCCTCGGGCTCGGACCCCGGACCGGGCCCGGAGCCGGAGCCCGGTGGGCTGCCGCCCGAGCCGGGTGCCGACTCCGTCGACGGCGCCGGTGTGATCCCGAGGTAGGTGGCCAGCCAGTAGGCGAGCAGGTAGTCGACACCGGGGTAGACCCGGTTCGGACGGCTGCCGCAGCGCCGCGCGTCCTCCTCGGTCGGGGGAATCGCCTTGCAGCTCTCGACGCTGCCCCGGTACGGGATGTCGAACGGGTCGCGCTGCCAGATGAAGTCCTTGTTGCTCCCCGGTCGCGCGGCCAGCGGGAGTGCGAAGGTCGCGAGCCTCCGCGACGTCCCCTCGAAGCCGACGAACGTGCCGACCTCGGACGCGGCGAGCTGCGTCGCATGGAAGCCGGGGTCGGCGAGCGCTCCGGTCGGCATGCCCGTGCTCGACTTCACGGCCTCGTACCGCTGGATCCACTCGCTCAGCACCGAGCGGACCTCCTCGTCGACGGTCATGCTCGGGTCGAGCCACGGCGTCTTGGTCTGGAGGAATGCGGCGCGCTGGGCCGCGGGCTGCGCGAGCACGCGCAGCAGCTGGAAGTACGCGTTCCGATGGTGTCTCACCGACCGCCACATCAGGGCATGGGCCTGCGCGTAGCCGGCCCGGATCGCCGGATCGTCCTCGTAGAGCAGCGCCACCGTGAGCGCGGCGTGGCTGAGGTTGAACTTGTAGTACTGGAGCACCGGGTCGATCGAGCTGAACCACGTCGGGATCCAGACCATCGAGCTGGCCGGCGCCACCTCTCGGTAGCGGTCGGCGTAGACGCCGCCGACGACCGTCGCGCCGACCCGCAGGAGGGCGAGCTGCTTCGCGAAGTCGCCAAGGAATCCAGACGTCGGCACGATCCTGTCCGTGGGCGCCAGCCTCACGTTCCAGTCGTCCAGGAACTGGAGGGCGTCTCGGACGAGCGTGCGGATCCGGTCCCGAATCGCGGTGTCCGGCACGAGCCGGTAGGCGATCCCAAGCCCGTAGAACACGCCGATGTACTGGTCCCGGCTGACCGGATGGTCCTCGGCGCAGCCCCAGCCTCGCCAGATCCGGCCCACGCGCTGGGCCGAGTCGCGCTCGCTCTTCGGCACCTCCCCGAGCGTCGCGTACGACCTACCCGCGACCGACCAGCCTCCTTCGGGCCGCTCGTAGTAGCACTTCCGCTTGCCGAGCGGCTCGTCCGAGAGCTCGATCGTCTGGCCGCGCAGAGGGAGCGGGATCGCCGTCCGCGCGAGGACGCCGCGCGGCCGTTCGACCGCCACGCGCCTCCCGTCGGCGACCGCCGTGTCGCCCGTGATCCAGAACAGGCGCTCGACGCCCGCGAGCACCTGCGAGACGCGCTCGAGCGCCGCGGCGTCACCGCTCGCGTACCGGAACGCCTCGGCGGCGAGGTAGTGGCCCGTCCAGATCGCGGAGTCCTCCTCGCCGGTCCAGGTGAACCGGTCGCACGGCGGGATGCGCGCATCGCGGGTAGGCACGCAGTCCTTCGAGAGCACGGCGTTCCATGGCAGGTGTTCCGCGATCCCCGTCTCGAGCGCCGTCGCCGTCCCCCTGTAGTCGACGCTCGCGGGCGGCTCCGGCACCCATGCCCGCGCGTTTCCTTCGCCCCAGGTCCGCGGCGTGTCCTGCCGCGTCAGCAGGATGAAGTCGTTCAGCTCCTTGCTGGACGGCAGATAGGTGTTGAAGGAGAGCAGGTCGAACGAGAACGACTTCTCCGGGTTGTTGGCGTTGGGGATCTTGATTTCCGCCTCGAGCGTCCCGCCGAGCTTCACCGTCGCGTAGACGAGGTGCGTCGTGTTCTGGAACTTGCCCCACTCCTGCTCGACGACGTCGAACTTCGGCGTCAGGACGATCGTGAGGTCGCCGTAGAAGCGGGCGTTCGCGATGCCGAACTCGGCGATCGGGAACGTGATCGCCGACGCACGCATCGTCACCTTCCCCTGCTCGACGGTCGTCCTGAGCGTGATCGGGATGATCCCGGGCAGCGCCTGGCTTCCGCCCAGCCGCAGGAACGGCTCGATCGTGGCGCGCACGAGCCGCGGCCGGTCCGGCTCCGCGCTGTTCAGCTCGGCACGCGCCGCGATCCGGAAGTCCTTGATCGCGATCGCGAACGGGACGTGCGCTTCATCCTCCCAGACCTTGTTGCCGGCGATCTTGACCCAGGCGAACGGCTTGAAGACCGCCTGGAAGCCCAGGCTCCAGCCGCCGGAGCGCGGCGCCGAGAAGGCGATCTCGCGCGGCGAGGCGGCGGTGATGCCGGGAGCGGCGGACAGGTTGACGCTGGCCGAGACGTTCTGCGCCTTGACGCCGAACCGCCACTTGGCCGCGTCGTACTTGATGCCCTTGTAGCTGAAGCCGACGCTGCCGCTGCCCCCCGCGAGCTCCTCGCCGTCGATCGCCTCGATCGCCTTCTCGGCGTCGCCCTCGAGCTGGTCGCTGAGCTTCGCCCACGGCTCGGCCATAAGCCGGTTCGCCGCCTGGATCGGGGTCAGCGCCGCGCGCTGCTCCCGGGCCGGGGCGGCCGTGGCGCCCGTCATTGTCACAGCGGCCAGCGCCGTGAGGAGCACGCTGCAGCGCCGCGCCATCTAACGGATCGCCGCGCTGCGCTTGGAGCCGACCACGACCCGGAACGGGCCGGCCTCCTTCGCGGGCAGCGAGTAGGAGCCGTCGGCCCGCGTGCGCCCAGTCGCTGCTCGCACCCAGCGCTTGCCGACCCGGCGCTCGAGCTTGACGGCCAGGCCGGCGGCCGGGTGGCCGTTGCAGTCCGCCGCGCGCCCGGCGATCGCCCTACCGCGACGGGCCGCAGTCAGCCGTGCGGCCGGCATGCTGCCGTCCACGCTGACGCCCTGGATCGTGGCGAGCACCTGGGCGCGGTTCCACGCTGTGGGCTTCGACCCGTCTGCCATTCGGTACTCGCCGAAGCCCATCGCTCCGCCGGCCGAGTCGCCGGAGGGGAGCAGCGCCGAGATCCACAGGTGGGCCGTCCGGCCGCAGAGCGGGAACACGAGCCCGGCCTCGTACCGCGCCTCGCCGGCCATCACGCTCCCCTGGGTCAGGACCCATGTTCCGGGAAGCGTCCCGACGCTCTTCCCGGCGACTCGTCGCTCGATCGGCTCGCTGCCCTCCTGGACGACGTCCCAGTCGTGAACGAGGGCGTCGATGATCGTCTGCCGGTTGCTCGGCTTCTTCTCGACCGACGCCGACCAGCCGAGCGCGGCGTCGCCGCCGAGGCTCGCGAGCCCGGTCGCCTGGTAGCGCGGGCCCTTCCATTGGGCGTCGTTGGCCAGGCGGCCGACGTAATCGAGAACGTAGTCGGGCGGCGACGCGATCATGACCGCCAGCGAGGCGGGGTAGCCCTTCCCCTCCGCGGCCGAGGCGATCTTGTACCGGTTGGTGACCTGGGCGAGCGCGAGCGGCACGGCCACGAGACCGGCGAGCAGAAGGATGAAGACAAGGCGCTGTGTCCGCATTACCGCCGGATTGTGAACGATTGCCTTGGATCGCACAAGAGCGCGGATCGACCGCCGAGGCGCCGGCCGGGCGGGGCCGGCCGCACCCGGCTAGCGAACTCGCGCCGAGAAGGAACGCGCCACACGAGCCCCCCGCTCGCTGACGGCGATCGAGCCGCTCAGCCGCTTGCCCCGCGTGCCTCGCGGAACGGCCCACGCGCAGCGCGCGCGGCCCGCAGACAGGCTGCTCGCGATGCGGCGCAGTGGCCGGCCCGCGACACTCGCCCGGCAGGTCACGATCGCATCCGCGCCTGCGTCTGCCACATGTAGGGCGGCCGAGAAGGAACGCGCGGCGACCGGCTTCCCCACGGCCAGGCGGAGGAATGCGAGCCGGCCGAACAGCCGCGTCAGGCCCGAGCCGTCCGCGCTGACGAGGTAGATCGTCGCCGACGGAAACGGGAACTCGAAGAAGGCGAGGCGCGCGCCGTCGGGCGACCAGCGCGGCCACCAGACCGGCCGGGCGAGACGCGTCACCCGTTGCTCGGCGGAGCCGTCGGCAGCGATGAGATAGACGTCCCGGCGCACGTCGTCCCCGGCCGCGAAGGCGATGCGTCTTCCGTCGGGCGACCACGACGGGTTGTCCTCGCGCCGATCCGGTGTCGCCGTGAGCCGCTGCACGCCGCTCCCGTCCGCGCTCATGGCATAGAGCTCCCAGTTGCCGTCGCGGGTGGACTGGAAGGCGATGCGACTGCCGTCGGGAGACCACGACGGGCTCTCGTTGCGGGCGCCCACGGTCAGTTCACGGTCGTTCGAGCCGTCGGCGGCCACGACGTGGATCTCCGAGGTCGTCCTGGAGTCATCGAAGCGCTGGTAGGCGAGCAGCGAGCCGTCCGGCGACCACGCCGGCACCGTCTCGTCCGTGGGGCCGGAGGTGACCCGCCGCCGGTTGCTCCCGTCCGCGTCCATCACGTAGACGTCCCAGTTGCCGGCCACGAACGAGGTGAACGCGAGGCGCCGCCCGTCGGGGGACCAGGCGGGCTGGGTGTCCTGCGCGCCGGCGACAGAGAGCCGGCGGTGCCCGGTGCCGTCCGGCCTCGCGACCCAGATCTGGTCGAAGTCGCTGCCCGACTTGGAGAAGGCGATCAGCGCTCCGTCGGGCGACCACGCCGGGCTCTTGTCGCGCACGCCGCCGTGAGAAGAAGAGGCGGCGGGGACAAGGGCGAGCGCCGCCGCCGCCAGGATCAGATGCCCAGCCGCTCGAGCATGGCTTCGTCGCGACGCCACTTCGGCCTGACCCTAACGCGCAGGTCGAGAAGATCGAGCGCCCGAAACCTCGACTCGCGCTTGATCGAGCGGCGCGCGAGCGAGGCCGCGCGCTCCTCGACCGCGACCTGGTCGACTGAGCCGACTCTCGGGAGGCACGGCTCGAGGGGAAGCTCGAACCCGCGCGGCAGGGCGGGCGCCTTCGCCATACCGCCAGTGTAATTGGCCCGGCGCGGACGCCCCGCTCAGCCGACTCGCGCGGCGAAGGATCGGCGGACGGTTGTGCCCAACTCGCTGACGGCGACCCATCCCCTCAGCCGCTTGCCCTTCGCGCCGGGCGGGACTCGCCACGTGCAGCGCGCCCGCCCCGCTGTGAGCGACTTCCCCGCCAGCGGCGCATTCGCACGGCATGTGACGCTCATCTCGGCACCCGTCCCGGTGACGCGGAGAACGGCCGAGAACGTGCGACCCGCGATCGGCCGCTTCGGCGAGGTCGCGAACCGGACGACCGAGAGAGACGGGAAGAAGCGTGTCAGCCCCGAGCCGTCCGCGTTCACCGTGTAGAGGTTGCCGCCGGCTGGCGGCCACTCGAAGAACGCGATGTGCGAGCCGTCCGGCGACCACCTCGGACGCCACACCAGCCTCGCGAGCTGCGTCACCCGCCGCTCCGAGGAGCCGTCGGCATTTGCCACGTAGATGTCGCGGGCGCTCCCTCGGCCGGCCGAATACGCGAGAAGCGTCCCGTCCGGCGACCACGACGGCTCGCCCTCGTCCCGCGTAGGCGTCGCCGTGACCCGCACTTGGCCGCTCCCGTCGGCACGCATGACGTAGATCTCCCAGTTGCCGTCGCGCGTCGACGAGAAGGCGATACGCGTCCCATCGGGCGACCAGGACGGCGAGGCATCGTTGCCCGTACTGGCGGACAGGCGCCTCTCTCTGGACCCGTCCGGCTGCACGGCCCAGATCTCTGTCCGCTGCAGCTGATCGTTTCGACGATCGAATGCGATCAGCGACCCGTCGGGCGACCAGGAGGGGTGCGAGTCGTTGGAGGTGGTCGGGTCGTTCGTGACCCGCTGCTGGCCGCTGCCGTCGGCATTCATGACGTAGATGTTCGAGGTCGCGCCCTCGCGGTTCGCTCCGGCCTGGAACGCGATTCGGCGCCCGTCGGGGGAGTAGACGGGATCGCCGTTGCGCCCCAGCGCGTCTCGAGTCAGGTTCCTGATCTGCGTGCCGTCGGCGTTCATCACCCAGATATCCGGGTGGTCCAAACGGTCTGCATCCGAGGAGAAGACGATCCTGGAGCCGTCCGGCGACCACCCCGGAGACGCCGCGTGCCTACCTCCGTGGGAGGATTGCGCCGCGGGCACGAGGGCGAGCGCCACGGCGGCGAGGATCAGATACCGAGCCGCTCGAGCATCGCCTCGTCTCGCCGCCATTTCGGCTTCACCTTAACGTGCAGTTCCAAGAAGACGCGGCGGCCGAGGAGCTGCTCGATCTCCGGCCTCGCGAGCGTCCCGATCCGCTTGACCATGCTCCCGCCCTTGCCGACCAGGATCTGCTTTTGCGACTCGGTCTCGACGTAGACCGTCGCCCGCACGGCCTGCTCCGCCAGCTCGTCCACCTCGACCGTCACCGCATGCGGCACCTCCTCGCGGGTCAGCTGGAGCGCCTTCTCGCGCACCAGCTCGGCCACCTGCACATCGAGCGGGACGTCGCTCCGCTGCTCGGCGGGGAAGTAGAGCGGCCCCTCCGGGAGCAGCCGGATCAGCTCCGCCTTCAGCTCCTCGACGCCGTCGCCGGTGAGCGCGCTCACCGGGTGGAGCGCGTGGAAGGGCCCGAGGTCGGCTGCCGTCTGCATCTGCTGGGCGATGTGGCCCGGCTTGAGCCGGTCGACCTTGTTCAGCGCGACGACGACCGGCACCCCGAGCCCGAAGACGCGCTTGGCGATGAAGCGGTCGCCGGCCCCGATCCGCTCCCGGCAGTCGAGCACGAAGAGGACGGCGTCGATCTCCTCGAAGGACGCCTCGACGGTGCGCTGCATGTGCTCCGTGAGCGGGTCGCGGGGCCGCTGGAAGCCGGGCAGGTCGGCGAGCACGAGCTGGTGGTCGTCGCCGGTCGCGATCCCGAAGATCCGCCGCCGCGTCGTCTGCGGCTTGTCGGAGACGATCGCCACCTTGCCGCCGCAGAGGGCGTTCACGAGCGTCGACTTGCCGACGTTCGGGCGGCCCGCGACCGCGACGAAGCCCGACTTCACTCGGGGAGGTCCCAGGTGTCGGGGAGCAGGTCGGCCGGCGTCGCGGTCACGATCTCCCCGCTCGCCCGCCGGTACGACACCTCCCCCACCCGGAACTCGTGCAGCCACTGGCGGCAGCCACCGCACGGCGACGCGGTGATCCCGATCGCCTCCAGGTCGCCGGGCCCGTAGCCGGCGGCGACCGCGGCCACGATCGCCGACTTCTCCGCGCAGACGCCGAGCGGATAGGCGGCGTTCTCGACGTTGACGCCCTCGAAGAGCCTCCCGTCGCGCGTGCGCACGACCGCCCCGACGAGATACTCCGAGTACGGGGCATACGCCCGCGCTGCCACCGCCTCCGCGCGTTCGACGAGCTCGCTCACTTCGGGGCCCAATGCGCAGCATTCCATGGGGTGATCATCCGAAGAGCTGGAAGAGGACGAGGGTGGTGAGCGCGCCCAGGGTCGCGCCGTAGAGCACTTCGAGCCCGGAGTGGATCCCCGACTCGACCCGGGTCTGCGCGACCAGCAGCGCGAGCACGAAGCCGATCGAGGAGACGAGGAAGCGCTGCTGCTCGACGAAGAGCGTCAGCGCCATCCAGCCGGCGAAGGCGAGCGCCGCGTGGCCGGACGGGAGCCCGCCGCGCAGCGGCGTGCCCCGGTGCGTGACGGCCTTGGTGAAGATGACGATCAGCACGCTGAGGACGAGCGCGATCAGCGTCAGCTTCGCGGGCGCGTCGGCGAGCTGCTCGAGCAGCCGCGAGCTGCGGTCCTGGATCGCCTCGGAGAAGACGAGGTAGCCGATCACGATCGCGTTCACGGTCGCGATCAGGACGGCGCCGGCGGCGATGTCCTTGGCGAGCTTCGCGTTCGGGTCGAAGGACGTCGTCGAGACGTCGATCGTCCCCTCGATCGCCGTGTTGATCATCTCCGCGATCAGCACGAACGCGATCGAGATCATCAGGGCGATCAGCTCGATCCGGGAGACCCCGATCGCGATCGCGGCGACGAGCACCGCGACCGCGACGAGGAAGTGGATCCGCATGTTCCGCTGCGTGCGGAGCACGTGGATGATCCCCTCGAAGGCGTAGTTGAAGCTGTCGAGGACGGTCGGGGGGCGACCGGGCCGGGGAGCGGCCATCACGCGTAGTTCTCCTCGCGCGCCGCCATCTCCTCGCCGTGCTCGTAGCCGAGCAGGTGCAGCAGCCCGTGGACGAGCGGCCCCTGCCAGTCGGGCCCGGTCACGCCGGGGCAGAGGACGACGTCGCCGAGTTGGCGCGGCAGCCCGTCGGGAAGCGGCTCGCGGCCGTCGACCGGGAAGGAGAGGACGTCGGCGGCGTCGTCGATCCCGAGGTGCTCGCGCTTGAGCGCGCGGCTCTCGTCGGCGGCGACGAACGCGATCCCGAGCTCGCCCGCCTCGACCCCCTCCCCGGCGAGCACCCGCCGCGCGACCGCCGCCGCGGCCTCCGCGTCCACCTTCGAGCCGCTCCGGTTCGCGACCTCGATTGTGATCATGGATGGGGGATCACCTGCGCCGCTGCGTGCCGGTCTGCTCGGCGTGCCGCTTGTACGCCTCGACGATCCGCTGGACGAGCTTGTGCCGGACGACGTCCTTGTGCGTGAACTGGACGAAGGCGATCCCGTCGATGCCGGAGAGGATCTCCTGCACCTGGATCAGGCCCGACGCCTGCTCGCGCGGCAGGTCGATCTGCGTAACGTCGCCGGTGACGACGACCTTGGAGCCGAAGCCGAGCCGCGTCAGGAACATCTGCATCTGCTCGGGGCTCGTGTTCTGCGCCTCGTCGAGGATGATGAACGAGTCGTTCAGCGTCCGGCCGCGCATGAACGCGAGCGGCGCGACCTCGATAGTCCCGCGCTCCATGAACGCGCTCAGCTTCTCCGGGTCCATCGTGTCGTAGAGCGCGTCGAAGAGCGGGCGCATGTACGGGTCGACCTTGGCGAGCACGTCGCCCGGGAGATAGCCCAGCCGCTCGCCCGCCTCAACCGCGGGACGCGTGAGGATGATCCGGCCCACCTCGCGCTCGGAGAGCGCCTTCACCGCGAGCGCGATCGCGAGGTAGGTCTTGCCGGTGCCCGCCGGGCCGATCGCGAACGTGACCGTGCCGGCGCGGATCGCATCCACGTACTGCTTCTGGGTCACGGTCTTCGGCGCGATCTTCTTGCCCCGGTGCCGCCAGACGACGTCCTCGAAGACCTCGCGGATGTCCTCCGCCTGGTCGAGCGCGCCGAGCACGGCCTGGACCGTGGACGGCCCGACGTCGTGGCCGCCCTCGACCAGCTCGACGAGCTCGTCGACGACGGCGCGCGCCTGCGCCACCTCGCGCTCCTCGCCCTCGAGCGTCAGCCGATTGCCGCGGAGGCGGATCGTGCAGCCGAGGCGCTCGCGGAGCTCGCCGAGCACGCCGTCGGAGATCCCCGCCAGCTCGGCGGCGACGTCGTTGGAGATGTCCAGGACCTGCTGGGTCACGCCGCCAGTGTAGGTCGGCGGGCCTCGACTTTCGGGGCCCCCGCGAAATGCGGAGCATTTCGCGGGGTGATCAGGCCAGCTTCTCGCGGACGAGCTGGCTCACGGCCGTCCCGTCCGCGCGGCCGGCGACCTGCGGCATCACGTCCGCCATCACGCGGCCGAAGTCGGGCATGCCGGTCGCGCCGACCTCGGCGATCACGTCGTCGACGATCTCCTCCAGCTCGTCGTCCGAGAGCGGCTCCGGCATGAACTCCTCGAGCACCTCGAGCTCCCGCTCCTCCTTCTCCGCCTGCTCCTCGCGCTCGCCGGCGCGGAACGCCTCCGCGGCCTCCAGCCGCCGCTTGCGCTCGCGCTGGAGCACCTGCAGCTCCTCGTCCTCCTTCAGCGGCCGCTGGAGCTCCTTCTCGGCGGAGCGGAGCGCGTTGAGGATCAGGCGCAGCGTGTCGCGCCGCTCCTTCTCGCCGGTGCGCATCGCGTCGGTGAGCTCGGCCTCGATCTCGGCGATCAGCGTCATCCTTCGGGCCCCAGGCGCCCGCCGCCGAGGACGTGCCAGTGGAGGTGGTAGACGGTCTGGCCCGCGTCCGGGCCGCAGTTGACCGCGACGCGGTAGCTGTCGAGACCCTCGTTCGCGGCCGTCTCGGCGATGAAGTCGAGCATCGCCTTCGTCTCGTGCTCCGCGAAGGCGGAGACGTCCTTGAACGTCTCGACGTGCCGCTGCGGGATCACCAGCAGGTGCACCGGCGCGCGCGGGTTGATGTCCCTGATCGCGACGAAGCCCTCGCTCGCGTTCACGTGGTCGCCCTCGCGGTACAGCCGGCAGAAGAGGCAGTCGTCGGTCATGCGGCGAGGATCCCCTCCTCCACGACGGCGCGCCCGCGGACGCGGACGAGCTCGCCGACCGGCGCGTCGACGAGCCAGGGCGAGTAGTCGGCGCCGTAGCCGCGGCCGGGCCGGTCGACGAGGACGACGTCCTCCCGGCCGAGCTTCTCCCGCCAGCGGGCGCGGCAGGCCGCGTCCGACCAGGCCCGCAGCCGGACGCTGCGCTCCCGCTTGACGTGCGCCGGCACGGTGTCGGCCAGCGCCGTCGCCGTGCCGGGGCGCGGCGAGTACGGGAACACGTGCACCTTCGTCATCCCCGCTCGCTCGACGGTCGCGAGCGTGCGCGCGAAGGCGGGCTCGTCCTCGCCGGGGAAGCCGACGATCACGTCGGTCGTCAGCTGGAAGTCGCCGAGCTGCTCGAGCTTGCGCAGGTAGCCGGCGGGGGTGTACCGCCGGCCCATCGCCCGCAGGACGCGGTCGTCGCCGGACTGGAGCGGCACGTGCAGGTGCCGGCCCACGGTCGGCGTCTCGCGGAGGGCGGCGACGAGCTCCGGCGTGAGATGGTTGACCTCGATCGAGGAGAGCCGCAGCCGGGCGAGGCCGGGCACGGCGCCCGCGGCGCGGACGAGCTCGGGGAGACGCGCGCCGGCGTCGCGGTCTCGGAAGAGGCCGAGGTTGATCCCCGTGAGCACGACCTCGCGGTGGCCCTGGGCGACGCGGCGGCGGATCTCGGCGAGGATCGCCTCGGTGCGCCGGCTCCGCGACGCGCCCCGGACGAGCGGGACGACGCAGAACGCGCACGAGAACGAGCAGCCGTCCTGGATCTTGACGAAGGCCCGCGTCCGCTCGAGCCGGGCGTCGGCCTGGACGCAGCCGATCGCGCCGACGTCGCCGGCGACCGCCGCCGGCGTCTCCTCGCTGGGGCGGCCGATAACGACGACGTTGTCCGGGAGGCCGGCGAAAGCGTCGTCGAGGTTGGCGCCGCAGCCGGTGACGTAGACGCGGCGGTGGCTCCGCGCGGCTCGGCTCGCCGCCTGTCGCGACTTGCGCACGGCCTCGTGCGTGACGCAGCACGTGTTGACGACGGCCACGTCCGCGCCGTCCTCCGCCTCCGCGTGCCCGTCGCGGAGCAGCGCCTCGCGCACGGCCTGCGCGTCGGTGTGGGAGACCTTGCAGCCGAGGAAGCGAACCGAGAAGGTCGCCATAGCCCCGGGATGCTAGTGCCTGCGGAACAGATCGGCGGCCCACCCGTCGAGCACGCGCCGCTCGGCATGCGCGTACGCGGGCAGCCCGATCTCCTCGGTCGCTAGGTAGCCGGACGTGATCGCCAGCGCCGAACGGAGCGGCAGCCAGGGCAACGCCTCGCCGGTGATGTTCGCGACGGCGACGTCGGTCTCGGGCAGCGGGCCCGCGAGCGCGTCGGCGAACCGGGCTTCGAGCCGGACGCCGTTCCGGCGCGCGTTCTCCTCCGTCGCCTCGACCGCCGCCGGCTCGTTGTCGAGCGCGACGACCGGGCGGAAGCCGAGCCTGGCGGCCGCGATCGCGAGCACTCCGGAGCCGCAGCCGACGTCGACGAGGCTCCCACGGGGCACGAGCTGGAGGAGCTCGAGGCAGAGGCGCGTCGTCGCGTGCCCGCCCGTGCCGAACGCCCGGCCGGGATCGATCACGACCGAGAGCGCGTCGTCCGGAGGCTCCTCCCACGGCGGCCCGACCCAGAGCGTGCCGACCAGGACGCCCCGATGGAACGCCCGCCACCGCTCGGCCCAGTCCTCGGGCGCCTCTGCGGAGGCGACGGCGCCGAAGGCCGCGCGCAGCCGCTCCTCGCCCGCTTCGTCCGTGTACGCGGCGAGCTCGAGCCGGTCGCCTGCCTCGACCTCCTCGAAGCCCTCCGGGAAGAGCTCGAGCATCGCCGCCCGCGCCTCCTCGGCCCGCTCGGCCGGGACGGTGACGGCAACCCGTCTCAGCGGAAGGCGCTCTTGAGCTTCTCGAAGAAGCCCTCGTCGCGCCCGTACGTGCGCTCTTGCTCGAGCCGCTGGAACTCCTCGAGCAGCTTTCGCTGCTCGTCGTCGAGGCTGTCGGGGACGAGCACGTTGACGAGCACGCGGTGGTCGCCGCGGCCGCGGCCCTGGAGCACCGGCATGCCCTTGCCGCGCAGGACGACGATCGCGCCGGGCTGCGTCCCGGGCCCGAACTCAACCTCCTCCTCCCCGTCGATCGTCGGCAGGGTCAGCGTCACGCCGAGCGCCGCCTGGGTCATCGTCAGGTCGACCGTCGAGAGCAGGTCGCTGCCGTCGCGCACGAAGCGCGGGTCGGGCCGCACGCGGACGCGGACGTAGAAGTCGCCGGCCCGCCCGCCGAGCGCGCCGGCATGCCCCTCGCCCGAGATGCGGATCCGCTGGCCGTCGTGGATCCCGGGCGGCACCTCGACGTCGAGCATCCGGTCCTGGACGACCCGGCCGCTGCCGCGGCACTGCCGGCAGCGCTCGCTGACGAGGCGGCCGGCCCCGTCGCAGCGCGGGCAGCGCTGGCTGCGCACGAACTCGCCGAAGACGCTGCGGGAGACGTGCTGGACGTGGCCGATCCCGGCGCAGACGTCGCAGGTAGTGACCGTCGCGCCCGGCTCGGCCCCGGTGCCGTCGCAGCGGTCGCAGACGGCCGCCACCTCGAAGGGGACGCGGACGGTCTCGCCGCGCGCCGCCTCCGCCAGCTCGATCTCGACCTCGGCGGCGACGTCGGCCCCGCGGCCGCTCCGCGCCCGCGCGCCCGCGAAGAGGTCGTCGCCGAAGAAGGCGGCGAAGATGTCGGAGAGGCTCCCGAAGTCGAAGTGGCCCGGTTGGAAGCCGCCGCTGCGCAGGCCGGCGTGGCCCAGCCGGTCGTAGAGCTCGCGGCGCTCCGGGTTCGAGAGCACCTCGTACGCCTCCGCGACCTGCCGGAACCGCTCCTCCGCGTCGGGAAGCTCGCTGACGTCCGGGTGGAGGTCGCGCGCGAGCTGCCGGAACGCGCGCTTGACCTCCTGCTCGGAGGCCGAGCGCGGCAGGCCGAGGATCTCGTAGTAGTCGCGTTCGGTCGTCGCCACTAGTTGTCGGCGTAGACCTCTTCGACGAAGCGCGACAGCTCGTACGCCGCCGAGCGGACCGAGCGGATCGCCGTCGCATAGTCCATCCGCACCGGGCCGAGCAGGCTCACGGCTCCGAGCGTGCGGTGGAGCAGCCCGTAGGTGGAGCCGACGAGCGCGACGTCGCGGAGCGCCGGCTCGAGATCGCGGCCGACGCGGACGAAGATCCGGCGCGGCTCGAGCGGCGCGCCCAGCAGGCCGAGCATCGTCGCCCGCTCCTCGAGCGCCTCGAGCAGGCGGTGGCAGGCCTCGAGCTCCTCCTCCCGTGCCTCGCCGAGCAGGCTCGCAGCGCCGCCGACGAAGAGGCGCTGCTCGTCGTGCCGGTCGACGTCCGTGAAGGCGGGCCGCAGCACCTGGAGGAAGTCGCGCTCGCGGGGCGCGAGCTGCGGGTCGTCCAGCCGCTGACGGAGCGCGCTCATGCCGAGCTGCAGGCCGGAGACCTGCTCGGCCAGGTACGTCCGCGCCCAGTCGACGAGGCCGGGGTCGACCGGCTCGTCGAACGTGAAGGTCGCCTTGTTGACGCCGCCCGCGGACGTGATCACGACCACCATCACGGTGCGCGGCTGGAGCAGCAGCACCTCGACGTGGCGGACGGTCGCCGTCTCCAGCGGCGGCGCGGAGACCAGGGCCAGCAGCCGGGTGGCACTGCTCAGCGTCTCGGTCGTCGCGCGCAGGGCATCCTCGACCTCGCTCCGGGCGCCGGCCAGCTCGAGTGGGAACGACTCCGGCCGGGACTCCAGCCGGTCGAGCTCGCCCTCCGCGTAGAGCCGGTAGCCCCGCTCGGTCGGCACGCGCCCCGCAGACGTGTGCGGATGGGTCAGGTAGCCGAGCGTCTCCAGCGTCGCGAGCTCGGAGCGGACGGTGGACGGCGACTGCGAGAGGCCAGAGCTCTCGACCAGCCGCTTCGAGCCGACCGGTTGCCGGGTCCGCACGTAGGTCTCGACCACCTCGCGGAGGAGGTCGCGCTGGCGCTGGGTGAGCTCGATCTGCATGGTTTGCAGGCGTTTTTTCCTGGTCGAGCTCGATTGTAGTCGGCGCCGCGGCGCCTACGCGAGCAGCTCCGCGGTCACGCCCCCGCCGAGGAACCGTCCCCGCTCGGTCAGCGTCAGCCCAGCGTCGACCCGCTCGGCGAGGCCGAGCCGCTCGAGCCGTGCCAGCGCGGCCGGGTCCAGCGCGGACTCGACGCCGGCGAGCGGCACCGGCTCGTCCAGCCGCAGGCCGAGGAGCAGCCGCTCTCGCCCGCGCACGATCTCGTCGAGCGGCTCGACCTCGCGCGCCGGCCGCTCGCCCCGAGCCGAGGCGGCCAGATACGCGGCGAGCTTCGGCGCGTTCCGCCAGCGCCGCCCCGCGACGGTCGAGACGGCGCCGATCCCGAGGCCGAGGTAGTCGCGGCCGAGCCAGTAGCCGAGGTTGTGCCAGGCGCGCAGGTCGCGACCTCCCGCGAGCTCCGGGCGGCGGCAGAAGTTCGCCGTCTCGTACCAGCGGTAGCCGGCGGCGGTCAGGAACGCGACGACGCGCTCGAAGTAGCCCTCCATCGCCTCGCTCTGGCGGGCGAGCTCATCCCCGTGGGTATGTGTGAAGCGCGTCCCGGGCTTGGCCTCCAGCTCGTAGCAGGACAGGTGCTCCGGGCCGAGGGCGAGGGCCTCCTCCAGGTCGCGCTCCAGGTCGGAGGGGCTCTGGCCGGGAATCCCGTAGAGCAGGTCGAGCGAAAGGTTCTCGAGACCGGCATCCCGAAGATGGTGGAAGGCGCGACGGACGTCCTCGGGCCCCGCGCGGCGCTCGAGCACGTCCAGAAGGGGCATGTGGAAGCTCTGCGCGCCCATCGACACACGGTTGACACCGTTTCGTGACAGAAGCCGGGCCAGCTCGGGCGTCACCGTCTCCGGATTGGCCTCCACGGTCACCTCCGCGGCGGGCGGCAGCGCGGCGAGCAGGCGGGCCAGCTCCGCCGGCGCGGTGAAGGTCGGCGTGCCGCCGCCGAGGAAGACCGTCTCCAGCTCGTCGGCGAGCAGCCCGCGCTCGAGCTCCAGCTCGGCGAGCAGCGCGTCGACGTAACGGGCGTGCAGCTCGCGGTCGCCGCCGACGAGCGTGACGAAGTCGCAGTAGCCGCACCGGTGCGCGCAGAACGGCAGGTGCACGTAGAGGTGACGGGCTCCGCTCACTTCTTCCCCCCGTCGCCGATGTTCAGCACGGCGAGGAACGCCTCCTGCGGCAGCTCGACCGCGCCGAGCTGCTTCATCCGCCGCTTGCCGGCCTTCTGCCGCTCGAGCAGCTTCCGCTTGCGCGTGATGTCGCCGCCGTAGCACTTGGCGAGCACGTCCTTCCGCTTCGCCTTGACGGTCTCGCGCGCGATCACGCGCGAGCCGATCGCGGCCTGGATCGCCACGTCGAAGAACTGGCGCGGGATCTCGTCCTTCAGCCGCTCGACGAGCGCGCGCCCGCGCGCCTGCGCGGACTCGCGGTGGATGACGAGCGACAGGGCGTCGACCGGGTCGCCGGCGACGAGGATGTCGACCCGGACGAGCTCGCCGGGCCGGAAACCGATCAGGTCGTAGTCGAAGCTCGCGTACCCGCGCGTGCGCGACTTCAGCTGGTCGTAGTAGTCCAGGACGATCTCGGCCAGCGGCAGCTCGTAGACGAGCAGCACCCGCTCCTCGGAGAGGTACTCGAGGTGGTCGAAGCTGCCGCGCCGCTCGTTGTTCAGCTCCATGACCGCGCCGACGAACTCCTTCGGGACGATGATCGAGGCCTTGATGTACGGCTCCTCGACCTCGTCGGCCTCGTTCGGGAAGTCGGCGGGGCTGTGCACCTCGAGCCAGTCGCCGTTGCGCTCCAGCACCCGGTAGGCCACGTTCGGCGCGGTGACCAGCAGGTCGAGGTCGAACTCCCGCTCGAGCCGCTCGCGGACGATCTCCATGTGCAGCAACCCGAGAAAGCCGCAGCGGAAGCCGAAGCCGAGCGCCTGGGACGTCTCGGGCTCGTAGAAGAGGGCGGCGTCGTTGAGCTTCAGCCGCTCCAGCGCGTCGCGGAGCTCCGGGTACGCGTCCGAGTCGGTCGGGAACAGCCCGGCGAAGACCATCGGCTTGACGTCCTTGTAGCCGGGCAGGGGCTGGGCCGCGCCGGCCCGCGCCGATGTGATCGTGTCGCCGACGCGCAGGCGGGACACGTCCTTGAGGCCGGTGATCACGTAGCCGACCTCGCCGGCCGTGAGCCGCTCGACCGGCCGCCGTTCCGGCGACATGAAGCCGATCTCCTCGGCCTCGAACGTCGTGCCCAGCGCCATCGCGCGCAGCGCCTGCCGGCTCTCCAGGGTGCCGTCGACGACGCGAATGAAGGCGACGACGCCGCGGTACTGGTCGTAGGAGGAGTCGAAGATGAGCGCGCGCGGCGGCGCGTCGGCGTCGCCCGCCGGCGCGGGCAGGCGCTCGATCAGCGCATCCAGCACCTCCGGCACGCCCTCGCCGGTCTTGGCGGAGATGCGGAGCACGCGGGCGGGGTCCTCGCCCAGCACCTCGGCGATCGCCGCGGCGGCGCCGCCGGGATCGGCCTGCGGCAGGTCGATCTTGTTGACGACCGGGACGATCTCGAGCTCGTTCTCGAGCGCCAGGTACGCGTTCGCCAGCGTCTGCGCCTCGACCCCCTGGGCCGCGTCGACGACGAGCAGCGCCCCCTCGCACGCCTGCAGCGACCGCGAGACCTCGTAGGTGAAGTCGACGTGGCCCGGCGTGTCGATCAGGTTGAGCTGATGCCCCTTCCAAGGGACGCGGACGGCCTGCGCCTTGATCGTGATGCCGCGCTCGCGCTCGAGGTCCATCGTGTCGAGCACCTGCTCGCGCATCTGGCGCTGCGAGAGCGCCTCGGTCAGCTCGAGCACGCGGTCGGCGAGCGTCGACTTCCCATGGTCGATGTGGGCGATGATCGAGAAGTTGCGGATGCGCGACTGGTCCATGGTCAAGCCCGGCGGCGGCGCAACGAGAGTAGCGCCTGCAGCTCGGCCACCCCGAGCGCCCGGCAGAGGAGCAGATAGACTCCTCCGCCGGCTGTCAGCGCGCCGCCGACGCTGACGATCTGGGCCGAGAGCGAGCGGCCGAGGGCGGCGTCGAGGCCCCACCAGGCGGCGTAGGCGACCGCCGCGAGCGCGCCGGCGGCAAGGACGATCCGGCCGGTCGCGCGGCCGGTTTCGCGCAGGTCGATCCTCCCCATCCGCCGCCGGAGCAGGACGAGCAGCGCCGCGGTGCCGGCGACGTTCGCGAGCGAGATCGCGAGCGGGATCCCCCAGATGCCGACGCGGTAGAGCGCGCCGTAGAGGGCCGCGTTGAGCAGGAGGTTCCCGAGCGCGACCGCCGTCGGCATCCACGGAGCCTGCAGCCCGAAGAAGGCGCGGTTGAGCATCAGCATCGCGCCGTTGAACGTGAGCCCGAGCGAGAAGGCCGCGAGCGCCTGGGCGACGACGACCGTCTCGTCGGGACCGAACTCCCCCCGCTCGTAGAGCAGGCGGACGATCGGCTCGGCGAGGACGGCCGAGGCGACGCTCGCCGGCACGAGCAGGAACGCGATCTGCCGCAGGCCGGCCGCGGTCATGCGCCGGAACGCGTCGATGTCTCCCAGCGCCGCGAGGCGCGAGAGCGCGGGGAAGAGCACGGTCGCGACCGCGACGGAGAACATCCCCTGCGGGAGCATGTAGAGGCGGAAGGCGGCGTCGATCGCCGCGGGAGCCAACGTCGCGTCGATCAGGCGGGCAGAGAAGAGCGTCCCGATCACCTGGTTGAAGTTGATGAGCCCGAGCCCGAGCGTGACCGGGCCCATGAGGACGAACACGCGCCGCACGGCCGGGTCGCGCCAGTCGATCAGGACGCGGAGGCTGCCGTCCCGGCCGCGCAGCCAGGGAAGCGGGAGCAGCGTCTGGAGGACGGTGCCGGCGAGGATCGCGCCGGCGTAGACGTAGAGCTTCGCGTCCTCGCCGTCGACGGCCGGGACGCCGATCGCGAGCCCGGCGATGATGACGAGGTTCCAGAACACCGGGGTCAGCGCCGGCAGCGTGAAGTGCTCGTAGCTGTTGAGGATCCCGACGAGCACGCCGAAGACCCCGAGCAGCGCCACGATCGGGAACAGCAGCCGCGCGAGGCCGACGACGAGGTCGCCCTCGTAGCCGAACAGCCCCATCACCCACGGCGCCAGCAGGACGAACAGGGCCGTCAGGCCCGTGAGCCCGAGCAGGAAGAGCCAGAAGAGGGTCGAGGCGAGCCGCCAGGCGCGCGCGCGCTCCCCCTTCGCGAGCAGCTCGCTGAAGACGGGCACGAAGGCCCCGGTCAGCGCCTGGTCGGCGACGAGCGTGCGGACGAGGTTCGGGATCTGGAACGCGACCGTGAAGGCGTTGATCCCGGCTCCCTCGACGCCGAAGTAGGCCCGCGCGACCATCTCGCGCGCGAGCCCGAGCACGCGCGACAGCCCCGTCGCTGCGGCGAAGATCGCCGTCGAGCGGGCAAGGCGGCGCGGGCGCTCCGAAGCGGCCATGGGCGGTAGTTTCGGCTTTGCTACCATCGCTCCTCGCCCGCCGGCCGGCGGGCGTCCTGCCGAAGATGCCCAATATCAAGCAACAGAAGAAGCGCGTGCGCATCGCGACCGAGGAGCGGCTCGAGAACCTGCGCTACCGCTCGACGATCAAGACGCTCACCCGGCGCCTCGAGTCCGCCGTGCAGGAAGGCGATTCCGCGGCCGTCACCGAGCAGCGCCGCCGCCTCGAGCACTACCTCGATCTCGCGGCCGCCCGCGGGGCGATCCACAGGAACAAGGCCGCCCGGCGCAAGTCCCAGGTCGCCCGGCTCGTCTCGGCCGTGACGCCGCCCGAGCCGGCGCCGAAGCGCGGCCGCCGCAAGAGCTCCTAGACTTCCGCGGGCGCCGTGGCGCCCGCCGGGACCTTCGCGCCCGCCGGGCGCGTGATTTCGACGAGCGTCCGCTCGAACTCGAGGTCGCCGCTGAGGCGGCTGCCGCCCTTGAGGGCGAGGTCGAGCGCGGCGAGGCGGACGGTCGCCTCCCGGAGCTCGTCGACGGAGAAGTTCTGCGCCTGCGCGAACGCCTTCTCGGCCGCGAAGGGGTGCATCTTGAGCCGTCCCGCAGCGTCGCGGGGCCGGACGCCCTCCTCGGCGAGCGCCTGGCAGCGGCGGACGCGCCCCACGTGGTTGGCGAGCAGCCCGGCGAGGCGCAGGAGCTCGTCGCGGCGGGGCCGGTCGGAGCGCTCGAGCAGCTCTTCCGTCGCGGTCAGCGCGGCGGCGACGTCGCGCCGGCCCCAGGCGTCCGTGAGGGCGAAGATCGACGTCTCGGCGCGCCCGGTGCCGATCGCCTGCACGTCGCGGGCGGTGATGGTCTCCCCTCCGGCCCAGACGGCCAGCTTGTCGATCTCGCCCGCGAGCTCGTCGAGGTCGTCGCCCACGAGCTCGACGAGCGCCGCGCAGGCGTCGGGCTCCGCCTTCGCGCCGAGACGCTCCAGCTGCTCCGCGACCCAGCGCGGCAGCGCCCGCTTGGGAGCGTCGTAGACGAGCACCTGGCCGTGCTTGGCGACGGCCTTGCCGAGCGCGGAGTCGGCCTTGACCTCGCCCGTCAGCGCGACGACCGTGTCCGGCGCCGGCGCCTCCAGGTAGGCGGCGAGGGACTTCACGTCCGGCGCCTTCCACGCCTCCGCGTCCTGCACGACCACCAGGCGGCCGCCGCCCCCGAAGAGGCCGAGCGCGTTGCAGGCGGCCACGGTGTCCTCGCCGCTCGCCTCACGGGCCGAGAGCAGCTCGACGCTCTCCTCGCCCATGCGCGCCCGGAGCCGCTGGACGGCGCGGGTGACCTTCGGCCCGTCGCTCCCGACGATCAGGTACGCCGGCTTGAGGTCCTCGGCCACGCGGCGATGATAGTCAGCCCCGAGGCGACGACCAGGCCCGCGACCGCGAGCTCGTGCTCGGACGTGATCTGGGCGCCCGGCAGCGAGGCCCAAAGCCGGGCGCAGAAGACGAGGTAGGCCGCGAGCCAGCCGGCGGCCCAGCCGAGCGCGGCGGCCGCCTCCGGCAGCACGGGATGGAGGACCGAGGCGACGAGGCCCAGCCCCAACATCGGCCCGACGCTCAGCTCCGCCATCGCGTTCGCCGGGACGGAGTACACCGGAACGGCGCCGAACCGCAGCCAAAGGATCGGCGCAGTGGCGACGCCGCAGACGGTCGCCACGACGAACAGGAGCCCGAGCTTCCGGGGCACGGGATATCCCTCCAGCGTGCGCTGGAGACGCTGGACGCCGACGAAGATCGCCGCCACCGCGGTGAACGACAGCTGGAACCCGGGCTCGAGCAGCGAGTACGGATTCCACGCGAGCAGCACCGCGGCCCCGAGGAGCAGCGCGTACCAGCGGTCTCGCGGACGGGAGGCGAGCCACGCGAGCGACGCGCTTGCCCCCGCCACGCCGGCGCGGACGACGGACGGCTGCCAGCCGACCGCGAGCGTGTAAGCGCCGATCGCGGCCAGCACGCCGAGCTCGCCGAGCCAGCGCGGGACTCCGAGCAGCCAGGCTCCGCCCAGCACGCCGAGGGCGATGAAGACGATGTTCTGCCCCGAGACGGCCAGCAGGTGGTAGAGGCCGGAGGCCCGGAACGCGTCCTGGAGGTCGCGCGACAGTCCCTCGTCGGCTCCCAGGACGACGCCTACGAGCACGGCGCCGCGCTCCCCACCGACGGTGGGGGCCATCGTCCGCTCGATATGGCTGCGGAGCCGATCCGCCAGGAGTCCGAGCCCGCCGCGCCGGCCGACCTGGCGCCAGACCGTGGCGTCGAGGACCACGGCGACGCCCTGGCGGCGCAGCCAGCGCCGCTCGTCGAAGCCGGTGTCGGACGTGCGCGGGAGCTCGAGCCCGCCGATCAGCTCCAGGACGGCCCCCTGAGGCGGGGCGCGGCCGAGCGGGAGGACGAGCAGGACGCGCTCCCGGACCTGCTGCTGCCCGAAGCGCCGCACCTCGGCCGGCATCCGCAGCGCGTAGGTGCCGTGACGCGGCGGGCCGCTGACGACGGCCAGCGCCCTGGCGCTCTCGCCGACGTGCGCGACGAGGACGCTCTCGTCGAGCGCGTCGAGCCGCGCCCCGCCCCACCACCAGCCCGTGGAGAGCAGCGCAGCCGCCAGCAGCGGCACGCGCAAGGCCGGCCCAGCCGCCACCGCGGCGAGCGCGGCAAGAGCGGCCACCAGTGCAAGGAAGGACCCGGGCCGGATGAGGTTCGCCGCGGCGAGGCCGGCGCAGGCCGAGCCGAGCAGCACATGCGGGTACGAGCGGAGGAGCCTGCCGGTCACGGCACCACCAGCTCCCGCATCTGCTCGAGCCGCTTCGGGCCGATCCCCGGAACCGCGTCGAGCTCGTCCACCGAGCGGAAGGGACCGTTCTGCTCCCGGAAGGCGACGATCTGCTGCGCGGTGACGGGGCCGACGCCGGGAATCTCCTGCAGCTCCTCGACGGTCGCCGAGTTGAGACGGATGGGACCCGCCGGCGCTCCCGAGGCATCAGTCCCCGAGGCGGCCGCCGGGCCCGGACCGACCTTCGGCACCACGATCTGGGTCCCGTCGAGCAGCAGCGCGGCGAGGTTGACGGCCGTGAGATCGGCCTTCCGCGTCGTGCCGCCGGCGAGGGCGAGCGCGTCGGCGACGCGGCTGCCGTCGTCGAGCCGGTAGAGGCCGGGGCTTCTGACCGCGCCGACCACGTGCACCACGACCTGCTCCGGCGACGCGCGCTCGGTCGCCTCGGCGACGGCCACGGGCTCGACGGGAAGCGCGTCGGCGGTGCCGCCGGGACGCGCGAGCAGGCGACCGCCGAGCGCGAGGACGACGAGCAGCGCGACGGCGCCGGCGAGCGCCTGCCGGCGCGTGAAGGGGAACGAGGAGGTCACCTCCACCAGGATGGCGGCGCAGGTGTGACGCGTGGGTGACAGGAGCGTGCCGATTCCGTGCCGCCTGCTTGCGCGGGCGGCGGACGCCGCTAGCGTCGGAGGCCGTGCGCCGCCGCCGCCGCCCCGAGCTCCTCGCTCTCGCCCTCGCCGCCCTTGCGGCGGCCGCGCTCTTCCTGCTCCTCGGCGCCCGCCGAGGGCCGGCGTTCTCGCCCGAGCGCGCGAGCTGGACGGTGACGCCCGGCGTCCTCAACCCGCAGGTGACCCAGGACACGATCGCCCAGACGATCTGCGTCGACGGCTGGACGAGCTCGATCCGGCCGCCCACCGAGTACACGAACCGGCTCAAGCTCGAGCAGATGGAGACGTACCAGCGCGAAGGCGAGCCCGCGGACTACCAGGAGGACCACCTGATCAGCCTCGGCCTCGGCGGCCACCCGACCGATCCGCGGAATCTCTGGCCTCAGCCGATCGAGCAGGCGCTCCGCGTCGACCGGGTCGAGCGGGACCTCCACGAGACGGTCTGCTCCGGACGAATGGCGCTCGCCGAGGCGCAGCGGCGGATCTCGGAGCTCAAGCACACCGAGGGCTAGCGAGCGCGCCAGCGTGCCGCGACGTCCTCCGGGTAGGGCATCCCGCTCTCGAGGACGGCGGCCACGAGCTTGCCGGGATCGAGCGGCACGCGGCGGAACGCGACCTCGAGCCGGCCCGCGCCGTCCGTCTCGATCACGGCGTACGCGGCCCAGGGGTCGGCCCTGAACTCCTCGTCCGCCTGCTCGTGGTCGTACGAGAGCCCGACGCTGCCCGGGTTGACGAAGACCGCGTCGCCCACCCCCCGGCGGAGGAACTGGAGATGGATGTGCCCGCCGGCGAGGACGGAGGCGCGGGCGTCACCGAGGAGCGCCCGGAAGACGCCCTCCGGCGTGGCGGGGAAGAGGAAGTCGTCGTAGGACCCGGGCGAGCCGTGGAAGGCGAGGAGCGTGTGCCCGCCGCCGAGGCCGGCCTAGACCGTCGGAGCGAAGCCGCGAATCGTCTCGAGCCGCCCCGGCCCCAGGCGCTCGACCGACCAGGCCCGGGCCTCGAGCTGGCGCTCGGTCGCCTCCTCCGCGCCGGCGTCGGGATCGAGCAGGAAGTCGTCGGCGTTGCCGAGCACGACCGGCCAGCCGAGCGCCGCCACCGTGTCGACCACCTCGGCCGGCTGCGGACCGCCCTGCGCCATGTCGCCGAGCGCGACCACCTGGTCGACGGGCTCCCGGTCGAGGTCGGCGAGCACGGCCTCCAGCGCCACGGCGTTGCCGTGGACGTCGGACACGAGCGCCGTCCGCATCTAGACGACGAGGTTGACGAGCTTCTGCGGGACGACGACCGTCTTCCGCACCTGCTTGCCGTCCAGCTGGGCCTGGACGCGCGGTGAGGCGAGCGCGCGCTCGACGAGCTCGTCGTCGGAGAGCCCGACGGGCAGCTCCAGGCGGTCGCGCACCTTCCCGTTCACCTGCACGACCAGCTCGAACGTCTCCCGCGCCAGCAGCGCCGCGTCGGCCTCCGGCCACGGGTGCTCCCACAGCCGGGAGTGCCCGAGCCGCTCCCACAGCTCCTCCGCGACGTGCGGCGCGTACGGCTGGATCAGCGAGACCGCCGTCTCGGCGGCGAAGCGTGAGTCCGGGCCGTCGGTCTCCCGTGAGAGCTCGTTGACCAGCTCCATCACGGCCGCGATCGCCGTGTTGAAGGCGAAGCGGCGGCCGACGTCGTCGGTCACCTTCGCAATCGTCTCGTGCGCCTTCCGCGCGAGCGGCCCGCCCGCCGGCTCTCCAGAGGGCGCGCGCTCTGCGACCTCCCCGACGAGCCGCCAGAGCCGGCGCACGAAGCGGGACATCCCCTCGACGCTCGCCTCGGTCCATTCCATGTTCTGGTCGGCCGGGCCCAGGAACAGGATGTTCAGGCGGCAGGCGTCTGCGCCGTAGCGCTCGATGAATTCGTCCGGGCTGACGGTGTTGCCGGCGCGCTTGGAGATCTTCGCGCCGCCGACCGTCACCCACCCGTTGGTGAAGAAGCGCGCGAACGGCTCGCGGAACCCGACGAAGCCGAGGTCGTTCAGCGCCTTGACCCAGAACCGCGCGTAGATCATGTGCATCGTCGCGTGGTCGGAGCCGCCGACGTACAGGTCGACGGGGTTCCAGCGATCGACGAGCTCCCGGTCGAACGGCGCGCGGTCGTTGTGCGCGTCGCAGTAGCGCAGGAAGTACCAGGACGAGTCGACGAAGGTGTCCATCGTCTCGGTCTCGCGCCGTCCCTCCCCGCCGCAGCTCGGGCAAGCGACGCGCACCCAGTCCTCGGCCTGGGCCAGCGGCGGCTTGCCGCTCGGCCGGTAGTCGTCGACGTCGGGCAGGAGGACGGGCAGCTCGTCGTCCGGGATGGGGACGATCCCGCAGGCGTCGCAGTAGACGATCGGGATCGGGCAGCCCCAGTAGCGCTGGCGCGAGAAGCCCCAGTCGCGGATGCGGAAGTTGATCGCGAAGCGGCCGCGGCCCTCGGACTCGAGCCGCTCGACGATCCGGCGGCCCCCCTCCTCGGCGGGCAGCCCGTCGAAGTCGCCGGAGCGGACGAGCACGCCCTCCTCGGTCACGACCTCGACCACCGGCAGCCCGAACGCCTCCGCGAACTGGCGGTCGCGCTCGTCGTGGGCCGGCACGGCCATGATCGCGCCGGTGCCGTAGTCGGGCAGCACGTAGTCGGCGACGTAGACCGGGAGGCGCTCGCCGTTGACGGGATTGACTGCGTGGACGCGCGTGAGCACGCCGGTCTTCTCCTCAGCCGCGGCCCGCTCCACGGTCTTCTTCGCCGCAGCCCGCCGCACGTACTCGTCCAGCTCGGGCTGGTCCGCCGCCAGCCGCTCGACGAGCTCGTGCTCGGGCGCCAGCACGAAGAACGTCGCGCCGAAGAGCGTGTCGGGACGGGTCGTGAAGACGGGCAGGTCCTCGTCCAGCTCCTCGATCCGGAACAGGAGCTCGGCGCCCTCGGAGCGGCCGATCCAGTTCCGCTGGCGGGCGGCGATCGGCTCCGGGTAGTCGATCCGCTCGAGGTCGTCGAGCAGCTCCTGCGCGTAGTCGGAGACGCGGAAGAACCACTGCTCCATCACGCGCATCTCCACCGGCGTCCCGCAGCGCTCGCAGCGGCCGTCGTGCACCTGCTCGTTCGCCAGGACGGTCTGGTCCTTGGGGCACCACTTGACCGGCGCGCCCTTGCGGTAGGCGAGCCCGCGCTCGAGGAAGCGCAGGAACGTCCACTGCTGCCAGCGGTAGTACCCGGGGTCGTGGGTGGAGAGCTCGCGCGACCAGTCGTAGGACCAGCCGATCCGCTTCATCGAGCGCCGGATGTGCTCGATGTGGCCCTCGGTGCTCTCCCGCGGGTGGCCGCCCTCGCGGATGGCCGCGTTCTCGGCGGGGAGGCCGAACGAGTCGAAGCCCTGCGGGTGCAGGACGGCCATGCCGTTCCGCCGCCGGAAGTGCGCGACGACGTCGCCGATCGTGTAGACGAGCATGTGGCCCATGTGCAGCCTCCCCGAGGGGTAGGGCAGCTGCTCGAGCACGTACGACTTCGGCCGCGGGTCGTCGTCGGAGATTTCGAAGGCGCGCTCGGCCTCCCAGACCTCTTGCCACTTGCGCTCGACTCGGTTGGCGTCGTACTCCATCCGTCCTCCTGAAACGAAAGAGCCTCTCGGGCGAGAGGCTCAGGGGAGAGCTGCACGGCAGTGGCCGCGTTGCCTCCCTGGTCTACGCGAGAAGCAGCTCCTTCACGGGTCGGATTCTACCGAAGCTCGACGATCGTGTCAGGCGTCGCGACCGCGACGCTGCCGTAGAGCGGTCACCTGCCCTTGAAGCGCTCGACGAGCCGCTCGGCCTCGTCCCGCTCGACGCCCTCCAGCTGCACCTGCAGGCGCACCCGGTTGAACACCGTCACGTCCGGCCGGACTGGGTTGTCGCGGTCGAGCTCGCCCTCGATCGCGGCGCGCACGGCCCGCAGCGGCAATCCCTCCTCTCGGGCGAAGACCTGGATCAGCTCCACCGAGCAGGCGGCCACGCCGGCGAGGAACGCCTCGGCGGGCGTCACCTCCTCGCCCGGGCACCCGTTCTGCGCGGGCCCGTCGATGACGAAGTGGTGGTCGCGCGTCGAGCAGAGCACGCGGCCGAAGACGTCGGTCGAGCGCGCGTCGACGTCGTAGCGGGTGGCCACGGGAGCGATCCTAGACGGCCTGGAGCGGCGGCCCGACCGAGCCGCCGCGCCGCATCCGGCCCGCGGCGCGGAGCGCGCGCGCGTAGGCCTGCGAGGGCGTCGCCCCGCTCGCCATCACCTCCCCCGTCGAGCGCATCTCGGGGCCGCGGTCGGCGGCGCCGGGGAAGCGGTCGGCGGGGAAGACCGCCTCCTTCGCCCAGGCGCGAGTGGGGACTGCCCGCTCGGGCAGGCCGAGCGCGACCAGCGACTCGCCGAGGAGCAGGCGGCACGCGTGGTCGACGAGCGGCAGGCCCGTCGCCTTCGCGACGAACGGGACGGTGCGCGAGGCGCGCGGGTTGGCCTCGAGCACGTAGAGGTCGCCGCCGTGGAGGGCGAGCTGGAGGTTGAGCTGCCCCCGCGCGCCGAGGCCGCGCGCGAGCGCGGCGGCGATGTCCCGGATCTCGGCCTCGAGCGACATGGATACGGACGGCGCCGGAATCACGCACGCCGAGTCCCCGGAGTGGACGCCGGCCGGCTCCACGTGCTCGAGGATCCCCGCCACCCAGGCGCCCTCGCCGTCGCAGAGGACGTCCACGTCCAGCTCGGTCGCGCCGGCCAGGAAGCGGTCGACGAGGACCGGCTCGTCGATCGTGAGCTCGTCGGGGGCGCGTGCGACCCGCATCCGGCGACCGCCGAGCACGTGATGGGGGCGCAGCAGGACCGGGTAGCCGATCTCCGCCGCGATCGCCTGCGCCTCCTCAGTCGTGCCCGCGATCCCCCAGTCCGGGGCGCGGATCCCGAGCTCGGCCAGCAAGGCGCCGAAGCGGCCGCGGTCCTCGGCCCGCTCGATCGCCGGTAGAGGATCCCCGAGCAGCGGCACGCCTGCGGCTGCGAGCCCGGGCGCCAGCGAGAGCGGCGTCTGGCCGCCGAACGAGACCACGACTCCCTCGGGCTGCTCGAGCCCGCAGACGTCGAGCACCCGCTCCAGCGTGAGCGGCTCGAGGTAGAGGCGGTCGGAGGTGTCGTAGTCGGTGGAGACCGTCTCCGGGTTCGAGTTGAGCAGGATCGCCTCGTAGCCGAGCGCGCGGAACGCCTGCGCCGCGCGGGAGCAGCAGTAGTCGAACTCGATCCCCTGCCCGATCCGGTTCGGGCCGGCTCCCAGGACCAGGACCCTGGCAGTGGCCCTCCCCCGCGTATGTAGGGGGTGGGTGGTGGGTCCATCACTCTGTTCGTAACTGAGGTAGTAGTAGGGGGTCCGGGCCTCGAACTCGGCCGCGCACGAGTCGACCGCCAGCCGGCCCGGGAGCGGCCGCCGCCGCCGCACCTCCTCCTCGCCGACTCCGAGCACCCGCGCGACGGCCGAGTCCGGGAGGCCGAAGCGCTTCGCGGCCGCCAGGTCGCCCGTCTCGGCCAGCGCCTGCTCCGCCGCCGCGATCGCCCGCAGCTCCTCCGCGAAGTAGGGATGGATCCCGGGCAGGTCGAGCCCTCGCCGCGCCGCCTCGAGCAGCAGGTCCCAGCGCTCCGGCACCGGCTCGCCGCGCAGGGCCAGATCGAGCTCGCCCCGAGGAGCCTCCCGCCCGTCGAGCGCCTTCAGGAACGCCTCCGCGAAGGTCCGCCCGAGCCCGAGCGCCTCCCCGACCGCGCGCATCTCGGAGCCGAGCCGCCGCTCGGCCGCAGGGAACTTCTCGAAGTCGAAGCGCGGCGCCTTCACGGCGACGTAGTCGAGCGCCGGCTCGAAGGCGGCGGTCGTCTTGCCCGTGATGTCGTTCGGGAGCTCGTCCAGCGTGTAGCCGACGGCGAGCAGCGCGGCGAGCTTGGCGATCGGGAAGCCGGTCGCCTTCGAGGCGAGCGCGGACGAGCGGGACACGCGCGGGTTCATCTCGATCACCATCAGCCGCCCGCTCGCCGGCTCGTACGCGAATTGGACGTTCGCGCCTCCGGTCGCCACGCCGACCGCCCGCGCGCAGGCGAACGCGGCCTCGCGCAGCCGCTGGAAGTCCGTGTCCGGGAGCGTCTGCTGGGGAGCGACCGTCCACGAGTCGCCGGTGTGGACGCCCATCGGGTCGAGGTTCTCGATCGAGCAGACGACGACGCAGTTCCCCGCCGCGTCGCACATCACCTCGAGCTCGTGCTCCTGCCAGCCGGCCAACGACCGCTCGACGAGCACCTGGCCGACGGGGCTCGCCGCCAGCCCGCGGGCGACCGCCGCCCCCAGCTCGCCGTCCGTCCGCGCGATCCCCCCGCCCGTGCCGCCGAGCGTGAACGCCGGCCGCACGATCGCCGGGACGCCGAAGTCCGCCGCCTCCTCGACCGAGGAGACGACGCGGCTCTCGGGCACGTCGAGACCGGCCGCGACAGCCGCCGCGCGGAACGCCTCGCGGTCCTCGGCCCGGCGGATCGCCTCGACGCCGGCGCCGATCAGCTCGACGCCGTACTCGGCCAGCACGCCCCCCTCCGTCAGCTCGACCGCCAGATTCAGCGCCGTCTGGCCGCCGAGCGTCGGCAGCAGCGCGTCCGGCCGCTCCCGGGCGATCACCGCCGCCACGGTCTCTGCGTCGAGCGGCTCGAGGTAGGTGGCGTCCGCCCACTCCGGGTCGGTCATGATCGTCGCCGGGTTCGAGTTGACGAGCACGACCCGGTAGCCCTCGCGCCGCAACACCCGGCAGGCCTGGGCGCCGGAGTAGTCGAACTCGCAGGCCTGCCCGATCCGGATCGGCCCGGAGCCGACGATCAGGACAGAGCGAAGATCCGCTCGCTTCGGCACGTCGCCGCGATCTGGTCGAAGAAGGGCAATGCGTCGAGCGGCCCGGGCGCCGCCTCTGGGTGGAACTGGACGGTCGCGAACTCGTCGCCGGCGAGGCCCTCGACGGTGCCGTCGTTCAGCGACACGTGCGTCACCAGCTCCGAGTCGGTCGCCTCGACCGCGAAGCCGTGGTTCTGGACGGTGACGAGGACGCGGCCGGAGCGGAGGTCGCGCACCGGGTGGTTCGCGCCCCGGTGGCCGAACGGGAGCTTGAACGTCCTGTGCCCGAGGGCGAGGCCCAGGAGCTGGTGACCGAGGCAGATCCCGAACACAGGGACGCGGCCGAGCAGGCCGCGGATCGTCTCGACCTGGCCGGTCAGGACGGAGGGGTCGCCGGGCCCGTTGGAGACGAGCACGGCACGGGGCTCGGTCTCGAGGACCTCCTCGGCCCCCCAGGAGCCCGGGACGACGACCACCTCCAGGCCGGCCGCCGCCAGCCGCCGCGGGATCGACCGCTTCGTCCCCAGGTCGAGCAGGGTCACGCGCGGGCCGGAGCCGAGCCTGTGGGCCTGCCTCGTGCCGACGTCACGCCTCAGCGGGCGGCCGTCGATCGGCGGCTCGGCGAGCGCGCGCGCCAGCAGCTCGTCCGGCTCGCCCTCGCCGAGAGCGCAGCGGAGCACGCCGCCGTCGCGGATCCGGCGGACAAGGGCGCGCGTGTCCACCTCCTCGAGCGCGACGACGCCCTCGCCCCGCAGCCACTCCGACCAAACCGGCCGCGAGCGCCGCATGACGACGCCCTCGCACCAGACGCGCCCCGACTCCATCCGCCCCGAAGCGACGCCGTAGTTGCCGACGAGCGGATAGCTGAAGCAGAGCACCTGCGCCGCGTAGCTCGGGTCGGTGACCGCCTCCTGGTAGCCCGCCATCGCGGTCGTGAAGCAAGCCTCTCCCGCCGCGACGCCGGGCGCGCCGACGGCCCGGCCCGGGAAGACCGTGCCGTCCTCGAGCACCACGTAGCCCGCGCGCACGGTTGCATGATAGGCGAGAATCTGCATAATGTGCAAGCTAATGGCAACCGCGGCAATCCTCGGCACGAACGGCTATGCCGGTCAGGAGACCCTCGACCGGCTCCTCGCCCATCCCGGGCTCGAGCTCGTCGCGCTCGGGTCGGACTCGCTCGCGGGCGAGCCGGCGAGCGCGCTCGACGTGCGGCTCAACGGCTCGCTGCCGCCGTTCGTCTCCAACGCCGAGGCTCTGGTCGCCGGCGCGGAAGTCGTCTTCTGCTGCCTCGGCCACGAGCAGGCGGCTGCACTGGAGCCGCCCCCGGACACGATCGTCGTCGACCTCTCCGGCGCCCACCGCCTCCGCGACGCCGCGCTCTATCCCGAGTGGTACGGCTTCGAGCACCCGGGCCGCCTCGACGGCTGGAGCTACGCGCTGCCCGAGCTCTACCCGCCCGCGGGCCCGCTGATCGCGAACCCCGGCTGCTACGCGACCGCGGCGCTGCTCGCGCTCGGTCCGCTGACCGGCGCGATCGACCACGAGGGAATCGTCGTCGACGCGAAGTCCGGCGTCTCCGGCGCCGGCCGCGAGCTCAAGCCCTCCTCGCACGCGGGCTTCGTGCTCGACAACATCTCCCCGTACCGGGTGGGAACGCACCAGCACGCCCCCGAGATCGCCCAGGCGCTCGGCTTCCCGGTCGCCTTCGTGCCCCACCTGCTGCCCGTGCGCCGCGGGCTGCTCGCCACCTGCTACGTCCGCGGCGAGGCGCTGCGGGAGCTGCTCGAAGAGGCGTACGCCGGCAGCCCGGTCGTGCGCATCCTGCCGGTGGGCGTCGTGCCCGAGCTCTCGCGCGTCCAGGGGACGGACGCCGCCGAGCTGGGGCTGTTCGAGGACGCGTCGACCGGCACCACGATCGTCGTCTGCGCGCTCGACAACCTCGGCAAGGGAGCGGCAGGCCAGGCCGTCCAGAACGCGAACCTCGCCCTCGGCCTCGACGAGACCGCTGGCCTGCGGCTCGCAGGTGTCCTCGTATGACCACCCCGCAAAGTGCTGCGCACTTTCCGGGGGCCCCGGTATGAGCGTCACCGCCGCCCGGGGGTTCGCAGCGAGCGGGATCGCCTGCGGGATCCGCAAGAGCAGACCCGACCTGGCGATCGTGCGCTCGCTGGTGCCGGCGACCGGCGCAGCGATGTTCACCGCCAACCGCGTGCAGGCGGCGCCGGTGCTCGTCTCGCGCGAGCACCTCGAGCTCGCCGAGCCGCAGGCCGTCGTGACCAACTCGGGCGTCGCCAACGCCGCTACGGGCGTCCGCGGCGAGCTCGACGCGCGCGCGACCGCCGCAGAGGCGGCGCGCCTGCTCGACCTCGACGCCGAGCAGGTGCTCGTCCTCTCCACCGGCGTCATCGGCGCCCGGCTGCCCCTCGACAAGGTCCTCCCCGGACTCGGCGCCGCCGCAGCCGCCCTGTCCCCCGAGGGCGGGGCGGCGGCCGCCGAGGCGATCCTCACCACGGACACGCACGCGAAGCAGGCGGCCGTCGAGGGGCCCGGCTTCGCCGTCGGCGGGATGGCGAAGGGCTCGGGGATGATCCACCCGAACCTCGCCACGATGATCGCGGTCGTCACCACCGACTACCCGCTCGAGCCGGGCGAGGCGATCGACTTCTTGCGCCCCGCGGTGGAGGAGAGCTTCAACTCGATCTCGGTCGACGGCGAGTGCTCGACCAACGACACCGTCGTCCTCCTCGCCAACGGGGCCTCGGGCGCGGCCCGCGACGACGCGGCCTTCGCCGACGCCCTCGGCGCGGTCTGCCGCGACCTCGCGGCCCAGATCGTCGTCGACGGCGAAGGCGCGACCGTGCTCGCCGAGATCCGGATCGGGGGCGCCGCCTCGGAGCCCGAGGCGAAGGCGATCGCGCGCCGAATCGCGACTTCCGCGCTCGTCAAGACCGCCCTCTTCGGACGCGACGCGAACTGGGGCCGGATTCTTGCCGCCGCCGGCTCGGCCCCGTTCAACGGCGGCTACGCCCAGCTCGACCCCGCCGCCCTCACGCTGACGCTCAACGGCGTCGCCGTGATCGAGGCGGGCGCGCCGAGCGGGGCCGAGCCGGAGCTCGACGGCGCCGTCTGCACGATCGACCTCGAGCTGGCGCTCGGGGACGGCCAGGCCGCCTACCTGACAAGCGACCTCTCCTACGAGTACGTCCGGATCAACGCGGAGTACCGCTCGTGATCGTCGTCAAGGTCGGAGGAGCGGTCGCCGCCGGGACGATCCCCGCGCTCGACGGGGAGGTGTGCGTCGTCCACGGCGCCGGCCCGCAGATCACGGCCGAGATGGAGCGGCGCGGCCTGCCGGTCGAGTTCGTGGGAGGTCGCCGCGTGACCAGCGCCGCGGCGCTCGAGATCGTTCGCGACGCACTCGCCGCCGTCAACCGGAGCCTCTCCGCGGCGATCGGCCCGCGCGCGGTCGGGCTGATGGGCGACGAGATCGGCCTGCAAGCCCGGCGGATCCCGGGGCTCGGACTCGTCGGAGCGCCCGTCCCATGCAGGCCGGCGGCCGTCGAGGCGGCGCTCGCCGCGGGCCTCGTCCCCGTCGTCGCGCCGCTGGCCGCGGGGCCCCTCAACGTCAACGCGGACGAGATGGCGGCGGCGCTCGCGGCCGGGCTCGGCGCGGAGCGGATCGTCTTCCTCACCGATGTGCCCGGGCTCCTCCGCGACGGCGCGGTCGTCCAGGCGATTCCCGCCGACGAGGCCGAAGACCTGCTCGCGAGTGGCGAGCTCGAGGGCGGCATCCTCCCCAAGCTGACCGCGGCCGTCACCGCGGCGCGGCTCGGCGTCGCCGCCTCGATCGGCGAGACGGCGGTCCACGCATGAGCACGCTCGCCGCCTCCCCGCTCCTGCCCGTCTACGCGCGGCAGGACGTGACCTTCGTCGCCGGCGACGGCTGCTGGCTCGTCGACGACGGCGGCCGCCGCTACCTCGACCTCGTCGCCGGTATCGCCGTCGTCGGTCTCGGCCACCTCCACCCGGCGCCGCTCGCCGCCGCCCACGCGCAGCTCGACCGCCTCTGGCACACGTCGAACCTCTACTCCACCCGGCCGGCGGAGGAGCTCGCCGCTCGACTCTCGGAGCGCTTCGGCGGCGCGCACGCATTCTTCTGCAACTCCGGCGCCGAGGCCGTCGAGGCGGCGCTCAAGCACGCGCGCAGGGCGACCGGCAAGCCCGGCATCGTCGCGCTCCACGGCTCCTTCCACGGCCGGACGCTGGGGGCGCTATCGGCCACCGGCCAGCCGGCCAAGCAGGGGCCCTTCGAGCCGCTCCTCCCCGGCGTCCGCTTCGCCGAGCCAGACGACGCCGCTTCGCTGCTCGGCGCCGTCGACGACGAGGTCGGCTGCATCCTGCTCGAGCCGGTGCTCGGTGAAGGGGGCGTCCGGCCGCTCGCCCGCGAGTTCGTCGCCGCAGCCCGCGCGCTCGCCGACGAGGCCGGCGCGCTGCTCGTGCTGGACGAGGTGCAGACCGGCGTCGGCCGCACGGGGACCTTCTTCTGCTGGGAGCAGCTCGGCGTCCGCCCCGACACGGTCGCGCTCGCCAAGGGCCTGGCCAACGGGCTGCCGATCGGAGCGCTGCTCGTCGCCGACGGCTCGCCGCCCGG
>JBBDQR010000064.1:0-7442 GCA_040905885.1 Gaiellaceae bacterium | reverse complement strand
TGCGTCCTTGCATCGCTTGGTGCTCGCGACCCAGAAGCTCGGCAACATTCACTGAAGGGGCACTAGCCGGCCTCGGCGGCGGCGGTCTCCGCGGCGGCGAGGCCGAGGACGAGCGCGGCCGCGAGCCCGCTCGACCAGCCGCCCGAGGCGATCCCGCCGACGTCGGCGCCGGCCGCGTAGAGGCCGTCGACGGCGGTCCCGTCATCCCGCAGCACGCGCGCCCCCGGATCGACCCGGATGCCTCCGAGCGTCTGCGTCACCGCCGCCTGGACGAGCACCGCCGCGAACGGCGGCTCGGCGAGCTTGTCGGACACGGGCAGGTCGAGCCCCAGCCCCTCGATCGTGTCGGAGCGGCGGACATCCCCTCCCGCCTCCTCGGCGGCCGCGACCATCTCCGCGACCGTGCGACTGCGAACCTGCTCGCGCAGCGCCCGGCCGTCGACGACGTACCAGGCCCGTCCCCACGGCTGGCGCGCGGTCGCCTGGACGAGGTCGACCTCCGACCAGGAGGGCGGCTCCGCGCCGATGCGCTCGCCGGCCAGGTTGACGACCAGCGCGAAGCGCCCGTAGACCTGCGCCAGGCCCACGAGTCCCTCCTCGTCCACGCGCGCCGGGGCCGCGGGCAGGTTGCGCCCGTAGAACTCGTCCAGACCGCCGGCCGTCGCCGCGCCCCGGCGGCGCGCGAGCCAGAGCCCGTCTCCCGTGCTCCACGGGTTCGCACGCAGGATCAGTCTCAACCGCTCCGCGACCGCGGCGGGGAAGCCGCCGGTGGCGAGCACCAGCGGGCCCTCGTGGTCGCCGGGCACGGGCCTGCGCAGGTGCACCTCGCCGGCCGTCCGGCCGAGCGCCTCGGTCAGGCCGAGCGTGTCGAAGCGGCGCCCGACCGTCCGCGGGTTGCCGGTGTCGCGCTCGAGCACCGGCGCTCCGAGCGACTCCAGCCAGTCGAGAGCCTCGTCGAGCCGCTCGTGCACGAGCTGCTGGAGCGCCGGATCGCCGGCCGGGCACTCGGCCCGGAACTCGTCGAGCGGCCGGTAACGCCAGACGACCCCGCTCGAGAGCAGCATCGACCCGCCCGGCCGCGAGCCCTTCTCGAGCACGACCGGCTCGAGCCCGAGCTGGCGCGCCCGGGCACCGGCGACGAGCCCGGCCATCCCCGCGCCCGCGATGACGAGCCTCACTACTTCAGCGCGAACGTCGGCTTGTGCTCGACGTATTCGATCTTCACGCTCTCCGGGCCCCAGACGAAGACCGCGATCGTGTTCGCGGCGTCGACGAAGTCCGCGATCTCGAACCCCGCCGCTTCGGCTTCTTCACGGTGCTGCTCGGCCGAGTCGACGAGCACGGCCAGGTGGTTGAGCAGAGGGCGCTTGGGCTCGCCGGGATCGCCCTCGCGAAGCTCGAGGAAGGCCCCGCCGACCTCCACCCGCCGGTCGCCGGCCGCGCGGAAACCGAGCCGGACGTACTCCGCAGCGGCGGCTTCGGGATCGCGCGCACGGAGCGCGACGTGGTCGAGGTCTCCCACGTCGCCGTCGACCCCGCGCCGCCCCAGCCCGTCCGGCAGCTCGAGCTCGCCGCCGCCGCCCGGCACGCGGAAGGCGATGTGCTCGAGCGCGCCCGGCTCACGAGGGCCTTCGGCCGCGAAGAGCGTCAGCTTGCCTCTGCGCGCGTCGACGCCGACGAGCGTGAACGCGTCCGTCCGGTCGATCTCGTGCATGCCGAGCTCGCGGATGCAGGCCTCCGCGATCGCGTCGCGTTCCGAGACCCAGAGGGCGACGTGGTCGAGCGTCCGGGGGCTCACCGTGGCCAGCCTACCGACGGCGAGCCCCCCGGCCGCTACCTCGACTTCTTGCGATCGACGGCGCGCTGGAGCTGCGCCTTGTTCATCTTCGAGCGGCCCTCGATGCCCATCCGCTTGGCCTCGTTGTAGAGCTGCTCCTTCGTGCGGCCGCGCGGCCCGCTCGTCCCCGAGCGCAGGCCCCCGCGGCGGCCCGAGGAGATGTCACGACGGGAGGTGCGAGACGACTCCCGCGCCTCGCCGCTCCGCGCGCGCTCCTTGTTGACCGTCCGCGCGGCGATCTCCTTCGCCCGCTTCGTCGAGGTGCCGCGCTGCTTCTGGCTGTCCTTGATGTGCTCGTACTGGCGCTCGCGCTTCGCGCTCCATTGCTGCTCAGGCATGCGCTTCGACCCCCTTTGTCGAGTGACGCAGGAGGACTTTCCCGGTTTCGAGGAAGAAAACCGGGGCTACTCGAGCGGCGGATTCTGGACGTTGTGCTCGGTCGCGTACGCATCGGTGAGCTTGTTCACCGCGTCCATCCCGTCGCCGTAGGCGTAGTTGATCGGGATGAACGCGTTCCACTTCTCGGGCAGAGCGTCCTCCGGGAAGATCGCCTCGACCGGGCACTCCGGCTCGCAGGCGCCGCAATCGATGCACTCCTCGGGATCGATTACCAGGATCCGCTCGGCCTCGTGGATGCAGTCGACCGGACAGACATCCACGCAGGAGAGGTCTTTGATGTCGATGCAGGGCTCGGCGATGATGTACGTCACGACCGGCCTACTCTACCGGGGCGATCAGCTCCTCCACGACGCCTGGCGCCTGCTCCACCAGCGCCGACTTGGCGAGCACGCGGTCGAACCCCGCGGCGTGCGCCCGGCGCAACCCCGACGTGTCGGTGTGGTTCGTGAAACCGATGATCGGAATGTCCGGGAAGGTGTCCGCGACCTCCTCGGGCTCGATGCGGGCGATGTCGCAGATAACGACGTCCGGCTTGTCGACGCCGTCGGCCGAGACCAGATGATGACCCGGCAGCAACGCCTCCAGCTTGCCTCGGAAGAAGAGATCGACCCCCGCCAGCAGGATCGTCGCCACGACAATGAGCCTACCACCGTGGGCGAAGAGGATCATCTTCGGGCTGGACTCGAGCTGATGCGGCGCGGCGCCTACTTCGAGGCGCACGAGGAGCTCGAGCTCGCCTGGCGCGGCGCGGAGGCCGCGGAGCGCGACTTCTTCCAGGGCCTCGTCCACGTGACGGTCGCCTGGTACCAGGCGGGCCGCGGCAACGTGACCGGCTGCCGCCGCCAGCTCGAGAAGGCCGCCCGGCGACTTGCGCCGTACGCGCCCGAGCACCGCGGCGTCGGCGTCGCCGCGCTCCTGAGCCAGGTGGCCGCCGCCGACCCCGACGCTCTGCCTCTGCCGCCGCTAGAGATCGTCGAGCCCGAGCGCTGAGAGCGCCCGGTTGAAGGCGACCTGGAGCCACCAGTAGCGGCCGAAGAAGAGCAGCAGCCCGAGCGCCACGAGCACGGCGCCGCTCACCGCCTGTACCACGAGCCAGCGGTCGCGCAACCAGCGGAACACCGCCATCGTGCGGGCGAACGCGATTCCCGCGAGGAGGAACGAGGCCGAGATCCCGGCCGAGTAGACGAAGAGCAGCGCGGCGCCGCGCGCGATCGTCCCGGTGTCGCCGGCGAGCACGAGGATCCCCGCCAGCACGCCGCCGATGCAGGGCGCGGCGCAGACCGCGAACGCCGCCCCGAGCAGGCTCGCCGAGCCGCGCGCGCGCACGACCAGCCCCGGGGCGACGAGCCGTTGCGGGAGCGGCAGCAGCCCCATGAACGCGAGCCCGAAGACGACGAGCACGAAACCGGCGACCTGGAGCTGGGCCTGCTGTCCCACGGTCGTCGCGATCGCGGCGGCGCCTGCCCCGAGCGCCACGAACACGACCGTGAAGCCCGCGAAGAAGGGAAGCGAGCGCAGGGCGACGCGCCGGCCCGTTCCCGGCCGGCCGAGCTCGCCCGCCTCGAGCGCGGCCACCGAGGACAGGTAGCCGGGCACCAGCGGGAGCACGCACGGGAACACGACCGATGCCATCCCGGCCAGGAAGGCGACCGGGATTCGCTCAGCCATCGAAGCGGGCGAGCTCCTCGTCGAGCCGCCGCTCCAGCTCGGGCGCCAGGGGCCCCGGATCTCCGCGCGGGGTCCGACTCCAGCGCCACGCGACCGCTCCGACCGCGCCCACCCCGAGCAGCGCGCCGACGATCGGGAGCAGCCAGGCGAGCAGGTCGAAGCCCCGCTTCTCCGGCACGGCGAGCACACGCGGGCCGAACTGCCTGACGAGCTCCGCCTTGATCTCCTCCTTCGAGTCGCCGGCCGCGATCCGATCCCGGATGAACGCGCGCATGCGCTCGGCGATCGGCGCGTTCGACTGGTCGAGCGTCACCTGGCAGGTCGGGCAGACGACCTCGTCCTCGATGTCGGAGAGGGTCGGCGGTGCGGAGACCGCGAGGGCGAGGACGAGTGAGAGGAGGACCGTCATGAGCCGAGCGCGAGCTGGATCCCGTCTTCGAAGTCCCGCTCGAACTGCTCGCGCGAGTTGATCGCGCCGGCGATCCGCTTGCCCACGAGCCGACCTTCACGATTGACGAAGAACGTCTCCGGAACGCCGGTCGCGCCGAACTTCGCGACGAGCTCGCCGTCACGGTCGTAGACGACCGGGTAGGTCATGCCCACCTCCTCCATGAAGGCGAGCGCGTCCGAGCGCAGGTCGTTGAAGTCGACGCCGAGCACGACGAGCCCCTCGTCCCTGTGCTCCCGCCACGCCGCCTCGAGCACGGGCGCCTCCTCCTTGCAGGGGACGCACCAGGAGGCCCAGAAGTTGATCACCACCGCCTTGCCGCGCAGGTCGGCGAGGGAGAGCGTCCCCTCCTCGTCGAGCCGCGGCAGCGTGAACGCCGGCGCGACCGGCCGCTCGCCGCGCGCGAGCGCGCTCGGGATCGCGCTGCCCTCGTCGTTGACGAGCTTCCAGACGAGCAGCGCGAGCAGCGCGACGACGAGCCCGACGGCCAGCGCCTGGGCCCCGAGCTTCAGCCGCGCGGCCACTAGCGGCGGATGATGAAGACGGTCGTCCCGACCCGCACCCGGTTGAACAGCCACTCGGCGTCGGGGATCGCCATGCGGACGCAGCCGTGCGAGAGCGAGTAGCCGAGCGAGGCCGCGTCAGGCGTGCCGTGGATGCCGACGCCGGGGGACGAGATGCCCATCCAGCGCGTCCCGAGCGGATTCCCCGGGCCGGGCGGGATCGGCTGCTTGTCCTTCGCCCAGTTGGAGTCGGGCGGGTACCACCAGGGGTTCCTCCACTTGCTGACGACCGTGAAGCGGCCGAGCGGGGTCGGGTACTGCGACATGCCGGTGGCGATCCGGAAGCGCTTGACGAACTCGGCGCCCTTGTACAGGTGAAGCCACTTCGACTCGCGCCGGATCACGAGCACCGGCCCGACGTTCTTCCGGGTGACCGAGGGGCGGAGGACCTTGAGGGGTACCGCGGTCGGCAGCCTGCTGTTGCTCGTCAGCGCCCTGACGATGGTCGCGGTCGTCTTCATCCGCTCGACGGACTGGCCGAGCCGCTCCTCCGTGATGACAGGGCGGACCTTTCGCAGCAGGACGCGCGCGTCGACCGGCTTGCGGTCGAAGCGCTTGGTGAGCGAGGCCACGTAGGCCCGCACCTTCGCGCCCGCGACGCGGACGGTCAGCGGCACTTCGGTGTTCGGGGGCGCGACCAGAGCCCTCGCCACCGCGGGCGGGACGTAGGCGATTGCGCCGAGCTCCGTCGGGGTCGGCTTCAGCACGCGCTCGCCGATCCGGAGCGTCAGCGGGGCCTCGAAGGCAGTCTGGATCACGGAGGTCGCGGCATCCGGCGTCAGGCCCCCGACCGCGATGCCCGAGATGCTCACGCCCTCCGGGATCAGGACCTCCGGCGGTACCGGATCCGGATCGTCGTGTGTTGCCGCCAGGCCGGGCTGGACGACGAGGACCGCCGCGAGCGCGCAACCCAGGAGGAATGCAGCGTGTCGTCCTCGTCTCACGGCTTCAAAAGGTACCCGGAACGATACGAGGATCGTCGCTGATGATCCCGTCCACGCCGAGCGCCGCCAGGCGGGCGGCGACGGCCGGGTCGTCCACCGTCCAGGCGAGCACCTGAGCCCCCCGCGCGTGGCACCTGCGGACGACGGCGGCGCTGATCACGGTGTAGTTGAGCGTCGCCACGGAGGCGTCCGCCCGCGCCAGCAGGCGCCCGATCCGCCACGGCAGCGTCGCCCTGAACGTGCCCAGCGCGGCGCGGACGGCGGGGCGCAGGAAGCGGCGCGAGTTGATCCCCAGGCGGTCGAACGGGTAGGTGAGCCCCCGCCGGAGTCCCGGCTCCAGCCGGCCGAGGAGGCGCACCGTCTCCGGGTAGCAGGAGCTGACGAGCGTGCGCTCGACCAGGCCGGCCTGCCGTACCGCGTCGACGAGCGGCCGCTCGTAGCCGGGGCCCTTCACGTCGAGCATCACGTCGACGCCGCGCCCGGCGACGAAGGCGAGCGCCTCGTCGAGCGTCGGCAGGTTGCCCGGGCCGCCGGGAGGGTCGTGCGCGAGCACGAGCGTCCCGTCCGGGAGCAGGACGACGTCGACCTCGACCATGTCGACCCCCGCCTGGATCGCCGCCTCGATCGAGGCGAGCGTGTTCTCGGGGGCGAGGGCGGCCGCGCCCCTGTGACCGATGCGGATCACGGCGCGGTCGGCAGCGGCGTCTCGTCGAGCCGGCCGCCGCGCGCGGCGTACTCGAGGATCATCCGGTCGATCACCCACTCGACGGGCGCGTGGTCGTCCGTCCAGGGCGTCGCCGAGGGGGCAACGGGACCGGTGAGCTGGCTCGCGAGCAGGTCGCCGAGGACGGGCACCGGCCGCAGGCCCCGCAGCGGCGTGGTGAGACCGATGACGAAGTGGTTGAAGCGCAGCACCGGCCAGACGCGCACCTCGGGGAAGACAGCGGCGACCGTGCCCGCGAGCTCGTCCCGCAAGCGGCTGTCGCCCGGCAGGGTGGCCACGTTCAGCGCCAGGACGCCGCCGGGCCGCAGGCGCGACTCGGCGAGCTCGAAGAACTCGCGGGTGGCCAGGTAGAAGGGGACGTAGGGCTGGCGGTACGCGTCGACGAAGATCAGGTCGTAGCGGCGGTCGGTGCGGCGCAGGAAGGGGCGGGCGTCCGCGTCCACGATCCTGAGCCGAGGGTTCTCGCCCATCCCGAGCCAGCGCAGGCCGGCCTCCGAGACCGCCGGGTCGATCTCCACGCCGTCGATCTCCACCTGCGGCCAGTAGACGCCGTAGGCGCGCGCGACGGTCCCACCGGCGTTGCCGAGCACGGCGAGGCTCCGGGGCTCCCGGTCGAGCAGCGCCGGGATGGCCAGGAGCACGTCCCACACGCCCCCGGTGAGCACCGTGTCGGGCCGGTAGACCGAGTGGACGGCCACGCCCTCGTTCAGGTAGAGCCGCCGGACGCCCGCCCGTTCCACCACCTGCACGAACTGGTAGCGGGACTCCTCCTCGTGGAGGATCCGCCCCTCGCTCGCCTTGACCACGCCCGGGGGCAGCGCCAGGAGGGCGCCGACGGCGGCCGCGGGCGCCCGCCCCC
>JBBDQR010000063.1:0-7482 GCA_040905885.1 Gaiellaceae bacterium | reverse complement strand
GGCGGTCGCGCTGATCGGCGCGATCACGGACATGGCGCCGGCCGCGAGCCCGCGGTAGAACGCGGCCAGCGCAAGCACGCCCACCGCTCCCGCCGCGGCCGCCCAGGCCGACTCG
The DNA here is from genome assembly GCA_040905885.1 of Gaiellaceae bacterium. Taxonomy (GTDB): domain Bacteria; phylum Actinomycetota; class Thermoleophilia; order Gaiellales; family Gaiellaceae; genus JACVRU01. The sequence continues at coordinate 7,367 of JBBDQR010000063.1, read as the reverse complement.
CTCGCGCCCGGAGCCTCCCCTCCCACGACGAGCAGCGCGACGGCGACGAACACCAGCCCGGCCGGCTGTGAGACCGCGAGCACCGCGACGACGGCCAGCGTTCGGCTCTTCAGCCCGGCGAGGAAGTCCGAGAAGCCCCAGGAGAGGCTCGCCCCGAGGGCGAATCCGACTCCGATCACTCGACGGGTCTGGTGGCGGCCACCGCGTCGAGCTGGTTCGCGTGGTAGAGGACGGCGGCCTCGGCCGTCCGCGCGGCCCGCGCGTCGTGGTGGCACGCGACGGCGTGCAGGAGCTCTGCGCGGGCGTTGTCGCCGAGGGCCTCGGCCCGCTCCTCGATCAGCCGGAGCCCGAGATGGACGTGGCCGAGCAGGCGGCCCTCCTCGGTCTGCTTGTAGACCGGGCCGCGGGTCAGCTCGCGTACGCGCCCGAGGTCGTGGAGCAGCGCGGCCGCCAGCAGCAGGTCGTGGCGCAGGCGCGGATGGAGCTGGGCCGTCTCGCGGCAGATCGTCGCCACGCCGACGGTGTGCTCGAGCAGCCCGCCCGCGTAGCCGTGGTGCCCGTCCGGCACCGCGGGCAGTTCGCGCAGCGCGCGGCGCAGCTCCGTATCCGCCACGAACCACCCGACGACTGTTGCGAGCCCGGGATGGGAGATCTCGCCCGCCAGGAACTCGAGGAAGCCGTCCAGCTCGTCGGCGTCGCGGCGGAGCGCCGGCGAGAGCGTCGCCGAGTCGATCTCGGGCACCGGCTCGATCGAGCGGAGGTCGAGCTGGAGCCGGTTCCGGAAGCGCTCGACCCGCCCGAGCACGCGCACAGCGTCGCCTTCCGCGAAGCGGGCGTCGAGGAGGTCGACGTCGTGCCAGACGCGAGCCTCGATGCGGCCGCTGGGGTCGACGAGCTCGAGCGCGAGGTAGGGCGCGCCCCCCTTGGTGCGTAGCCGTCGCTTGCGCGCGACGGCGTAGACGCCCTCGACGACCCGGTCTTCCGCCAGCTCGGCGATGGCGCTCACAGAGCGAGTCTAGGCGGTACGCTGGACGCCGCCGTGGCAGTCGTGAAGCCGTTTCGCGCCGTGCGCTACGACGAGGAGGCGGCCGGCCCGCTCGCCTCGCTCGTCGCCCCTCCCTACGACGTCATCTCGCCCGCCGAGCGCGAGGAGTACCTCGCCCGCAGCCCCTACAACGTCGTCCACCTGACGCTGCCCGACTCCGAGGAGGAGGCCGCGCGCCGCTGGCGCGAGTGGCTTGACGGCGGCGTGCTCCGCGAGGAGGAGCACCCGGCGGTCTGGGAGGTCGAGCAGGACTACGACGGGCTCACCCGGCGGGGCATCTTCGCCTCGCTGACACCCGAGCCGTACGAGACCGGCGCCGTTCTCCCGCACGAGCGGACGCACGCAAACGTGAAGGAGGGCCGGCTGCGGCTGCTCCGGGCGGTCGGCGCCCAGCTGGAGCCGATCTTCCTCCTCTACGAGGGGCCGCCGCCGGTGTCCGCGAGCGGCCCGCCGGACGTCGAGGTCGAGGGCGTGCGGTTGCGGCGCGTCACGACCGTGGACGTCGAGGCGTTCTTCGCCGGCCGCCAGCTGCTGATCGCGGACGGTCACCACCGCTACGAGACGGCCCTCACGGCCGGCCTCGACATCCCGGTCGTGCTCGTCTCGACCTCCGACCCGGGACTGACGATCTTGCCGACCCACCGCGTCGCCGGCCGCGTCGGCGAGGTGGACGGAAGCGAGATCGAGCGTCCAGGGGACGAGCTTCCCGGCGTCGTCCTCTATCGCGGCGGCCGCTATCTCCTGCTCGAGGGGGACGGGCTCGACGTCGAGGTCGTCGAGCGGGCCGCGCCCGAGGAGGTGACCTACACGCCGAGCCGCGAGGAGGCCGAGGCCGCCGTCGACCGGGGCGACGCCGAGGGAGCGTTCCTCGTCCGGCCGACGCCGATCGATGCGGTCTTCGAGCGGGCCCGCCGCGGTGAGGTGCTGCCGCAGAAGACGACCTACTTCTACCCCAAGCTCGTCTCCGGCCTGCTCTTCCACCCGCTTGACTGATTGGCTGGGCCTCTGCCGCGCCGCGACGGAGGACGTGCGCGGGGTGCTCCGCGACCTGCCGAACCGCCTCGAGCGGGAGCCGGTCGTCGGCGCCGGGATGGGCGGCGACGACACGACCGCCGTGGACGAGGCGGCCGAGCGGGTCGTCCTCGAGCGCTTCCGGGGCCTGGACGCGACGATCGTCTCCGAGGAGGCGGGCGAGAGCGGCGAGGGCCCGCTGCGGATCGTGATCGACCCGATCGACGGCTCGCTGAACGCGAAGCGGGGGTTGCCCCACTTCTCGCTCTCGATCGCGGTCGCCGACGGCCCGACGATGGCCCACGTCTTCTTCGGCTACGTCTACGACTTCGGCTGGGGCGAGGAGTGGACGGCGGTGCGGGGCGAGGGCGCGCGCCTGAACGGCGAGCCGCTCGGGCCGCAGCGGCCGAAGGACGAGATCGAGGTGCTCTCGTTCGAGGCCACGCTCACGTCCTCGGTCGCCGAGCAGGCCGCCTCGATGGTCGGCCTCGCCTACCGGCTCCGAATCTTCGGGTCGCTGGCGCTCTCGCTCTGCCAGCTCGCCGCGGGGCGGCTGGACGGCGTCGTCTCGCTCAAGCCGATCCGCTCGGTCGACGTCGCCGCCGCGCAGCTGCTCGTCCGCGAGCAGGGGCTGGCGGTCGAGCTCGTGGACGAGCCGCCCTTCCTCGAGGCGCCGCTCGACGTCGTCTCGCGTTCGCGCATCGCGGCGGCGGGAACTCCGGAGCTGTGCCGAAAGCTGGCCCGGGCTCTCTCCGCATAGGCTGCTCCGGCTGGAACTACGCCCACTGGCGCGAGCGCTTCTACCCGCGCGGCTGCCCTCCCGCCCGTTGGCTCGGCTACTACGCGCGCTTCTTCGACACGGTCGACGTGAACGCGACCTTCTACCGGCTGCCGACGAAGAAGGCGGTGGCCGACTGGGTCGAGCAGTCGCCTGAGGGATTCCTGTTCGCGGTCAAGTCGAGCCGGTACCTGACGCACATCAAGCGGCTGACGGACCTCGGCCAGGGCATCGAGCGGTTCTACGAGCGGCTCGAGCCGCTGCTCGACAGCCCGAAGTTCGGGCCCGTGCTCTGGCAGCCGCCGAAGAGCTTCCGGCGGGACGACGAGCGGCTGGCGGCCGCGCTTGCGCGACTCCCCGCTGGGCGCCGACTGGAAGTTCGTCCGCTTCCACTACGGCAGCCGCGGGCGGAACGGGAACTACTCCGAGCGCGAGCTCGCTGAGTGGGCGGAGCGGATCGCAGCCTGGCGCTCACGGGCCGACGTCTACGCGTACTTCAACAACGACTGGAATGCCTACGCGATCAGGAACGCCCGCCTCCTCCAGAAGCTAACCTCGAAGACGTGACTCCCGATCGCGACGAGATCCTGAAGGCGCTCGAGCAGGTGATCGACCCCGAGCTGCGCAAGCCGGTCACCGAGCTCGACATGGTGCGCGACGTCGCCGTCGACGGCGGCCGCGTGGCCGTCACGATCGCGCTGACCGTCGCCGGCTGCCCGCTCCGTGCGAGCTTCGAGGAGCAGGTGCAGCGCGCTGTCGGCGGCGTTCCCGGGGTCGAGAGCGTCTCGCTCTCCTTCGACGTGATGAGCCCGGAGGAGCGGCAGCGGCTCACGTCGCGCCTGCGCGGCGGGCGCGCCGACAAGGAGATCTCCGTCGACGCCGCCACGCGCGTGATCGCGGTCGCCAGCGGCAAGGGCGGCGTCGGCAAGTCGACTCTGACCGTGAACCTCGCCGCGGCGCTCGCGCGGCTCGGGCAGCAGGTCGGCGTGCTCGACGCCGACGTCTACGGGCACTCGATCCCGCACCTGCTCGGGATCTCGCAGAAGCCGGTGCTCGTCGACCGGATGATCGTGCCCCCCGTCAAGCACGACCTGAAGCTGATGTCGATCGGCTTCTTCCTGGACGAGAACGCGCCGGTGATGTGGCGCGGGCCGATGCTGCACCGCGCGCTGGAGCAGTTCCTCTCCGACGTCCACTGGGGCGAGCTGGACACGCTCGTCGTGGACATGCCGCCGGGCACCGGCGACGTCTCGATCTCGCTCGGGCAGCTGCTGCCGCGCGCCGAGGTGATCGTGGTGACGACCCCGCAGCCGCTCGCGCAGGAGGTTGCCTCCCGCGCCGCGGTGATGGCCCAAAAGACCGGCATGCGGCTCCTGGGCGTGGTCGAGAACATGACGGGCGACATCTTCGGCGCCGGCGGGGGCGAGGCGCTCGCGGCCGAGCTCGAGCTTCCCCTCCTCGGCCGTATCCCGCTCGACCCGGCGCTCAGGGAGTGCGGCGACGCCGGCGTGCCGGCGGTGATCGCGGAGCCGGACTCGGAAGGCGCCGCGGCGATCACCGCCGTCGCCGAGGAGCTCGCGGCGAAGCGCCCCGGCGGCATCGCCAGGCCGCTCCCCCTCGTCGGCTAGGCCAGCCTGAAGATCGACGGGGGGGCGGCCTCTCGGTGCCGCCCCCCGTCTCCGGACCGCTACCTGCGGCGGTCGATCTTGACGAGCTTGCCGTCGGCGTCGCAGCGGATGCTCACGCGGTCGCCGACCTCGATCCGATCGGACAGCTTCGCCGCCTGCTCCGAGGTGAGGCTGCACGTCACAGCGCCGCCGGACGTCGTCACGGTGATCGACGTCGACGTGAGCACCGACACCGTCCCGAGCGCGCCCGAGCTGGTGCTCTTCTCCCCGCAGCCGGTGCCGCCGAAGAGGACGGCGTCGTTGTCGGCTGCGCCGCTGCCGGCGCTCAGGGCGATCGCGCCCGTGCTGAGCGTCGCCGAGAAGTTGGCGATCAGCTTGCCGCGGTCGGTGCCGCGGACGTCGCGGCCGGCGAGCACGCCGGAGAGCGTGCCGCCCTCGATCACGCCGACGAGGCCGGCCTTCGCCTCGAGCGAGTCCTCGCCACGCAGGTGGAGAGTGCCCTTGGCGAAGCCGATGCCCTCGGTGGTGTTCACGGTCAACTCCAGCCTCAGCCGGGCCGTGGCGCCGTTGTACAGGCCGGTCGCCGTGCCCGTGTAGACGGCCTTCGTGATCACGTACGTCCCGTCCACTCCCGTGCACGTGCGGGTCTTCACCGAGTCGCCGCTTGTCCCGGCGACCGCGAACGAGACCGCTGTCGTTCCCTTGTCCCGCTTGGCCGCGATCGCCAGGCCGGCTCCGACGAGAGCGACCGTGACGGCGAGACCGAGCCACATGATCCGTTTCATGAGCGTCCCCCTCAGGGTTCAGAAGTGTCGATCGAGACGATGACGGGCGGTCCTGTGGCTTCTGCGAGCAGGCGGTAAAGATTCCGTAATGCGCGGGGCGGCGTTCTTCGACCTCGACCGGACGCTCCTGCGCCGGTCGAGCGCGCTCGCCCTCGCGGGGCCCTTCCGGCGGCGAGGGCTGATCAGCCGGCGGGCGCTGATGCGCGCGGCGCTCTGGCAGGCGCTCTTCGTCGCGCGCGGCGCGAGCGGCGAGGCCGTCCGGAAGGCGGCTGAGGAGGGCCTGGTCGTGCTGCGCGGGATGACGCCCGCCGAGCTGCAGGAGCTCGTCGCCGACGCGCTGGAGCCGGTGCTGCGACCGCTGGTCTACCGCGAGCCGGTCGAGCTCGCGGCCGGCCATCGGGAGCGCGGCGAGCCCGTGTACATCGTCTCGGCCGCGCTGCAGGAGATCGTCGACGCCCTCGCGCGCGACCTCGGCTTCGACGGCGCGATCGGCACGGTCGCCGAGGTGGCGGACGGCCGCTATACGGGCCGGACGCTCCACGCGCGCCATGCCGCGGGCAAGGCGGAGGCCGTGCGCGAGCTCGCGGAGCGCGAGGGGCTCGATCTCTCGGCGTCGACCGCCTACTCCGACAGCCACACCGATCTCCCGTTCCTCGAGGCGGTGGGCAATCCCGTCGCCGTCAACCCGGACCGGCGGCTGCGGCGCATCGCGGCAGAGCGGGGCTGGCCGGTCCTCCGCTTCCGCACCGCACATGCAGCCTGACGAAGCGCGTGCCAGGCTGCTCGCGCTCGGCTTCGCGGAGGAGGCCGCGGGCGTCCTCTTCGCGCACTTCGCCGACGCCGAGGCGCGCGGGAAGCTCGGCCACGGCTTCTCGCGGATCGAGTGGCTCGAGACGCTGCCCGGCGTGCGCCCGGAGGCGCGGCCCGAGAAGGTCTCCGCCTCGCCGGGCTTCGACCGCTGGGAGGGGCGAGGGGCGCTCGGATACCTGACCCTGGCTGCGATCTGCGCCGATCTGGAGGCGAGCCCGCCCGAGCCGGCGCGCGTCGTCGTCGCGGCGGACTGCTTCCCGACCGGGATGCTGGGCCACTACGTGCGGCGGCTCGCCGAGGCTGGGCTCGTGGCGCTCCTGACGGCGACGTCGCCCGCGCGGCTGCCGCACCCGGACGGAGGGCCGCCGCTCGTCAGCACGAACCCGCTGGCGATCGGGATTCCCGCGACCGAGGGGCCGCCCGTCGTCGTGGACGTCTCGATGGGGCAGGTCACCTACGGGGACGTGCTGGCAGGGCTCGCCGACGCGGCCGATCTCGTCCCGTTCGGCGGCGAGCAGGCGCACAAGGCCTTCGCGCTCGCGCTCGGGCTGCAGCTCGTCGTCGAGTCGCAGGTGGGCGACGGCTACGGCGCCGTCCTCGTCGCGCTGCGGGGAGAGCCGGCCGACCTGGAGCGCTTCGCCGGCGTGCGGCTCCCCGGGCACTAGAGCCGGTCGCGGATCGGGTCGAAGGCCGGTTCCGCCTCGATCCAGTCGCGGGTGCGCGGCTCCTTCTCGACCGCCTCGCCGAGCAGCCCCACGGCCGCCTCCTCGTCCCCGGCCTCGATGGCGGCGAAGGCCTGGAAGAAGCGGATCGCGCCGCTCTCGGGATACGTGCGGAGCCCCTCCTCGAGCAGCTCCAGCGCTGCGTCGCGGTCACCGTCGGTGTACGCCCGCCAGGCGCGGAAGCGGAACTCCCACTCGGAGACGCGGTACGGCTCGCCGGGCTTGCCGCCGAGCGCGAGGACGGTCGTGCCGTCCTCGACGGCGCGCGCCTCGCGGTGCTCGCCGGGATCGACGAGTACGAACGTGCCCGAGGGAGCGTCCACGTCCTCTCCGTCGACGGTGAACGTCGCCCGGCCGGCGATGACCGCGTACAGCTCCTCGTGCCCGCCCGCGCCGCCGCCCGTCTCGTCGTGGGCCTCGACGACGAGCTCGCCCGAGTTCGCGATGTAGGCGTTGATCCCGAAGGCGGTCACCCCGAGCTCCGCCCGCACCGGCTTCCAGTTGACGCCGGCGACGAGGGTCGGCTCGATCTCGTAAGCGTTCAGCCTCTGGGCAGGGACCCGGTGCCTTGTGGCGAATGCCGGCGGT
>JBBDQR010000062.1:0-7520 GCA_040905885.1 Gaiellaceae bacterium | reverse complement strand
CACGCCCAAGCGGAGCTACGCCCGGACGATTTCACCCGGACGATGGGACGCCACCTAGGTCTGTTTGCGTGGAGCTACGAGGCCACGCACGCGGCCCATCCAACGGGTGAAGAGACGTGGCGCTCGTGCGGTGCGATCATTCATCCCCCCGATCCTGAATCGAGCGCGCCAAACGGTCAAACGTCACGAGCCGCTAGCTCTGCGCGAGCGGGATCTCTACCTCCTCCACGCCGACGACTCCGGCGAAGTCCGGCTCGTCGGCGACCACCGCCCGGACCGCCTCCTCCGCCTCCTCGCGGGCGGAGTACCACTCGATGATCTCGGCGACGGCGTAGAGCGCGAGCCCGTAGAGGCGCACCGTCAGCGCCACCCCTCTTCGTACTCCGCGCGAATCCGGGCCAGCCACTCCTCGTACAGCCTGCGCCCGCGTCGCGTGGCCCGGTTTCGGCGATCAGAAGGAGACCGCCTTAGCAGGAGTCCGCCTGGGAACCATTCGTCATCGGCTCGATCGAGGACATGTCCCCAGACGATCAGCGCGTGCGTGGCAGCTCGCAGCTCGTCCTCTGTCGCTTCCGCCTCATCGGTCCCAGGCCCGTGCGCTAGAGCGTCGGCGTGGGCTGTCGCTGCGATTGCGACTTGCCGTGCGAGCCTCTCCGCTACTGACTCAATCCCATGCCCTTGGACGTACTCGTGAGCGAAGTAGAACGGGTACCGCCAGGGATACCCCGGCGGGTCCTTCGTGCGCCACTGACGGTGTGGGTGCGCTAGGCGCTTCGACCAAAGATCCAGCACCGTCTTCCTATGGTGGGATGCCTCCTTGCCGCGTGAGCTGTTCAGGTATTCGGCGACCTCCACGCGAGTCGGGCGCTCCCCCAGTCGGTACAGCTCGGTCAGCAAAGCCTCGACACGGCCACGATCACGACCCCACGGCTCCGCAGTTACACCATCGGGCGCGATGAGGTCGAAGTAGTGCTGCCAGAGAGTCTTCGCGGCTCCCTCCGGCTCGTGAGTATGTCAACTCAATGTCAACCGGCGGGCGCAACGGGGCGCAATCTCGGCTCCCCGCAACAGGCCGCAAACGGCTTGATTGCGGCTAACCGCAACTCACCGCAACCCTTCCCCCGCACTTGCCATGCAGAAGGTCGTGGGTTCGAGTCCCATCAGCCGCTCCATCGAAAGCCCCGCTCACGCGGGGTTTTCTCGCTCGTGCCGGAAAATCACTCTCTTCGGCTCCATCTCGCTAGTTGACTCGGGTGTTCGCGCATGTGTCGGTACGTTGAATAGGTGGATGCCGCTCACCTCATCCGCACCGTTGCCGAAGATCTGCGATTCCTCGCTGAGACGTGGGATCAATCGGTTGAGGATGCCTCACTTCGTCGAAGCAGCACTGTGCTCGCACCCTCCTCGTCGACGGAGCATACCGACGCGCCTGGCGCGCGGCGGGACTCGAAAAGCAGCCCACGGTCACCGCGATCGATCTTGAGCGGATGCTCTCTGTCATGAATCGTTCGGTCATCGAACACGCGCAGGCGGGCGGCGCCCTCTTTGGGGGAGGCGAGATCTCGCCGGTGCTGAAGGGGATCGGCGGGCTGAACGAAGAAGACGCACGCGAACTCCACAATCTCCTTGACCAGGATCACACACGAAGCTACGGGCTCTCCGAATACGTCGAGTCCGCCGCGATCTTCTACAAGCACACCTACATCGCCCGCCGTCACGTCGTCAAGTACATCGCCAACAAGCTCGGAGGAGCTCATCTCGACGTGAGCCGAACGCGCAAGGAGGACGGCCCGTACGTGCTCCTCGACGACCTTCAGGCGCGCGCGCACCTGATGGGCAAGCCAGCCGCGTACTACGAGCTTCTCTCGATCGGGCAAGCCATTGCGTCCTCCGCGGACGCCAAGGTGTTCATCACGCGGGTCGAAAGCTGAATTGGGCGAGCCCAGACACTCCGATCCTGGGCATGAGGCGTTCTGGCGCACGATCGAGCAGAGTCCGCTCTTCAGCATCTACATCTCGGAGCTCTACTGGCTTGCCGCGAATGTTGTGCGAGTCGCGGAGCGTGTGTTCGAGGCGACGGCCGTAGGTGAGGACGACGGCACCGATTTCATCAAGGTCGACGCGGAGCTGCACGGCCAGCTCTGCCTGATTCTCGGAGACGCCGCGAAGATTCGGGCGCTCATCGGCGAGCGGCCGAAGCGCAGGAATCAGTCGGCTGTTGCCTACGGCGTGCAGGCGCTTCGGGCGAAGGCGCTCCGGCAGCTCCTCGCAGGCGTCCATCTTGAGGCGACGCTGTCGGCCGATGTGCGCCACTCGCTTGAGCACTTCGACGAACGCCTCGATGCCACTGCGGTTCGCGTTCTGGAAGGGGCGGCTCCGCTTCCGCTCAACGTCCCCTTCAACATGGTCGTGTCGCGACGACGGGGCCTCCTCGTGCTCCGCGGCACGAGCCTGCTGAAGCCGAAGTTGTTTCTGCTGCGCGTCTACATCGCCGACGAGCGCATGTTCGTCAATGCCGGCGAGGAGGTCGACATCGGCGCGATCTACGCTGAGTGCGCGGCCATCCGCGACCGGCTCGCCCCGCGTGTGGCCGAAGAGCGTGACGATAGCCGAGGCGCCTACGTTCTTGTGCTAACCGAGGAGTCGTTCGCGCGTGAAGAGCCAGAGCCGGCGGAGTGAGCGCGTCAGTCTCTCAACCGGGCGCATGGGCTCATCGCGGGTCGAGCCTTCACGGCTGTCCGTAACTCGCGGAGCGTTTGCGGTTGGCCGCTCCTGGCGCCGTTCCACTGGCCCCTCCTTATGCAGAACCTCATCGACCTCCTAGTGCTCCCAACCCTTGCGTCATAACGGGTAACGCCGGACTTAGCCTCTAGACAACACCGTCGGCGAGGCTTAGAGTCGTCGCGTGGGTCTTCTGAAGAGTGCCGGAGCAATCTTCATCCTGATCGTCGTTGCTGTAGCTATCTTCGGCGGGGATGACGATGACGATTCAGGCTCCGGCGAGCCTGCAGCTGCCGAGGCCGCTGCCGTCGAAACACCGTCAGGCGGGGCTGACATCGTTCTCGTTAAGAAACAGAGCTGGTGCCTTGCGACCGGGATTGACGACCTCTACACGGGCGATGGGCACGTCACCTTCTATTTGACGCTCCGGAATCGCGGAACGGAAGCCGGGGAGGTCACCGTCACACCAATCCGCTACTACGACGACGGGAACGACAACCGGTCGCCGCTCGACGCCGTCACGGTCGACGTTGCGGCGGGCGAGGTGTGGAAGGGCAGGACAAGCGCGATGAAGTACAAGGCCCACGAGCACGAAATCGTTTCGTGCGCTGCGCAGATCGACAGCCGCCCTGAGGTTGAGATCTCGATGATCGGGTAGAGCGCTCACGCGCCATGCGACCCGTCTGTCCCCGGCTCGGCGCACTTCTCGCCGCACTTCTACTTGTCTCGACACTTGGGCTGTCGGCGTGCGCCAACGAGACAGGCAGCTTGGGCTCCAACGAACGTCATGTAACAGCGGTCGAGTTCGGCACGAATTGGCCACTGACCGTGTCCGAGGGAACGCTGCGCTGTAGCGGCCCGGGAGCTGTCACGTTTGAGTCCGGCGGCACGGTCTACGCCGTGAACGGCACGGCCGAGGGCCTCGATATGGGAGCTGACATCGAACCGATCTGGGCGTATGAGACTGATCCGCTCGCCGGCGGCCCGAAGAAGAACATCGGCGCTCTGATCGAGGCCGGGCTTGCTCTTTGCGGAGAAGAGTAGGCGAGAACAATCTCAGCTGATCAAAGGTGGCCCTCGCAGGTGAGTGCCCTTTTAAAGGGGTGCGAGGCTGTAGACGGTCGTAGGCCGACTAGCCTTGATCGGCGCCCTGACCGGCTGCCGTCGAGACGTAGGCGGCGATGTTGTTCTTGAACTGCGGGCTGACGCCCGAGAAGTCGGGCATCTCGCCGGGACCCTCGTTCAGCGCCGCGATCACCTGCTCGAAGGTCGGCTTCACCTCATCGAGGTTCGGGCCGATCGTCCCCGTGGTGGCGGCGTCCGCGAGCGTGTGGCAGTCGCCGCAGCGGGGATCGGTGCCGAGCAGGAAGGCGTCGCGGCCGGCGATCGGGTCGCCCCGCGGGAAGGGGTCGGTCGCTGCCCCGGTTGCGACACCGCCGCCTCCGCCGCCGCAGCCGGCGACCGCGAGGCCCAAAGCCAGAACCAGCACGATGAAGAGCCTGTTCGAAGTCATAGATCTCTCCTGTTCCCGGGCGGTGTCCACTTTACGCCACTTCACGCTAGGGTTTCGCACCAATGCCGCTGCTGAGATCGGACGAGGAGCGTGCGGCGCGGGCGCGCGCGGAGGAGGAGCGCCGGCTGCGGGACGAGAAGCCCTCGCGCCGCTTCGAGTACCACGTCCTCCGGGTCGGCCCGAAGGCACGCGCCGAGGTGCAGCTGAACGACTTCGGCAGCAAGGGCTGGCAGCTCGTCCAGGTGATCGAGACCGACGGCCACCTCGCGTTCTACCTCGAGCGTGAGCTGCCCGGCGACCAGGCGCCGGTCGAGCCCGCCGAAGACTAGGGCCGGCAGTCGCCGGTCTCGCCCTCGCAGCAGCCGAGCTTCAGACGGCAGCGCGAGCACTGCCACGTCCCGTGCCGCCACTCCATCTCGGCGTTGCACCTGGGGCAGATCTCCTTGACCGCCACGCCGCAAGGGTAGGGATAGAGTCGGCCGGATGAGGGCCGCCGTAATCGAGCAGATCGGCGAGGCGCCGCGGCTCGCCGAAGTCCCCGAGCCGGACGGCGACGTGCTGGTGGAGGTCGAGTGCGCGCCGCTGAACCCGATCGACGTCGCGATCGGCTCCGGCCGCCACTACGGCGGCAGCCCCGAGACGCCGTTCGTGCCGGGCGCCGAGGCCGTCGGGCGTCGCCGCGACACCGGCGAGCGGGTCTGGGTGCACGGCCGGCGAACGGGCGGGATGGCCGAGCTCGTGGCCGCGCCCGAGGACGCGATGCTCGCCGTTCCGGAGGGCGCCGATCCGGTCGCCGCCGGCGCCTGCGGGATCGCCGGCATGGCCGGCTGGCTCCCAGTCGTCTGGCGGGCGCCGGTGCGGGAGGGCGACCGCGTGCTCGTCCTCGGCGCCACGGGCACGGCCGGGCAGTTCGCGCTCCAGGGCGCGAGGCTGCGCGGGGCGGCCCGCGTCGTCGCCGCCGGCCGCGACCCGGAAGGCCTCCAGCGCGCGTTGCGCCTGGGCGCGGACGAAGCGGTGCGCCTCGACGAGATGGAGCGGCTCCGCGAGCTCGCGCCGACCTACGTCTACGACCCACTCTGGGGCGAGCCGCTCGCAGCCGCCGTGGAGGCCGCCGCGCGCGGGGCGCGGATCGTGCACGTCGGCCAGTCGGCGGGCGCTGAGGCGACGCTCACCTCGGCCGCAGTCCGCGGCAAGGGACTGGAGCTCTACGGCTACTCGAACTTCCTCGTCCCACCGGAGGTGACCGCCCGCGAGTACGCCGCGCTCGTCGGCCACGTGACGCGCGGCGAGGTGACGATCGACGTCGAGCGCGTGCCCTTCGACGAGGTCGCCGACGCCTGGAACCGCCAGGCCGCCGGCCGCGCGAAGCGGAAGCTCGTCCTCGTGCTCTAGGCGACGTACTCGTCGGCGACCGCGAGCACCTCGTCGAGGACGGCGATGCCCTCGTCGAGCTCCTCGCGCGTGATCGTCAGCGGTGGGCAGACCATGACCACGTTCCAGTGCGTCATCAGGTAGAGCCCGCGCTCGAGCGCCGCCTTTCCGACGCGGCCGACGGGAGCAGCCGCCTCGCCGGTCGCGTTGAAGGGGACGAGCGGCTCGCGGGTCTCGCGGCTGCGGACGAGCTCGAGTCCCCAGAAGCAGCCGAGCCCGCGCACCTCGCCGATCGACGGGTGCCGCTCCTGGAGCCCCGCGAGCTCCTGGCGGAATACGTCGCCCATGGCCGCGGCGTTCTCGACGATCCCCTCCTCGCGGAACGCCTCGATCGACGCGACCGCGGCCGCGCACGCGAGCGGATGGCCGCTGTACGTGAGCCCGCCGGCGAAGTACTTGCCGCGTACCCACTCCGCGATCGGCTCCCGGACGATCATCGCCCCGAGCGGCACGTAGCCGGAGTTGATCCCCTTGGCCACGGTCATGATGTCCGGGACGACGTCCCAGTTGTCGACGCCGAACCACTTGCCGGTGCGGCCGAAGCCGGCCATCACCTCGTCGGTGATCAGCACGATCCCATGCCGGTCGCAGACCACGCGGATCGACTGGAGGTAGCCGTCGGGCGGGACGATGATCCCGTTCGTGCCGGTGACCGTCTCGAGGATCACCGCGGCGACCGTCTCCGGCCCCTCGTACTGGAGGATCTCCTCCAGGTGCGGCGCGCCGGTGCAAACCGGGCAGGGATCCGGATGGCCGGCGGGGCAACGGTACGTGTACGGGTCGAACATGCGGACGACGCCCGGGATTCCCGGCTCGGCGGGCCAGCGGCGCGGGTCGCCCGTGAGCGTGATCGCGCCGGCCGTCGCCCCGTGGTAGGAGCGGTAGCGCGCGATCACCTTGTGCCGGCCCGTGTACCAGCGGGCGAGCTTGACCGCGTTCTCGTTCGCCTCGGCGCCGCCGTTCGTGAAGAAGGACATCGACAGGTCGCCGGGCGTCACCTCGGCCAGCAGGCGCCCGAGCGTGGAGCGGGACTCGGTCGCCATCGGCGGCCCGATCGTCGTCAGCCGCTCGGCCTGCTCCTTGATCGCCGCGATCACCTTCGGGTGCTGATGGCCGATGGAGACGTTGACGAGCTGCGAGGCGAAGTCGAGGTAGCGCTTGCCCTCGTAGTCCCAGAAGTAGCGGCCCTCGGCGCCCGCGACGGCGATCGGGTTGATCGCGTCCTGCACCGACCACGAGTAGAGGACGAAGCGCTTCGCGTCCTCGACGATCTGCTGCCCGAGCTCGGTGTTCGTCTCCGTGACGGCCACGCACATAGCCTAGTACCCTTGGGTACATGACCGAAGTGATCGAAGCGCCCGCAGCCGTCGAGCCCATCCACCACTGGATCGGAGGCCGCAGCGTCCCCGGGAAGTCCGGGCGCAGCGGCCCGGTCTGGAACCCGGCGACCGGCGAGCAGACCGGCGCGGTCGACTTCGCCACCGTCGACGAGGTCGACGCGGCGGTCGCGGCCGCCAAGGAGGCGTTCGCCTCCTGGCGCTCGGTCTCGCTCTCGAAGCGCCTCGACCTCTTCTTCAAGATCCGCCACCTCGTCTACGAGCACCGCGAGGACATCGCCCGGTTCCTCACCGCGGAGCACGGGAAGGTGCTCTCCGACGCGCTCGGCGAGGTGCAGCGCGGGCTCGAGGTGATCGAGTACGCCTGCGGCATCCCGACGCTGCTCAAGAGCGAGTACTCCGAGCAGGTCTCGACCGGGATCGACGTCTACTCGATCCGGCAGCCGCTCGGCGTCGTCGCCGGCATCACGCCGTTCAACTTCCCGGCGATGGTGCCCATGTGGATGTGGGCGCCGGCG
>JBBDQR010000061.1:0-1275 GCA_040905885.1 Gaiellaceae bacterium | reverse complement strand
TCGCGATCGAGACCGCCGACGTCGTCCTCATGCGCTCCGACCCGCTGGACGTCGCCACGGCCGTCTCGATCGGGCGCGGCACGGTGCGGAAGATGCGCCAGAACCTCGGCTGGGCGATCGGCTACAACTCGCTCGCCCTCCCGATCGCTGCCGGCGTCTTCGAGCCCTGGGGACTGACGCTCCGGCCGGAGATCGCGGCCATCTCGATGTCCGGCTCGAGCGTGCTCGTCGCCGTGAACGCGCTCGCGCTCAAGCGGCTCTCCCTGCCGGCGCCTCGCCGATCCGGCTGACGGCCGTATCCGCGTCGCGCCTTCGCCCGTTTATCGGTTGTAAGGAATAAGCGGCGGGCACGCGCTCGCCTCGCCTGTCGTCTCCCGACGAAGCCGGCCGCCTCCCTCCGAGGGGGCGGCCGGCCGGTTTCTCGGGGGCCGGACGGGGAAAACGTGGCTCTGCTGGACGACCATGACGAAAGGAGACGACGTGGTTCCGCTTCTGCTGATCCTGCTGCTCGCCCTCGTGCTCTTCGGCGCGGGCTTCGCGGTCAAGCTCCTGTGGTGGATCGCGATCGCCCTGATCGTGCTCTGGCTGATCGGCTTCGTCGCCCGCGGCCCGGAGGCCCGCTGGTACCGCTGGTAGCGCCGCCTAGGTCTTGACCACGCGGATGTCGGGCAGATTGCGGTAGCGCTCCTCGAGATCGAAGCCGTAGCCGACGAAGAGCTCGTCGGGGACGGTGAAGCCCACGTACCGCACCGGCAGGTCGGCGACGAGCCGCCGGTACGGGCGATCGAGGAGCGTTACCGCCGCGACCGACTGCGGGCGCCGCGGCTCGAGCGTGCGGACGAGGTAGTTCAGCGTCAGCCCGGTGTCGATCACGTCCTCGACGATGAGAACGTGGCGACCCTCGACGTCCACGTCGAGGTCCTTCAGCAGCCGGATGCTCGGGCGGCCGCCGAGATCGGGCTCGGGCCCGTAGCCCGCCAGCTCGATGAAGTCGAGCCAGTGCGGAATCGCCACCGCGCGCGACAGGTCGCTGAGGAAGACGAGGCTCGCCTTCAGCGAGCCGACGAGCACCGGCTCGAGCCCCTCGTAGTCGTGGGCGATCTCCCGTCCGAGCTCGGCGACGCGCGTCCGCACCTCGTCGGCGCTGAGGTAGATGGCGCCGATGCGTTCGTCTAGTGCCCCGTCCAGCAATGCCCTCCGGCTTCTGGCCCGCTATCACGCTGCGCGCTGCGGCGTCCTCGGTCGCGCCCATAGCTTCGGCTATGGGCGCTCCCT
>JBBDQR010000060.1:0-7753 GCA_040905885.1 Gaiellaceae bacterium | reverse complement strand
GCCATGCCGGCGCAGTCGCCGACGTTGTCGCCGACGTTGTCCGCGATCACGGCCGGGTTGCGCGGGTCGTCCTCGGGGATGCCGGCCTCGATCTTCCCGACGAGGTCGGCGCCGACGTCGGCGGCCTTCGTGTAGATGCCGCCGCCGAGCCGGGCGAAGACGGAGATCAGCGAGCCTCCGAAGGCGAGGCCGAGGAGGTCCCGGATCGCCGACTCCTGCGAGTTCTCGAGCCAGCCCGTGAGCACCCAGTAGTAGCCCGCGACGCCGAGCAGGCCGAGCCCGACCACCAGGAGGCCGGTGACGGAGCCGGCGCGGAAGGCGACGTCGAGGGCGGGCTTGAGCCCGGACTTGGCGGCCTCGGCCGTGCGCATGTTCGCGCGGACGGCGACGTTCATCCCGATGAAGCCCGCCGCAGCCGAGAACGTAGCGCCGACGAGGAAGCCGATCGCCGTCCCCCAGCCGAGCTCGTTGTAGAAGCCGATGAGGAGGAAGGGGACGACCGCGACGGCGCCGATCGTTAGGTACTGGCGCCGCAGGTAGGCGGCCGCGCCCTCCTGGATCGCGCGGCCGATCTCGCGCATCCGCTCGTCGCCCTTCGGCTGCTGGAGCACCCAGGCCGTGAGCGCGACCCCGGCGGAGATGGCGAGCGCCGACGCGGCGAGCGCGAAGGCGACCGGGTGCTCGCTGAACCAGTCCATTTCCCTCCCCTAACCTGTCACAAAGTCGAACGCCGACGGCATCGGCGGGCGTGGTTTTCTATCACAAGCGCGCGCCGCGAAGCGCAGTCGAAGGGCAGCCGGACGGCTAGGTTCCCGCCGCCTCGGCGTACGCGAGCTGCAGGTTCGAGACGAGCTGGCGGTAGTCGCGCGCGAGCTCCTCGTCGAGGCTCGCCTCGAGCACGGGCAGTAGCGCGCGGAGCGACTCGATCCCGATCTTCGCCTGGGGCAGGTCGAGGCTCTCGGCGTCGAGCTTCGCGTACGCGAGCTGGGCGACGGCCGCCATCGTCGAGAGGAGCACGTCCGTCACCCTCAGCTTCTGGACCTGCTCGATCAGCTCCTCGCGGGTGGGCTCTTCCTCAGAGCTCATTTCGGAAGAGGCGTATCCCCTTCACGCCCCTTTGTGGCGATTCCGTCATGCACGGGTGCGATCCTGGGGTGGATGGACGGTCTGGTTGCGGGTCGCGACTACCCGCGCACGCTGCACGAGTTCAACGTCTGGTTTCCGGATGAGCAGGCATGTCTTGCCTACCTCGTCCGACTGCGGTGGCCGAATGGCTTTGCCTGTCCGGGCTGTGGCGGCGGGAGGGCGTGGCGGATGAGCAAGGGCCGCAATCTCCGCTGCGCGGCTTGCCGCGTGGACGTCTCGGTCACGGCGGGGACGATCTTCGCCGATACGCGGCTGCCGCTCACGAGCTGGTTCGCAGCCGCCTGGCAGGTGTGCAGCCAGAAGCCCGGGGTGAGCGCGCTCGGGCTCAAGCGTGTGCTCGGGCTCGGCAGCTATGAGACTGCGTGGTCGATGTTGCACAAGCTGCGCCGGGCGATGGTGCGCCCTGGACGCGATCGGCTGGCCGGCGAGCTGGAGGTCGACGAGAGCTACGCCGGCCGCCGCCTGGCCGCGGGGAAACGCGGCCGCGGCGCCGCCCGGAAAGCGATCGTCGCGATCGCGGTCGAAGCACTGCCGGCTGGTGCGGCCGGCCGCATTCGCCTCGCCCGCATCCCCGACATCTCGCAGCCCGTGCTGACCGACTTCGTCGCCGCGGTCGCCGAGCCGGGCTCGGTGATCTACACCGACCACTCGCACAGCTACAACCGCCTCGCCGAAGCCGGCTTCATCCATCACCCGACCAACATCTCCGCCAGCCCCGACCCCGCTCACGTGGCGATGCCGCGCGTCCACCGCGTCTCCTCGCTGCTCAAGCGCTGGCTGCTCGGGACGCACCACGGCGGCATCAGCGCCCGCCAGCTCGACTTCTACCTCGACGAGTTCACTTTCCGCTTCAACCGCCGCAGCTCCCGCCACCGCGGCCTCCTCTTCTACCGCCTGCTCGAGCAAGCGACCCAGCTCGATCACGTCCCCTACACCCAGCTGGTCGGTGGACGACCGTGAGCACGCGAAAGCACCAGGGGCGTGAAGGGGATACGCCTCTTTCGGAATGACCACGCGCTGACCGGGCGTGATGGGCGAGTGCGAGACAAGGACGCAGGGAGCGCCCATAGCAGCGCTATGGGCGCGACCCCCGGGGCCCCCGCGAAGTGCGGAGCACTTCGTGGGGAAGGGCTGAGGGACGCAGGATCGCGCCGCCCAGCGCGGCCGGGCGGCCCGTGCTTCATTTCGAAAGGAGCTCTTAGCCACGGACCTGCTCGCGAGTCGCGATCTGCTCGGCGTAGATCTCGCGGAGGGTCGCGCCCTCCTCGAAGCGGGCGATCTGCCGCTCGGCGGCGTTGGCGGCGGGAATGGCGAGGAACTGAGCGGCGCCGAGCTCCTCGGCCACCGGCAGCACCCACTCGACGAGCCGCTCGATCGCGTCGCGGGCCGGCTCGACCGTCCCGGCGGGCAGGTCGATCAGGCTGCCGGAGAGCCCGAACCGGATCGCGCGCCAGAGGTTCTCCTCCAGCAGCCGCGGCGGCGGCATCGGCAGCTCCTCGCCGTCGTCGAGCGCGCGAGCGATGCGCGCAGTCAGCGCGTAGCCGAGCGCCGCCAGAGAGCGGGCCTCGCCGAGGTCCGGTTGCCCGTCGCAGATGCGGATCTCGATCGTCGGGAAGGCGAGATGCGGGCGCACGCTCCACCAGAGCTGCGTGTGCTCGGTGATCGAGCCGGTGTCGTAGAGGAAGCGGACGTAGCGCTCGAACTCGTCCCAGCTCTCGTACGGGTCGGGGATGCCGCAGCGCGGGAAGAGGCGGGTGAAGATCTCCGTGCGCGTCGAGTGGAGGCCCGAGTTGACGCCCTCGACGAAGGGCGAGCTGGCCGAGAGCGCGAGCAAGTGCGGCAGGTAGATGCGGAGCGCGTCGTGGACGCGGATCGCGCGGTCGGCGCCGCGGATGCCGACGTGCACGTGCAGCCCGAACGAGTTGTTGCGCCAGACGACGTAGCGGAGGATCTCGTCGTTCCGGCGGTAGTGCGGCGTGTCGATGATCCGCTGGTCCTTCCAGGAGCTCCAGGGGTGGGTGCCGGTGCCGCCGAGCAGGATCCCGAGCCCGTCCGCGAGGCCGGCCAGCTGCTCGCGCCGCTCGCCCATCCGGGCCGCGGCCTCCGTGAACGTCTCACAGCGGCCGGTCCGCATCTCGGCCTCGGAGGCGATCAGCTCGCCGACGAGGCACTCCTCGAACTCGGTGCCCCGTGCCGCGGCCTGGAGCTCCTCGAAGCGGTTCGTGAGCTCGAGCGTCTCGGGGTCGACGAGGGCGAACTCCTCCTCGACTGCGACCGTGAAGTCGCGCCCCTCGTCGAAGGCCTCGCGCGCGAGCCGGATCAGCTCGTCGGTCGGAAGCTTCTGCTCCTCGCCCACGCGGGCACTATTGCATTTGAAGCGGAGCCAGCAGCCGCTCGGCCACGTGAACCCAGCTCCAGCGCTCGAGCGCGGCGCGGCGGGCAGCCTCCCGCAGCCGCGCCCGCTCCGGCGGGGCGAGTGAGAGCAGCTCGGCGAGCCGGGCGCGCAGCTCGTCCACGTCCCCGGTGGTGAACGAGGCCAGGTGGGCGAGCTCGGGCGGGTACCCCTCCTCGAGCCCCGTCGCGATCTCGGCGAGCCCGGAGTGGCGGGCGACGAGCGGCGGGACGCCCGCCGCCGCCGCCTCGGCGGCGACCATGCCGAAGGCCTCCGGGAAGATCGACGGCACGACCGCCACGTCCGCGAGCGGGAGCAGGTGGCGGAGGTGGCGGTGCTCGAGCGGGCCGGTGAAGAGGGTGCGCGCCGGCGCCTGCGACTCGAGCTCGGCGCGGTAGTCGCCGAAGCCGACGATCACCGCCCGGGCGTCGAGGCCACCGAGCGCCTCGAGCAGCAGGTGCACGCCCTTGTTCCTCAGGAGCTTGCCGAAGTAGGCGACGGTCGGCTCGTCGGCGGCGAGGAAGGCTGCGAGGCGCTCGGCGTTGCCCTCGTCCGGGCGGCGCTCGTTCGCGTTCCCCGGGTTGGGCCGGTCGGCTCGGGCCTCGTCGAGCAGGTGCGCGAGCGCCTCGTCCCGCGGCTCGGGGACGAACTCCTCGACGTCCACGCCCGGCGGCACCTCGTGGACGCGGTCGACGTGTCCCACGACCTCCTCCAGCACGGCGCGGATGTGGGCGGAGCCGACGAAGACCGCCTCCGCGCCCGCGAGGCTCTCGCGGCCCCAGGCCTCGAGCTCGGGGTTGCCGCGCATCGAGTACTCGAGCTCGGAGCCGTGCGCCTTGACGGCGTAGCGGGCGCCCGTCGCCGCCGCGACCGGGCCGCCGAGAAGGACGTGGTTCGCGAAGACGAGGTCCGCGGGCAGCCGCTCGCGCACGGCGGCAGCGTTCAGCTCCACGAACCGCTCGCGCTCCTCCCGGCTCAGGTCCTGGAGGAGGCGAGCCTCGAGCCCCTCGTAGCGGTCGAGCACGAACACCGGCAGGATCCCGCCGATCTCGGGTCGCACGACCTCGGCGCCGGCGAGGTCGAAGCGCTCCGGGTGCGGCTCCTGGCAGAAGACGGTGACGTCGTGGCCTGCCCGGCTCCAGGCGCGGGCGACCGCCTGCGTGTAGACGTTCGAGCCCGTCCCGCCGAGCAGGTACCCGTGCCAGAGGAGGATCTTCACCCGGCTACGCCAGGTGGAAATAGAGAGCATGGAGCAGGTCGACGGCGGGGTTCGACGTGTGGACGACGACGTCGGACGGCGTGTCGATCAGCGCTTCCGAGTAGTTGATGATGATGCGGACGCCCGCGGCGACGAGGTCGTCGGCCGCGCGCTGGGCGCTCGAGGCGGGCACCGCGAGCACGCCGACGACGATGTTCTGCTCCCGGACGACGTCGGCCAGGCGCGCGTAGTCGCTGACCTCGACCCCGCCGAGCCGCCGCCCGATCTTCTCCGGGTCGGTGTCGAAGATCGCGGCGATGTTGATCCCGTGCTCGGCGAAGATCGGCGAGCTCGCGATCGCCTCGCCGAGGCGGCCGGCGCCGACGACGGCGATGTTGTGCTGGCCCTGCGTCCGCAGGATCTTCCGGATCTCGTTCAGCAGCGACTCGATGGAGTAGCCGACGCCGCGCTTCCCGAACTTGCCGAACGTGGACAGGTCGCGGCGGATCTGGGTGGCGTTGATGTTCGTGTAGTCCGAGATCTCCTGCGAGGAGATCCTGTCCTTGCCCATCTTCCGGGCCTGGGTCAACACCTGGAGGTAGCGCGACAGGCGCGCCGCCACCCCAACCGTCAATCGCTCCGCCACCCAGCCCCTCCTCGGGTCGGACTTTGTAACAGCACAACGCAGTCTGCCAGCACTCGCAGGAAGACGCGCGGAGAAGTTACAAGCCGCGCGCTCGTGACAGCTTCCGACGGAAGGCCTCCGGCTCGACGAAGTAGACGAACGCGCGCTCGCCGCCGATCTCGACGACCGGCAACCACTCGCGGTAGCGCTCCTCCAGCTCGGGCACGCCGGTGATCTCGACCTCCTCGAGCTCGAACCCGAGCTCGGCCTCGAGCGCCGCCAGCGTCTCGCGCGCCCGCTCGCAGAGGTGGCAGCCGGCCGCCGTGTAGAGCCGGACCTCTCCTACGGGTAGAGCCCCCGCGTCGTGGTCGCCTCGCCGACGCGCTGCACCGCCAGGCCGTAGGCCGCGAGCCGCATGCTCAAGCCGCGCTCCTCGCGCGTGTTCCAGGTCTCGTGGAAGGCGCGGGTCATGATGTCGTTCAGCTTCGCGTTCACCTCGGCCTCCTTCCAGAAGTACTCCTGGAGGCCCTGGACCCACTCGAAGTAGGAGACGACGACCCCGCCGGCGTTCGCGAGCACGTCGGGCAGGACGAGCACGCCCAGGTCCTCGAGGATCGCGTCGGCTCCCGGCGTGGTCGGCCCGTTCGCGCCCTCGACGACGATCCTCGCGCGCACGCGCGACGCGTTGTCCTCGCGGATCACCTGCTCGAGGCCGCAGGGAGCGAGCACGTCGCACTCGAGCAGCAAGAGGTCGTCGTTCGAGATCGGCTCGGCGCCGCCGAGGCTGGCCAGCGTGCCGGTCTCGCGCTTGTGGGCGAAGGCCGCCGCGACGTCGATCCCGTTCGGGTTGTAGAGGCCGCCGGAGGAGTCGGAGATCGCGATCACGGTCGCGCCGTCCTCGGCAAGGAACTTGGCGAGGTAGCTGCCGACGTTGCCGAAGCCTTGGATCGCCGCCGTGGTGCCCTCGACGCGCGCCCCGTCCAGCTTGCGCAGCGCCTCGCGGATGCAGTAGTGGGCGCCCCGCGCGGTTGCCTCGGTCCGACCGAGCGACCCGCCGATCTGCACCGGCTTGCCGGTGACGACGCCGAGCACGGAGTGGCCCTTGTTCATCGAGTAGGTGTCGAAGATCCACGCCATCACCTGCGCGTCGGTGCCCACGTCCGGCGCCGGGATGTCCCGCTCCGGGCCGATCTCGTTGATGATCTCGCTCGTGTAGCGGCGCGTCATCCGCTCGAGCTCGCCGCGGCTCATCACCTTCGGATCGCAGACGACGCCTCCCTTCGCGCCGCCGAACGGGATCCCCATCAGCGCGCACTTCCACGTCATCCACATCGCCAGCGCCTTGACCTCGTCGAGCGTGACGTCCGGGTGGTAGCGGATCCCGCCCTTCGACGGCCCGCGCGCGATGTTGTGCGTGACGCGGTAACCCTCGAAGACGCGCACCGACCCGTCGTCCATGCGCGTCGGGATCGAGACGGCCAGCGCCTTCTTGCACTGCGAGAGGACCCTGACGAGGTTGTCGTCGATGCCGAAGGCCTCCCCCACCGCCCGCAGCTGCTGCTTCGCGATGTCGAACGGATTCTCCCGGAGATGGGTGAGGGTGGGTGCCGCTGCGGTCATGACGCTCCCTTCGCCAGAGGATTGGAAGCCGAGTCTATTTGATGGTGAATTGCAGCGTCTTTGCGACGGGACGGCCCGGGCCCGTCGGGAGGGCGAGCAGGCGCAGCCTGTACGTGCCCGGCGCGAGCGCGACGCCGTCCGGGTCGCGGCCGGTGAGGCCGAACGTGTACCGGCCCGGAAGCAGGTCGCGGACGCGGGCCAGCAGCCCGAGCCTCTCGCCGGCGAGCGTCCAGAGCTCCACGTCGAGCCGGGAGAGCGGCTCGATCTCGTCCACGCCGCCGACCGTCCGCACCGAGCCGGCGCGCACGGTCAGGATCGCCGGCCGCGTCTCGGACGGCTCGAAGGCGCGCTCCGAGAGCCTGACGGTCCCGAGCAGCGCCGTCCGCTCCGGGCCGAAGGCGACCGCGAAGGGCACGCGGAGCGGGACGCCTGCCGCGGGGCGCACGAGCAGGGTTCCCTCCGCCGGCGGCCCGCCGTCCGCCGCCACGGCGACCGACGCGGTCAGCCTGACGCGCGCGCTCCGGCCCGGCTCGAGCGTCATGGTCGCGGGCGCGAGCCTGAACCGCGTCTCGGCGGCGGGGAAGTCGTGCCGCTCCACCGACAGCCGCAGCCGCAGCGGTCGCGTCGAGACGTTCCGGACGGTGATCGTGAGCGTGCGGCGCCACTTCGTCCCGCTCGCGCGCCCGAACGCGAGCGAGACCGGCCTCGCGGCCAGCTCGGCGGCGGCTGCGGCGCCGTTGTCGAGGAGCCCGGGGCCCTGAGCGACGACCGG
>JBBDQR010000059.1:3688-7782 GCA_040905885.1 Gaiellaceae bacterium | reverse complement strand
GAGACGAAGTACTCGACCGCGTTGTCCGGGAAGAACTCGCGGAACTCGTTGCAGAGCTGCGCCGCGAGCGTCTTGTTGTGCGCGATCACGAGCGTCGGCTTCTGCACCTCCTCGACGATCCAGGCCATCGTCGCCGTCTTCCCGGTGCCGGTCGCGCCGAGCAGCGTCTGGTAGCGATCGCCCGCGCGCAGGCCCTCGGCGACCGTCGCGATCGCCTGCGGCTGATCGCCCGTCGGCCGGTAGGCGGCGGCTGTCCTGAAGGGCGGCACGACGCGACAAGCGTAGCGGCGCAAAGCCTGGCGGCTTTCCGCCGGATTTCGACTCTTGGGCCGCTCCCAGACAGGGGCCGGCCTCCCGGCCGGCAGAGCCGTCCTTCGGCTGCGGAACTCCTTCGGCGCTTCCGGCATCCGGAGCCAAGCCCTCCGCGCGCGGGCCTCGCCCGGGCGCTCCAGGCGCAGTGCTGTCGGCCCATTCCCCGACGCCTCGCGAGGGCCGAGATGCGCGCTTCGCGCAGCGATCTCGGCCGTCCGAAAGCCCACGGAATACCGGGAGCCTGGCGCCCCGCTTCGGCCGGATCCTCACCTGGACGCTCGCGGCAGGCGGCCTCAACGACTTGCTCCAGGCGGGGTTCGCGAGGCGGGCCAGGTAGGAACCGGGGGCCGGGCAGCGTAGGAGTCGGCGCGTATGCGGCTCCCCCTCGCGCTTGTCGTCCTTGCCCTGGTCCCGGGCGCCGTCGACCGGACGCCGCCCTCGGTCGCGGCCTTCCGCGTCCAGGCCGAGGGGCGCGGGTTCGCCGGCGACCGGCCGCTGCTCGCGACGATCAGCCCGAACGGAGACGGCGTCCGCGAGCGGGCGGCGATCTCCTTCCGGCTCGGCGAGCCCGCGCGCGTCCGGATAACCGTCCTGAAGACGCTTCGCCGGACCACGGCCGTCTGGGCCCGCACGGCCGTCTACGGAAAGGGCCGCCACACGGTCCACTGGGCGCCGCAGGCCGTGCCGGCGCGCTCCTACCTCGTCACCCTGAGCGCCGTCGACCGGGCCGGCAACCGGACGACGCTGGGCGCGGGCTCCGCGCGGCAGCTGCAGCGGGGCGCTTCCCGGACGCCCGTCGTCCGCGTCCTCGGCGTCGACGCCGGCTTCGAGCGCGCCAGCTACGCCCAGGGCCAGAACGCCGGCCTTCGGATCGAGACGGACGCGACGCAGCTGACCCTCCAGCTCTTCCGCGCCGGGCCCGAGCAGGAGACGACGACGGCCCGGAACGTGATGTACGGCGTCGCCGTCTCCGACCCCCTCGTGCTGCCCTGGCAGCGCTGGCGCCACCGCCCGCACCGGGTCCGCCTGCGGATCCCGGCGCTCCCGAGCGGCCTCTACTTCGCCCAGCTGACCGCGGCCGACGGCAGGGTCGGCTACGCGCCGTTCGTCGTGCGGCCGCCGCGCCTGGGCACGAGCCGGGTCGCCGTCGTCATGCCGACGAACACGTGGCAGGCCTACAACTTCCGCGACGAGGACGCCGACGGCTGGGGGGACACCTGGTACGCGGGCCTCTCGTCGATCCCGGTCCGCCTCGGCCGCGCCTTCCTCGACCGGGGCGTCCCGCCCAAGTTCCGCGCGTACGACGTCGGCTTCCTGCGCTGGCTGCACGAGACCGGCCGCGACGTCGACTTCCTCGCCGAGGAGGACCTCGAGCGGGCGCGCAGCGGCGACGCGCCCGCCGCCGCCTACGACCTGATCGTCTTCCCCGGGCACACGGAGTACGTGACGAAGAAGGAGTACGACGTGGTCGAGCGCTACCGCGACCTCGGCGGCAACCTGATGTTCCTCTCGGCGAACAACTTCTTCTGGCAGGTCGAGCGGCGGGGCCGGATCCTGCGCAAGATCCGCAAGTGGCGCGACCTCGAGCGGCCGGAGGCCGCGCTGATCGGCGTCCAGTACCTCGCCAATGACCAGGGCAGGCGCAAGGGCTCCTACGTCGTCCGCTCGGCGACGACCGCGTCGTGGGTCTGGGAGGGGACCGGGCTGGTCGACGGCGCCACCTTCGGCCACACGCACCTGGGCTTCGGGATCGAGATCGACACGACCACGCGGCGCTCTCCGCGCGGGACGATCGTGCTCGCGGAGGTGCCGGAGATCTACGGCCCGGGCTACACGGCTCAGATGACCTACTACGAGACGGCCGCCGGTGCCAAGGTGTTCGCCGCGGGCACGCTGGACTTCGGCGGCCGCGCGCGCTACAAGCCGGTGAAGCGCATCATCTCGAACCTGTGGGAACGCCTCTCGCAACCGTAGTCCCGGCCACGCCCGACCGCTTCGACGACGTCCTGGCGATCCTCAACCCGGTGTGCGCCTGCCAGTACTGGCGGATGACGTCGGGCGAGTACAGCCGCTCGAGCCAGGAGACCCGACATGGAGCGCTTCGTGCGCAGCTGGCCGAGACGCCCGCCCCCGGCCTCGTCGCCTACCTGGAGGGCGAGCCGGCCGGCTGGGTCGGCTTCGCCCCGCGGCAGCGGAGCGGCCGCCTCCTGCGCTCGCGGACGATCCCCGCGATCGACGAGCTCCCGGTCTGGGCGATCTACTGCTTCACCGTCCGCGTCGGCTACCGGCGCCAGGGGATCGCGCGGGCGCTGCTCGACGGCGTGATCGAGTACGCCCGCGAGCAGGGAGCGCCGGCGCTGGAGGCCTATCCGGTCGACACGGTCGGCCGGCGGATCCACGGCACCGCCGCCTACGTCGGCACGGCGGGGATGTTCGAGCGGGCCGGCTTCCGGCGCGTGCTCCGGACCGACGCGAAGAGCGACCACCTGCCGCGGTGGCTCATGCGGCTGGAGCTGGCGTAGCGGCCGCGTCCTCCTCGGGCACGTCGCGCAGCGCCCACACCGGCGAGAACAGGAGCGGCAGGAACGCGATCGCGCTGCCGACGGCGCCGACGAGCAGCGTCGGCCGGAGGCCGATCCAGGCGGCCAGCCCGCCGCTCACGAGGGAGCCGAGCGGGATCACGCCCCAGACGACGAAGCGGCGCGACGCGTTCATCCTCCCGAGCAGCCGGTCCGGCGTGATCGCCTGGAAGAGGCTGATGCCGACGACGTTGTAGACGACGCCGCCGAAGCTCGCGACGACCAGGGCGCCGACGATGAGGGGCACCGCGTGGTCGGCGGGAGCCAGCGGAACGGCCAGCAGCGGCCAGCCGCCGAGCATCGCCGCGCCGACCAGCGTCCGCCCCACCCCGAGCTTGGCTCCGATGCGCGGTGCGAGCACGGCTCCGGCGAGGAAGCCGAGGTTGCCGAGCGTGAGCACGAGCCCGATCGTCCCCGGGCTCCACTCGAGCCGCCGCACGGCGTAGACGAGGAAGATCGTCCACATGACGTTCCCGAAGAAGTTCGAGGTCGCGACGAAGGCCATGCTCGGGCGCAGGACGGGATCGCCGAGCACGTAGCGGATCCCCTCGACGATCTCGTGCCACAGCCGTGTACCGTCCTGCGGCTTCTGGAACCGCTCCTCCCGGCGGATCGTGACGAGCAGGAGCGCGGAGACGAAGAAGCTGATCGCGTCGGCGAGGATCGCGACCGGCGCCCGCACGAGCTCGATCAGCACCCCCGCGAGCCCCGGCCCGGCCAGTCCGGCTCCGGAGCGGCTGACCTCCAGTTTCGAGTTGCCCTCGCCGAGCTGGCGCCGCTCCACGAGCGAGGGAAGGTACGACTGGTAGGCGACGTCGAAGAAGACGGTGAGGACGCCGACGAGGAAGCCGACGCCGTAGAGCTGCCAGAGCGTCAGCGCGTCGAAGGCGTAGGCCGCGGGGACCGAGGCGAGGGCAACCCCGCGGCCTACGTCTGCGAGCACCAGCACCGGGCGGCGCCGCATCCGGTCGACGAGCGCGCCGGCCGGCAGGCTGATCAGGAGCCACGGCAGCCACTCGAGCGCGGTGAGCAGCGCGACCTCGGTGGCGGAGGCGTCGAGGATGAGGATCGCGGCGAGCGGCAGGGCCAGCGCCGTGATCTGCGTGCCGAACTGGCTGATCGTCTGCGCCGACCAGAGGCGCAGGAAGTCCGCGTTACGCCACAGGCTCGCGCCCCGCTCCGGCGCCGGCAAAGCCGGCGCCT
>JBBDQR010000059.1:0-3678 GCA_040905885.1 Gaiellaceae bacterium | reverse complement strand
CCCCCTCCGCTCTTTGAGCGCCTCCGTCGAGCCTACGGCGCATACACGACGCGGCCGCGCAGCCGCTCCCGGAGACCCGCCGTCATGAAGACCAGCGCAGCCGCGGTCTGGACGGCGAAGATCGTCAGCAGAGGGCCGGTCAGGCCGAACGAGTCGAGCGCGGGGCCGGTGCCGAGCAGCACCAGCGGCCCGAGCAGCGAGGTCGTCGCCACGATCGCCGCCCAGGCCTTCGTCCGCAGGGCGGGGGGCGTGCGCAGCGTGAAGATCGTCCAGACGGGCGCGTTCACGACGCCGTTGGCCAGCCCGGCGGCGACCATCGAGGCGACGAGGAAGCCGGGCTCCACGTCGGCGAGGAAGAGCCAGATCGGCGCGATCATGAAGACCTCGCCGACGCTGCCGACGAGCAGCTGGTCGATCCCGCGCACGATCCGGAAGATCACGACGTTCCCGACGACCGCGCCGACGCCGAACCCGCCGAGGATCCAGCCGAGGATCTCGGGCTGGTCGCCGAAGCGCGTCAGCACGAGGAACGGCATCGCGACGAAGAAGGCCAGCCAGCCGACGTCGCCGACGATGATCGCCAGCGACCACGGCCGCAGCAGCCGGTCGCGGAAGAGGAAGCGGATCCCGGCCGCGAGGCCGCGCGACTCGTCGGTGTCCTGGATCCGGCCGCCGACGCGGACGAAGAGCGCGATCAGGAGGAACCCGGCGGCGAAGGTGGCCGCGTCCACCAGCAGCACGGTCGTGGCTCCGAGCAGCCCGATCAGGACGCCCGCCAGCGGCGGCCCGAGCACGAAGGAGACGCGGTTGGCGATCTGCAGCAGGGCGTTCGCCTCCCCGACTGCTCCCTCGTCCTCGCCGACGATCGCCGGCAGCAGCGCCGCCTTCGAGGCGAAGGACGGCGTCGCGAACGCGCCCACGACGAAGACGAGGGCGAGCAGGAGCGGGAACGAGAGCAGCCCGAGGAAGTGGAGCGCGGGAATCGCCGCCATCAGCGGGGCGCGGGAGGCGTCGGCGATCAGCATGGTGCGCCGCGGCCCCAGGCGCCCGGTGAGGTTGCCGGCGGCGAAGCCGACGAGCCCCGCGGCGGCGGCCTCGACCCCCACGACGATGGCCATCTTCGTGGCGGAGCCGGTGGTCGTGAGCACGAACCAGGGCAGCGCCACCCAGGTCATCTGCGATCCCGCAAGCGAGACGGTCTCGCGCGCGAGGAGCGCGAGCAGCGCCGGCTCGCGGAGGATGGCGCGGGTCGTCATTCCCGCTCCGGCGCCGGCGAAGCCGGCACCTGCGCTCTTTGTGAGCCTCCGTCGAGCCTACGGCTCATGCCCGGACGATCCGGATGTCCCCGCTCATGGCGGTGGCCCGGACCTCGACGAGCGGGCCCTCGCCCTCGGGCGGCGTGTCGCCGACCGCGAGCTCCGAGCTCGTGTCCCCGCTGACCGACTTCGCGTCGACCCAGAGGCTCGAGCCGGCGCGGATGCCGATCTGCATGTCGCCCGAGACGCTCTTCAGCGTCACGGTTCCCTCGCCGACGGAGGCGAGCCGGACGTCGCCGGAAACCGTCTGGGCGGTGACGGAGCCGCCCGCGTCGCCGACGCGGACGTCGCCGGAGACCGACTGGACGGTCGCGCGGCCCGAGACGGCGTCCGCGGTAATGTCGCCGCTGACGGTCTTGACGGACAGGTCGCCTTCGACCCGCTCGAGCTCGACGTCCCCCGAGACCGTCTTGACGTCGGCCGGGCCGAACGAGCCGCGGGCCGCGAAGTCCGTCGAGACACCCTTCAGCTCGAGCCGGGCACCGGGCGGGCACGTGACGCGCACGCGCACGTCGGGCGCAGTGCGGAGGAAGAGGAGGCGGCGTTCCTCGATCTCGACGACGACTTCGCCGCCGCGGGTCGTGATCACCGCCTCCTCCTCGACTCCCGGGTCGCTCTCGAGCTCGACCCGGGTCTCCTCGCCGGCCACGGTCTCGATGTCGACGCGGCCGGCGGGGATCCGGATCCGGAGCGAGAGGTCGCCCGGAGTGTGGAAGGTCTCGGTCCTCACCGCGGGCGCTTCGGCCGGCGGACCGGCCTGCGGTCGGTGAGGTGGTCGATGTACTTCGGCGGGGGCAGGTACAGGCTCATCACTTCCTCCTCTCAGCCGCGGGCGAAGCCGGTCAGCCGGCTGCCGGGGCCGCGGCGGGTGGTACCGCCCGTGCTCCGCGAGAGCGCACGGACGATCCAGGCGTTGACGGACAGGCCCTCGCGCGCCGCGGCCGCCTCGATCCCGGCCTTCAGGCCCTCGGGGAGCCTGAGCGTGATCCGGGCGGTCAGGCCGTCGTCGGCCGACGCGGCCGGGGCATCCGCCTCCGCGTCGACGTAGACGAGCGAGAGGTCCTGGCCGGCGAGGCGGAGCTCGACGTGGCCCGAGGGGAGCTGGGCCGAAAGCTCGAGCGTCGCCTCGGTCAGAGCCTCCTGGAGACGAAGGCCGGCGGCGGAGCGGAGCGCGACGGTCAGCCTGCGAGCAGCCTCGACGGTCCTCTCGTCGCCCACCGCGGCGATCTCGGCGGCGTCGGCGAGCAGGGCTTCGACGTGCGGTGACAGTTGCATTGTGACGTCAGTATGACATCACTTATGGTGTCTGTCAAGTGTCTGGCTGACGCAGGCTCGGATAGGCCTTGCGATAGCGCTCTCGCGTCGCCAGGACGCTCTTGACGTACTCGCGCGTCTCCGCGAAGACCACGCCGCGGTCGACGTTGCCCTGGCCGCCGTTGTAGGCCGAGAGCGCGAGCCGCAGCTCGCCTTCGTAGCGGTCGAGGAGATGGCGGAGATACCACGAGCCGTAGCGGACGTTGACCTCCGGGTCGTAGAGGTCGGAGAGCTGGAAGCGCGAGCCGCCGGTGCGCAGCGCGATGCCCTTCGCAGTGTCGGGCGTGAGCTGCATCAGCCCGATCGCGCCGGAGCTCGACTCGGCCCTCGGGTCGAACTTGCTCTCGTGGTAGATGACTGCCGCGAGCAGGGCCGGCTCGAGCCGGTAGTTGCGCGCGTGGCCGGTGACGATCGCCTCGTACTCGAGCGGGTAGCGAAGCCGGAGGTACCAGGCGGGCTCGGTCTTGACGACCGCGACTGCAGCGGCCGCGAGCACCGGAATCAGGAGGAGAGTGAGCGAACGACTCCTGCGACCCATGCGTCCAGCTCCTCCGGCGTTCCGTCGTTCACGTAGGCGAAGTCCGCCCGCCGCACCTTCTCCTCGTCGGGGATCAGGCGCTCGGTGCGGCCCTCGAGCGGCACGCTCGCGCGCGCCCTCCGTACCTCCTCGGGCGCCGTGATCACGACCACCGCGTCGAAACGCCGCTCGCCGCCCGTCTCGTAGAGCAGGGGGATCTCGGCCACCGCCAGGGCCCCGTCCTGCCGCTCGTACCAGTCGGAGTACCGCTCGAGGACGCGCGGGTGGAGCAGCCGCTCGAGCCAGTCGAGCTCGGCGCGGTCGGCGAAGACGATGCGGCCAATCTCGGCCCGGTCGGTCGTGCCGAAGCGCTCGGTGAGCGCAGCCCGCACCTCGGGATCGCGCTCGATCAGGTCGTGGACGATCTCGTCGCTCGAGATCGTCGCAGCGCCGTGACGCGCAAAGGCCTTCAGCGCCTCCGACTTGCCCGCGCCGATCGCCCCGGTCACGGCGACCGCCCGCGGTCGCCGG
>JBBDQR010000058.1:0-7840 GCA_040905885.1 Gaiellaceae bacterium | reverse complement strand
AGGCGCGCGTTCTCCTGGACGGCGGGATGCGACCACATGCGCGGGTTCATCGCCGGCGCGACGAGCGTCGGGCCTCGGTGCGCGAGCGCCGCTTCGGTGAGGACGGAGTCGGCGAGCCCGCGCGCGAGCTTGGCCAGCGTGTTCGCCGTGCACGGCGCGACGACGAGCAGGTCGGCACGCTCGAGGTGCGGGTAGGGGTCCTCGGCGAGCGGCCGGCGGGCGAGCGCGGAGAACGTCCGCGCGGTGACGAAGCGCTCGGCGCCGGGCGTGACGAGCGGGATCACCTCGTGGCCCGCCTTGACGAGCAGGCGGACGAGCTCGCAGGCCTTGTAGGCCGCGATGCCCCCCGTGACACCGACGAGTACACGCGCCATGTGACCCATTGTGCCTACCGACTTGTCACCAGCGGCCATCGGACAGCCGGGATCGCAGCGCGCGGAAGTGCGCGCATCCCGGCTGTCGCGAGGTGAAGTACTCGCGAGACAGCACCTGGCCGGAGCGCCCGGCGCGAAGCGCCGCGCGCGCAGGCCTAGCATCAGGCGACGGCACAACGGAAGGCAGTAACTCGCCGAAGGCCGGCTTAGCCGGCCGGGAGGCGACGCTGGAGTTGGCCCAGCGGACGGCGACTCAAAGTACGCCTACTTAACGTAGGCGTACTTAATTTTTCCCTCGCTGATTTCCTCGAGGGACATGGTCAAGTGGTTCTTCGAGCGCGACTCCACGAGCGGCGGCGGCATCTCGAAGGTGCCTTCGCCGAGCTGGTGGTAGTAGTTGTTGATCTGCCGCGCGCGCTTGGCGGCGACGATCACGAGCGCGTAGCGCGAGTCCACGTGGTCGAGCAGCTGGTCGAGTCTCGGATGGATCACGGACGCGACATGGTACCCGCAGACGACAACGTCTCGTTGACGATGCCCGCGAGCTCGTCCGCGGCCCGCTCCAGGTGGTCGTTGACGACGACGTGGTCGAACTCGCCGGCCTGCTGCTGCTGGCGGCGCGCGAGGGCCAGCCGCTCGCCGATCTCGCCGGCGCTCTCCGTGGCCCGCTCGCGCAGCCTGCGCTCCAGCTCCTCGAAGCTGGGCGCGTCGACGAAGACCGTCACGGCGCCGGGCACCTCGTCGCGGACGCGCAGAGCGCCCTCCGTCTCGAGGTCGAGCAGCGGCGCCTTCCCAGCGGCCCGGATCCGGTCGATCTCGGAGCGGGGCGTCCCATAGCGGTGGCCGGAGACGTACGAGACCCACTCGAGCAGGTCGTCCTCGGCGACCATCCGGTCGAACTCCGCGTCGGAGACGTACCAGTAGTCACGGCCTTCCTGCTCCCCGGGGCGCCGCGGCCGCGTCGTCGCCGAGACGGCGAGCTCGAGCCTGTTCCCGAGCCGTTCCAGGAGCGCCCGCTCGAGCATGCTCTTCCCGGCCCCCGACGGGCCGGTGACGACGAAGACCGGCAGCGACTTAGCGGTCACGACCGCCGGAACAGTTGTCGTCCGGGCCGGCTGCGAAGCGGCGCATGCCTGCGTCCTCGGTCGGCCACGTACCGTTCAGGTACGCGGCCTCCCTGCGTCCTTGGCCTGCTTGCTTCTCGCGCGGCCCGAACGGAACGTCCCGGCGGTCGCAACCGCTACCGGCTGAAGAGGCCAATGAGCTCGGCCCGCTGACGCTCCGACAGCCCGCCCACGGTCTTCGACTGGCTGATCCGGCACTGGTTCAGGAAGCGGGCGGCCTTGACCCGGCCGAACTTCGGCACCGCCATCAGGATGTCGAAGACCTTCGCGGTCTCGACGTAGTCGGGCGGGCGCCGGAGCACGTCCTCCACGCGGACGCGGCCCTCCTTGAGGTCCTTCTTCAGCTGGGCGCGGCGGACCCGAATCTCGTTCGCGCGGCGCAGGGCGTCCATGCGCTGGTCGAGGGAGCGGGCAGGAGCCTGCGCCTGGGTCTTCGGCGACATCACGGGGAGCGCACGAGTTTAGCACCTTCCCCGGCTCGGTCAAACGAGAGCTTTTACCGGGAAATCCAGGGGTTTTCTGAGTAGTAAACGGTCGGCGTGCGCGAGCCCCACAGCATCCTCCGGCCGTTCGAGACCTCGCGCGGCGAGCTCGGCGGCGAGCTCGGCCCGGACCCGGGAGGGGGCTTCGGGGTCGGCGAAGAGCACCGTCCCGAAAGCGACGGCGCTCGCGCCGCAGGCCAGGAGCTCGAGCGCGTCCCGCCCGGTGCGGACGCCGCCCATGCCGACGATCGGCAGGTCGACGACACGGGCAGAGGCATAAACGGCGGCGAGCGCGATCGCCTTCAGCGCCGGTCCGGAGAGCCCGCCGACGGCCGCTCCGAGCTTCGGGGAGAGCGTGCTCTCGTCGAGCGCGAGCCCGCGAATCGTGTTGACGAGCGAGAGCCCGTCCGCCCCGGCGGCTGCGACGGCGCGGGCGTTCTCGGCGATGTCCCAGGCCGCCGGCGAGAGCTTGGCGAAGAGCGGGAGCGCCGTCGCATCCCGGCACGCGGCGACGATCTCGGCGGCGCTCTCGGGCGCCTCGTCGACGTTCGGACAGGAGAGGTTCAGCTCGATCGCGGCGATCCCCTCCAGCTGCTCGCAGGTCTCCGCGTAGTCGCGGGCCGAGAAGCCGCCGACGGAGACCCAGATCGGCACGCCGAGCTCGCGCAGCCGCGGGAGCACCTCGGCGAGGAAGCGCTCGCGGCCCGGGTTGGCGAGCCCGATCGAGTTCAGTATCCCGGACTCGGTCTCCGCGATCCGGACCGGCGCGTTGCCCTCACGCGGGAGCGGGGTCACCGTCTTGGTCACGAAGGCGTCGAGCGCCCGCGCCGTCTGGGGCG
Source organism: Gaiellaceae bacterium (assembly GCA_040905885.1). Taxonomy (GTDB): domain Bacteria; phylum Actinomycetota; class Thermoleophilia; order Gaiellales; family Gaiellaceae; genus JACVRU01. The sequence continues at coordinate 5,021 of JBBDQR010000058.1, read as the reverse complement.
CGGTCAGCGCGTCGAGGCAGCCGGAGGCGTTAAGCAGCACGGAGCACCGGCCCCTCGACGCAGAGGCGCTTCCACTCGCCGCCGATCTCGACGGCGCAGCCGTAGCAGGCCCCGTAACCGCAGGCCATCGGCGCCTCCCAGGCGAGCTGCGCCCCGGGCGCGAGCGCGCGCACCGCCTCGAGCATCGGCTCGGGCCCGCAAGCAAGCACGTCGTAGCCCCCGCGCAGCCGCGCCGTCACGTACTCGGGCTCGAGGACGACCTCGGCGTTCGGGACGAGCGCCGCCGCCTCGGCGTGGTGCGCGCTGCGGAAACCGAGCAGCGCCGGCGGCCGGCCGAGGGCCTCCGAGAGGAACGGGAAGGGGGCGACGCCGATGCCGCCGCCGACGAGCAGCGGCCGCGCCACGTCCAGCCGAAAGCCGTTGCCGAGCGGCCCGAGCACCGTCAGCGCATCGCAGCGCCCGAGCGCGCAGAGCGCTCGCGTCCCGGGCCCGATCGGATCGATCAGGAAGGCCAGCTCGCCCGGCGGGGCGAGGCAGAGGCTCATCGGGCGCGGCAGCAGCCGGCCGGGCGCCTCCAGCATGAAGAACTGGCCCGGGACGCCGGTCTCGAGCCCGCCCCGGGCGACGCGGAGGAGCGTGTACGGCCCGACGGGCTCTGCTCCGACGACCCGAAGCCGCTCTCTAACGCTCATTCAGGTGATGGTCTCGCGTTCCTGGCGAGCGAAAAGCAAGCCAGGGTAGGACGCAGGGAGCACCCGTAGCCGTGCGCTACGGGTGCGACCTCCGGGGCCCCCGCGAAGTGCGCAGCACTTCGTGGGGAAGGACCGAGGGACGACGCCTGGCGTAGCTTTGCAGCCGCCAGGGACGCACTGACCATTGCCTGAAGGAGCGTCATGCACTGAGCCGCTCCTGGAGGGAGAGCGCACCCTCCTGGCGCGCGTCGGCGATCGCCTGGACGGCCGCGGCGGCGCCGGAGAGGGTCGTGATGCAGGGGATGCGCGCCGTCAGCGCGGCCTCGCGGATGCGGTAGCCGTCGCCGCGCGCGCCCGAGCCCTGCGGCGTGTTGATCACGAGGTCGCAGCGTCGGGTGCGGATCCTGTCGACGATCGCCGCCCCCTTCTCGACGTGGCCTACGGCGATGCCCGCGGCGGCGAGCTCCCGCGCCGTGCCGGAGGTCGCGAGCAGCTCGAAGCCGAGGCGCGCGAGCGTGCGGGCCACGGAGACGATCGCGCGCTTGTCCGCGTCGCGGACGGAGAGGAACGCCGCTCCCGAGACCGGCAGGGGACGCCCGGCGGCGCGCTCGGCCTTGGCGAACGCCGTCGGGAAGTCCGCGGCGGTCGCCATCACCTCGCCTGTGGAGCGCATCTCCGGTCCGAGCACCGGATCGGAGCCGGGGAAGCGCCCGAACGGGAACACGGCCGCCTTCACCGAGACATGTCCCGGGGACTGTCCCCCAGGCAGGTCCAGGTCGGACAGGCGCGCGCCCGCAGCCAGACGGCAGGCCGCATCCACTAGGTTGACGCCGATCGCCTTGCTCGCGAACGGCACCGTGCGCGAGGCGCGCGGGTTCGCCTCGAGCACGTAGACGCCGTCCTCGGCGACCGCCAGCTGCACGTTGACGAGGCCGATCACGCCCAGCGCGGGCGCGATCAGCCGGACGGCCTCGGCGGCTTCCTGCGAGCGCACCGCCGAGAGCGACACGGGCGGCAGAACGCACGACGAGTCGCCCGAGTGGACGCCCGCCTCCTCGACGTGCTGCATGATCGCCGCGACCCAGGTCTCCTCGCCGTCGCAGAGCGCGTCGACGTCCAGCTCGACGGCCTGGTCGACGAAGCGGTCGAGCAGCACGGGCCCGACGGCCTCGGCGAGCGCGGCCCCGACGTCGGCCTCCTCGTAGCAGACCCGCATCGCGCGGCCGCCCAGGACGTACGAGGGGCGCGCCAGCACCGGGTAGCCGATGCCGCGGGCGACCGCGATCGCCTCGGCCTCCGTGACCGCGATCCCCCACTCCGGCACGCGCACCCCGAGCCGCGCGAGCAGCTGCGCGAACGCCTCGCGGTCCTCGGCGAGGTCGACCGCGGCGAACGGCGTGCCCATGATCTTGAAGCCCGCCTCCTCGATCGCCCGCGCCAGCTTCAGGGGCGTCTGGCCGCCGAACTGGATGACGACGCCCTCGGGCTGCTCCCGCTCGAGCACCGCGAGGACGTGCTCCTCGACGAGCGGCTCGAAGTAGAGCCGGTCGGACGTGTCGTAGTCGGTGGAGACCGTCTCCGGGTTGCAGTTGACCATCACGGCCTCGTAGCCGAGCGCGCGGAAGCTCTGCGCCGCGTGGACGCAGCAGTAGTCGAACTCGATCCCCTGGCCGATCCGGTTCGGGCCCGAGCCGAGGATGACGACGCGCGGGGCGCTGCCGGTCGGAGGCGCCTCGTCGCACTCGCCGGCCGTGGAGTAGAAGTAGTTGGAGCGCGCCTCGACCTCGGCGGCGCAGGAGTCGACCCGGCGGAAGGCGAGCGGGCCGGCGGGCGGCTCCAGCTCCGCCAGCTCGCGCTGGAACCACGGGTGGAGACCCTCGGGGGCAAAGTGCGGCTCGCCCTCGAGCCCGGCGCGCGCCTTCCAGAAGGCCTCCCGGAACGTGCGACCGATTCCCATCGCCTCGCCGACCGACTTCATCTGCGTCCCGAGCGCCGTGTCCGCGCCCGGGAACTTCTCGAAGGCGAAGCGCGGGAACTTGACCACGACGTAGTCGAGCGTCGGCTCGAAGCTGGCGGGCGTCGTGCCGGTGAGGTCGTTGGGGATCTCGTCGAGCGTGTAGCCGACCGCAAGCTTGGCGGCGACCTTCGCGATCGGGTAGCCCGTCGCCTTCGAGGCGAGCGCCGAGGAGCGCGAGACGCGCGGGTTCATCTCGATCAGGCGCAGCTCGCCGGTGTCGCGGGAGCGCGCGAACTGGATGTTCGAGCCGCCGGTCTCGACGCCGACCGCGCGGATCACGGCCGCGGCCGCGTCGCGCAGCTCCTGGTACTCCTCGTCGGCGAGCGTCATCTGCGGCGCGACGGTGACGGAGTCACCCGTGTGGACGCCCATCGGGTCGAGGTTCTCGATCGAGCAGACGACGACCACGTTGTCGGCCCGGTCGCGGATCACCTCGAGCTCGAACTCGTCCCAGCCGCGCACCGACTCCTCCACGAGCACCTGGCCGATCGGGCTCTCGCGCAGGCCGCACTCGACCTGGGCGCGCAGCTCCTCGGGAGTCGTCGCGAAGCCGCCGCCGTGGCCGCCGAGCGTGAATGCCGGCCGCACGACGGCGGGCACCGACACGCCGGCGAGCTCGTCGGGGGAGGTCACGATCCGCGACTCGGGCACCTGCAACCCGACGCCGCGAACAACCTCCCGGAAGAGCTCGCGGTCCTCCGCCCGCCGGATCACGTCCACGGGCGCGCCGATCAGCTCGACGCCCAGCTCGTCGAGCACGCCCGCCTCGGCGAGCTGGACGGCGAGGTTCAGCGCCGTCTGCCCGCCGAGCGTCGGCAGCAGCGCGTCGGGCCGCTCGCGCTCGAGCACCGACGTGACGCCCTCGACGTCGAGCGGCTCGAGGTACGTGGCGTCCGCGAAGCCGGGGTCGGTCATGATCGTCGCGGGGTTCGAGTTGACGACGATCGTGCGGAAGCCGTCCTCGCGGAGCACCTTCAGCGCCTGGCAGCCGGCGTAGTCGAACTCGCAGGCCTGGCCGATCACGATCGGCCCGGAGCCGATCAGGCAGATCGAGTGGAGGTCGCTACGCCGCGGCACGGAGCTCATCGACGAAGTCCGAGATCAGCGGCCGGGCGTCGTGCGGGCCCGGCGCGGCCTCGGGGTGGAATTGCACGGAGCGCGCGCGCTCCCCCGGGAAGGCGAGTCCCTCGACCGTGCCGTCGTAGAGCGACACATGCGTCGCCTCCTCGGCCTCGGACGGCTCGACCGCAAACCCGTGGTTCTGGCTCGTGACGAGCACCCGGCCGCTCGCGCGGTCGAGCACGGGATGGTTCGCACCGCGATGGCCGAACGGGAGCTTGTAGGTGCCGTGGCCCGTGGCGAGGGCGAGCAGCTGGTGACCCAGACAGATGCCCAGCACCGGCACCCGTCCCAGCAGCGCGGCGACGGTCGCCTGCTCGTCGCGCAGCGGCTCGGGGTCGCCGGGGCCGTTCGAGAGCACGACGCCGTCGTGGCCGGCGAGCGTGTCGGCGTCCACGTCGTGGGGATAGACGGTCAACTGCGCCCCGGCCGCCGCCAGCCGGCGGAGGATCGAGCGCTTGCAGCCGTAGTCGACGACCGCGACGCGGACGTCGCCCTCCTCGGCGTAGACGTAGGGCTCGCGTGCGGAGACGCCGGAGACGAGCGCCCGCCCCGTCATCTCGGGCTGGGCGCGCACGGCCTCGAGCGCCTCCTCGACGGGAGAGTCGCCCGCGACGGCGATCGCCCGCATCGCCCCGCCCTCCCGCAGGGCCAGCACGAGCGACCGCGTGTCGATGCCCGTCAGCGCCACGATCCCGTGCTCGCAGAGCCAGTCCGTCCAGGCGGGGCCGCGCGCCTCGCGCATCAGGACGGCGCGGGTGTGCGGGCGCGGCGACTCGGAGCGCGCCGGCGCGACCCCGTAGTTGCCCACCATCGGCGCCGTGAAGCAGACGATCTGCTCGGCGAAGCTCGGATCGGTGACGACCTCCTGGTAGCCGGTCATCGACGTCGTGAAGACCGCCTCGCCGAAGGCGTGGCCCTCGGCGCCGACCGACTCTCCGGCGAAGACGGAGCCGTCCTCGAGGACGAGGAAGCCCGTCATGCCTCCCGCTCCGGCGATGTGATCCGGCTTCAGGCGTTCGGCCGCTTCGCTGAAGGCGTCGATGCCGGTCAAATGCGCGCCGTCGGCGCCCGCGCGGCCCACGAGATTCGCATGCCCGTCGAGCACCAGCGCGGCCCCCGTGCGTTGCACGACGGGCGCTAATGTCTTGATGCGGGCGACCAGTTCGGACTCGCTCCCCGGCTTCAGCCGC
>JBBDQR010000057.1:0-42644 GCA_040905885.1 Gaiellaceae bacterium | reverse complement strand
TGCGTCCTTGCATCGCTTGGTGCTCGCGACCCAGAAGCTCGGCAACATTCACTGACGGGGCACTAGCGCTACCAGCGAATCCTCGGCGGAGGCGGCTCGCCGTGGGCCTCCTCCCAGCCGATCACCGGGTTTCGGAGCACGCCGATGCGCTCGATCTCTGCCTCCATCACGTCCCCGGGCCGCAGGTAGAGCGAGGCGGCGTCCTCCGAGAAGCCAGCGACACCCGACACCGTCCCTGTCGACACGACGTCCCCGGCCGCGTAGCCGAGCGGCGAATAGTGGGCCAGGATCTCCGGGATCGTCACGGACATGTTCCCGGTGTGCGAGACCTGGCGCGGCTCGCCGTTCACGCGCAGCTCGACGCGCAGGTCGTGCGGGTCGGGGATCTCGTCCGGCGTGACGATCCACGGGCCGAGCGGGCAGAACGTGTCGATCGCCTTGCAGAAGGAGAAGACGCCCGAGCGCATCTCGCGCCGCTGGATGTCGCGGGCGGTGATGTCGTTGAAGATCAGGTAGCCGCCCACGTAGTCCGCGGCCTCCTCCGGGGCGAACCACTTCCCCGCCTTCCGGATCACGACCGCGAGCTCGAGCTCGTAGTCGAGCTCCTCGGTCAGGTGCTCGGGATAGACGACGGGATCGTCCGGGCCGACGATCGCGTCGACGTTCTGGAAGAAGACGATCCAGGGCGCGATCTCGTGCGACCAGCCGACCCGCTTCGAGTCCTCTTCGTGCTCGCGGAAGTTGCCTGCCGTGTGGAAGAACTTGCGGGGGACGATCGGCGCGCGGAGGCGGACGTCGGCGAGCGCGTGGCGCGGGCCGGCGTCGTCGACGCCGCCGCGCTCGAAGTACTCGCGCATGGAGCCCGCGGCGAGCTCGACGACCTCCTCGCCCTCGATCCGCCCGACCTTGCCGTCGTCGAACGTGACGAGCTTCATCCGCAGACCCTCCGCGCCGCCCGCGCGTAGACCTCCGCCGTCTTCACGAGCCCGTCGATGTCGAGATTCTCGCCGTCGACCGTGTCGAGCAGGCCGGTGGAGGTGCCGTAGTTGACCGTCGGGATCCCGTAGCGCGTCAGCACCGACGCGTCGGAGAACCAGCGCGTCACGTCCCGCTCGGGCGGCGAGCCGAAGACCTCCTCGTGCGACGCCTCGAGCGCGGCGACGAGCGGATGGTCGGCCTCGATCTCGGCGCCCGGAGCGGTGACGAAGACCTCCGCCTCGACGCCGAGGCCGCGGGCGAAGTCGAGCGCCCTGCGGCGCGCCTCGGCCATCTCCGTCCCCGGCGGCACGCGCAGGTCGAGGAAGAGGTCGGTGCGGTGCGGCGTCCGCGAGACGCGCCAGGGAAAGCCGCCGGCGATCGCGCCGATGCTTCCGCCTCCCGCCCAGCTCGGAAGCCACTCGAGCACCGCGTCCAGCACCGGCCGCATCTTCACGATCGAGTTGTCCTCCACCGGCGGGGCGAAGGCGGTGTGGACGAAGGCGCCCGTGGTCGAGAGCCGCAGCCAGAGCGATCCGAAGTGCGCGAGGACGACCTTCTGCTCGGTCGGCTCGCCGAGGATGCAGACGTCCGCAGCGCCGCCGTGCGTGACGAGATGGCGCGAGCCGGCCGCGTAGCCGCGGTACTGCGCGCCCTGCGCCGATCCCCACTGCGTCTTCTCGATCTCCCCGCAGACGGCGGCGACCATCACGTCGCCCTTCAGCGGCGTGTCGCCGAGCGCGCGCACGGCGGCGAGGTAGGCGACGAGCGCGCCCTTCATGTTCGAGATCCCGAGCCCGTAGATCCGCCCGTCCTTGACGAACCCGTGCGGCTGGAAGCCGCGCACGCCCGCGAGCCAGGGCTCCTTGCCCGAATAGGACGTGTCCATGTGGCCGTTGAACATCAGCGTCGGCCCGCCGCCGGCGCCCGGCCGCACGCCGACGACGTTCGCCCGGCCCTCCTCGACCTGCTGCCACTGCACCTCGAGCCCGAGCTCGCGGAAGCGCTCGGCCATCCACCCGGCCATCGCCTCCTCCTCGCCGGTGAAGCTCGGGATCGAGACGGCCGCTAGCGCGTCCTGGACGAGCCGGTCTCTGTCGATCATGGGAGGGGGTCGATCATCTGACCTGCGGGAGCACTCGCTCCCCGAAGAGCCGGATCTGCTCGTGCCGGTTCTCGCCCCACAGCTCGAGCATGACGTGCGTGCAGCCCGCCTCGCGGTACTCCTGGATCGCGGCCACGCAGTCGTCCGGAGTGCCGGCGATCGGCTTGCAGCGGTCGAGCAGGGAGTCCGTCACCTCGGCCTTCGCGGCGAGGCGGCCGCCCCGCTCCATAGCTTCTGCGACTGGCTGCAACTCGCCCATCTCGATTTCAGCGAGTTGCAAGAGCGTGTCCGCGGCGCCCCTGATGTTCTGGAACTTGTTCGCCAGGTACATGGCACCGATCTCGCGGGCGCCGTCGCGGCCGCGCTCGCGGTCGGACTCGTGGATCGACGAGATCACCGTGCAGCCGATGTCGATGTCCGCCTGCACGTTCTCGCGCGTGTAGCGGACGAAGGCGGGCGTCGTGATCGACGGCGTCAGGCAGCCGTCTGCGATCTCGCCGGCCAGCGCCTGCATCTTCGGCGCCGTCGCGGCCACGTAGACCGGCGGCACCTCGCGGGGCGTCTCGGCCTCCTCGCGCAGCCCGGGAACGGACGCGCTCCACGTCTCCCCCTCGTACTCGAACGGCTCCCCGCCGAGCACGCCGCGCACGATCGCGACCGCGTCGCGCATCGGCCCGAGCGTCCTGTTCGTCTGCATGCGCGCGTTGTTGAGGAAGATCTTCGACGTCCCGAAGCCGAGCAGGAAGCGCCCCGGGCCGGCAGCCTCCTGGACGACCCGCGCGTCCATCGCCACCTGCACGGGGTGGCGCGTGAAGGGCGAGATGATCCCCCAGCCGATCGTCAGGCGCTCCGTCGCCTGCGCCATCAGCGCGGAGACGACCGTGGACGACCGCGCCTCCATCCCGTGTTTGCGCCACCAGGGGTAGGCCTCGGCCAGCCAGACCGTGTCCAGGCCGACCTCGTCCAGCACCCGCGCCGTCTCGAGCATCTCCTCGAGCGGCTCCATCGTCAGCTGCATGACGCCGATGCGGAACGGGAGCGGCATGAGCCGATCTTACGCGGGCAGGATCCGGAGGAATTCTGCGGGCCTGAGGATCGTCAGCTCCGCGAGATCCAACTCGAGCAGGTCGCGGTCTCCTGTCACGAGCGCGTGCGAGCGCGACGATCGGGCGAGCGCGATCAGATAGTCGTCGCCAGGGTCGCGGGAGATCGGATCGGCGACTGGCTCGTCCGTGACGAGGATCGCGTCCCGACCGAGGGCCTCGACGAGTCGGTTCGCGTCGTCGACGGCGAGAAACGGCCGGAAGCGGTCGCGGGACAAGACGTTCCGAAGCTCGTCGAGGAGTCGGGGCGACGCGACGAGCTCGAACCGGCCCTCGGCGTGCGCTCGCAGGCACGCGGCAGACGTCCCATCGGGCGTGATCGCAGCAGAGACGAGGACATTCGGATCGAGGACGGCGCGCGTCAACGACCACTGCGCGCCGCGTGCTGCTCGTCGCGCGCGAGCCGCAGCGAGTCCTCGTCAGGCAGGTCCGGCGCGCCGTCCGGCCGCGCGCCCCAGATCTCCTCGAGGACCCCGATCGCGAGATAGCTGCGCAGCGCGTCCTCGACGATCTCGGAGTCGCGCTTGCCTGCGCGCGCCGCGGCCACGCGCGTCGCTCGCAAGACATCCTCGTCGAGGCTGAAGGTCGCGCGCCGCTTCTGCACGACTGCACGATAGCACGCTTACGCGCGCACCGAGGCGATCAGCGCCAGCATGACCGAGGGGACGAGGAAGAGCCCGATCGAGAAGCCGGAGACGACAGCACACGCAGCGAGCACGACGGCAGCGGCGGCGGTCGCTCTCGGCCGCGTCGCAGCGACGAGCAAGAGGGCGGCGGCCGCGAGGATCGCCCCGGCAAACGCAAGCGGGACCGGAGTGAGCAGCTCGTGCGCGGGATCGGAGAAGATCAACTGCGCGTAGTACGCGTCAACCGCGAGTGCGAGCGCAGCTGCCGTGACGGCCGCCGCGCGGGCGGCGGTCATGTCCCGGCGGCCTGCTGAACCTGCTTGTCGAGCGCGCCCAGCACGTTCTGCACCTGCTGGTTGACGATCGGCTGAAGGACGCGCTGGCCCATCGAGCCGACCGGACCTGCGATGCGCACGTCGGCCTCCCAGCGCATCTCGGTGCCGCCTCCCTCCCCGTCCGCGAGGTGGAACGCGGTCTCCATGTTCATCAGCGCGCCGACGCCCGTGCCCTTCGCGTGCAGCTTCGCGAACTCGGGCTCGCGCTCCTCGAGCTTCTCGAAGTTGATCGACATCCGCATCCCGCCCAGGCCGAGCGGGATCTTCACGTTCGCGCGCCAGTGCCGGTCGTCGGCGACGTCGAAGGACTCGACCCCCGGCATCATCTCCGCCATCTGGTGCGGGCTGTTGAGCACCTCCCAGACGGTGCCGCGCGGCGCGGCGAACGAGCGGGTGCCCTCGAGCTTCATCGCGACTCGACCGTGACGAGCTTCCGGCTGTCCTCCGGCCGCGTCATCAGCTCCCAGACGCGGTGGTACGGGTTGTGCGAGTCGTAGACCACCGGCTTGCCGACGGGGCGCAGCGCGTCCTGGATCGCCGCGCAGACGGCGTGGATCGCGCCGCCGCCTCCCTCCCCCATCCCCTTCGTCCCGAGCGGCGTGAACGGCGACGGGGACTCGATGTGGCCGGTCTTCAGCGGCGGCATGTCGAGCGCGTGCGGCACGTGGTAGTCGTAGAAGTTGGCGGTGAGGAGGTTCCCGTCCTCGTCGTAGGGGAACGTCTCCGTCGTCGCGGCGCCGACGCCGTGCGCCCAGGCGCCGTGCACCTGGCCCTCGACGATCTGTGGGTGGATCCGTTTGCCGCAGTCGTCCACGACCGCCCAGTCGACAATCTCGTAGGCGCCCGTCTCCCGGTCGATCTCGAGCACGCAGACGTGGATCTGCGTGGCGTACGTGAGCGTGAGGTTGCCGAACTTCCGTTCCTTGTCGGGGAGCTGGAACGGCGGGACGTAGACGTGCCGGACGTTCAGCGTCACGTCCCTGACGTCCATCGGCAAGATCGCGTTGTTCGCGTTCACGATCGCGCCGATGCCCATGAACGGGATCGCCGCCTCCGGGTTCGCGGCCAGCCGCGCCTGCCCCTCGGCGAGCTCGATGTCATCGGGCTCGGCGCCGAAGACGCCGGCCGCGACGCGCTTGATCTCCCAGGCGAGCTTCTCCGCCGCGCCCTGGACGGCCCCGAGGCCGGTGACCGCGAACTGGCTCGCGTAGGTGCCGGAGAAGCCCGCGTGCGAGTTCCAGAACGAGTCGTGGCCCGGACGGACGTGGACGTCGTCGGGGGTGACGCCGAGGATGTCGGCCACCACCTGTGACGCGGTCGTCTCGTGCCCCTGTCCCTGCGGGACGGTGCCGAGCGTCACGACCAGCTCGCCGAAGATGTCGAGCTTCACGGTCGCGACCTCGTTGTTGCCCGAGAACTGCAGCTCCGGGTTGATCAAGGTCGACTGGCCGAAGTTGTTCGTCCCCGAGTCGAGCGTCGAGCCGATCCCGACCCCGAGCAGCTTCCCGCGCGACTCCGCGTCGCGCCGCCGCTCCTCCATCCCCGACCAGCCGACCAGCTCGAGTGCCTGGTCGAGGCAGCGCGCGTAGTCGCCGGAGTCGTAGACGCAGCCGTTCGGCGTCTCGTAGGGCATCTCGTCGGCCTTGACGTAGTTCAGCTTCCGCACCTCGACCGGGTCGAGGTCGAGCTCGGTCGCGACGATGTCGATGATCCGCTCCGTCAGCCAGAGGTGCTGGAGGCGCGAGTAGCCGCGGTTCGGCCCCACCGGCGACTTGTTCGTGCACGCCTGCGTGAAGTCGACGCGGATGTTGCGCCAGCGGTAGAGGCCCGGCGTGACCTGCGACCAGATGATGCAGCCGAGCGGCTCGTAGCGCGGGAAGGCGCCGCAGTCGTCGATCGCGCGGCAGGAGAAGCCGAGCAAGGTGCCGTCCGCCTTGACGGCGACCTCGACGTCGCGGAAGACGCGCTCGTTCCCGTGCGAGTTCGCCATGTGCTGGTCGGTGCGCCACTCCGTCCACTGCACGGGCCGCTTCAGCTTGCGCGCGAGCAGGCAGCAGGCGACGTAGTACGGGTGCAGGCAGATCTTGTTGCCGAAGCCGCCGCCGATGTCGTGCGTGACGAAGCGGAGCTTGTCGATCCCGACCCGCATCGCCGGCGCCATCCAGATCGCGCCCACGCCGGGCATCTGGTGGTTGCAGTAGAGCGTCCACTGGCCGGTGGCGCGCTCGTACTCGACGAGGCAGCCGGACATCTCGAGGGGCGTCGAGGAGAAGCGGTCGAAGTGAAGGTAGTCGATCCGCACGACGTGGTCGGCCTCCGCCTTCGCGGCCTCCCAGTCGCCCCAGTCGAAGACGCCCGACCAGACGACGTTCGAGCCGGCGTCGTCGTGGAGGATCGGCGCGCCCTCCGCGAGCGCCGCCTCCGGGTCGACGACCGCCTCCAGCGGCTCGTACTCGACCTCCACCAGCTCCGCCGCGTCCCTAGCCAGCTCACGCGTCGCCGCGACGACGGCGGCGACCGGCTCGCCCTGGAAGCGCGTCTTGCCGACGGCGAGCGCGTAGTCCTTGATCTCCGAGCCCGGCGGCGTCGAGAGCTCGAAGAACGGGTCGGTCTGGATCGCGACCTCGTCGCCGGTGAGCGTCCCGTAGACGCCGTCGAGCTCGAGCGCCTTCGAGACGTCGATCGAGACGATCTTCGCGTGGGCGTACGGCGAGCGGACGAAGTGGACGTAGCCCATCCCGTGCCGCTTGACGTCGTCGAAGAAGACGCCCTGGCCCTGCGTCAGCCGCTTGTCCTCCTTGCGCGGGATGCTCTGGCCGACGAAGCCGGACTTCGTCTCCTCGCGCTCGACGACCAGCGGCTCCATCGTCGTCTCGGTCACCGCGTCGCCTCCTGGATGGCCTTCACGATGTTCACGTAGCCGGTGCAGCGGCAGATGTTCCCCTGGATCGCCTTGCGGATCTCGCGCTCGGTCGCCTCGGGGTTGTTGCGGAGCAGGTACGTCGCCGACATCAGCATTCCCGGCGTGCAGTAGCCGCACTGGAGGGCGTGGGCGGCACTGAAGGCCTGCTGGAGCCGCGTCAGCTCGCCGTCGCCCGCCAGGCTCTCGACGGTCTCCACGCTCGTGCCGTCGGCCTGGACGGCGAGCAGCATGCAGCTCTTCACGGCCTCGCCGTCGACGAGGATCGTGCAGGCGCCGCAGTTGCCCGTGTCGCAGCCGACGTGCGTGCCGGTCAGGTCGAGGTCGTCGCGGATGAAGTGGACGAGCAGCGTGCGCGGGTCGACCTCGCGCTCGACGGTCTCGCCGTTGACCTGGAAGCTGATCGGGATCACGCGGCTTGCTCCAGGGCGCGCCTCGCGCACACCTCGGCGAGGTGGCGGCGGTAGTCGGCGGACGCGTGGACGTCGGAGGGCGGGTCCATGGCGGCGGTGCGCACGTCCTCGGGGGAGGACACGACCACCGGCGTCGCGCCGACGCAGCCGAGCGCGATCCGCGCCTGGCCGTCCCGCACCTGCGCGGCGGCGTTCGCGATGCAGGTGCCGTCGGCGCCGAGCGTGACGGATGCGAACCCGTCCGAGCCGCCCGCCGGGATCGTGATCGCCGTCAGCAGCTCGCCCGGCCCCACCGCGGTGAAGTAGACGCCCAGGAAGAACTCGTCGGCCGAGAGCTCCCGCTCCCCCTCGGGGCCGCGGACGTGCATGCGCCAGCCCTGCGCCGCCGCGAGCGGCGGGAAGTGGTTCGTGGGGTCGCTCGAGCAGATGTTGCCGCCGATCGTGCCGCGGTTCCTCACCTGGACGTCGGCGATCTGGGACGCGACCTCGGCCAGGATCGGCCGCGCCTCGCCGACGGTCGAGTCGCGCATCAGCTGCGCGTAGGTGACCATCGCGCCGATCCGCAGCCCGCCGTCCCCGTTCCGCTCGACCGTGCGCAGCTCGTCGAGCCGGCCGAGATCGACGAGCACGTCCGGCGACGCGGCGCGCGCCTTCATCACGTTGATCAGGGTCTGGCCGCCCGCGAGCGCGCGGGCTCCCTCGTGGGAGGAGAGCGCCGCCAGCGCCTCGTCGACCGACCCGGGCCGCACGTACTGGACCTCGCGGAGCAGCACGATGCGACTCTAAACGACTTTCCCCCGGACTTCCGAGAGCCCCTCGCCGCGCAGGACGACCTCGTCTCCGTCCGCGAGGAACCGCTCCCCGCGCCAGAGCTCGAACAGGCTGCCGGGCTCGTCGCCGGAGATCGTCCCGGTCGCGAGGAGGTCGCCCGTCCGCAGGCTCGCGCCGTTCGAGGTCAGGTGCGCGATCTGCTGCTCGACGCTCCAGTACAGGTGCTTCGCGTTCGTCCGCGAGACGATCTCCCCGTTCAGCTCGATCTCGAGCGGGACGTCGAAGCCAAGCGGTTCCGCGCGGAGGTAGGCGAGCGGCTCGGGCTCCTGGGGCGGGAGCGGGACGCGCGGCAGGAGCTCGAGCGGCGTCACCCAGGGGGAGATCGACGTGGCGAACGACTTGCCGAGGAACGGGCCGAGCGGCTGGTACTCCCAGGCCTGGATGTCGCGCGCGCTCCAGTCGTTGACGAGCACGGCGCCGAAGACGTGGTCGAGCGCCCGCTCGACGGGGACGGGCTCGCCGAGCGCGCTCGGGAGCCCGATCACGAAGCCGAGCTCCAGCTCGACGTCGAGCCTCTCCGTGGGCCCGAACTCGGGGCCGGGCCGCTGGCCCTGCGGCCGGCGGATCGGCGTGCCGCTGACGACGACGGTGCCGGCGCGCCCGTGGTAGCCGATCGGCAGCCAGCGCCAGTTCGGCAGGAGCGGCTCGCCGCCGGGGCGGAGCAGCCGGCCCATGTTCGTCGCGTGCTGGAGCGACGAGTAGAAGTCGACGTAGTCGGCGACCTCGAACGGCAGCACGGCGTCCTCCAGGGCGATCCCGTCGCCGCGGGCGAGCGCCTCCTCCCCACGGCCGCGCGCCTCCGCCCACGCCTGCGGCCCGCGTGCCATCAGCGCGTTCAGACTCCCGCCCGGCTCGAGCAGCGCGACGGAGTCGCCGTCCCGCCACGCGACGTGGCCGCGGACGATGCCGAAGCCCCTGACCGGGGCCCCCACGGAATGCGCAGCATTTCGTGGGGTGGTCATAGGATCCCGAGTGCCTGCAGCTCGTCGACCGGCTCGTCGAAGGAGCAGGTGCCGAAGCCGGCGAAGAGCTCGTCGCGCACGCGCGCGAGCTCCTCCGGACCTGCGACGCGGTCGCCCCAGCGGAAGGAGTCGGCGTCGAGCTCGAAGGAGTCGTGGCGAAGCGCCTCCTCCTCGTCGCCGAAGACGCAGGCGGCGAGCAGGTTGAGGAAGCCGTGCTGCCCGCCGGCCGGGAGCGCGTGGTGCAGGCCCGCGGTCGCCTTGAAGACGACCCGCTGCTCGCGGCAGGCGCGGATGAACCCGGCCAGCTCCTCCACCCTCGGGACGCGGGCGCCGCCGCAGCGCACCTTCGCCCGGAAGGCCGGCTCGATGCGCCCCTCGAGGTAGACCTCCGCCGGCGCGAGCCCAGGCGGCTCCACACCCGGCGGCACCTCGACCGCCTCGATCCTCGGGTCGAGGAGCTCGACGTTCTCGTCGAAGACGACGCTGAGCCTCAGGTCGGCGTTGCCCAGCTCCGCGAGCCGGGAGGCGGGGACGACGAACCGGCCCAGCAGCCACGCGTGCGCACCGGCCCGCGCCCGCTCGTGCTCCGCGAGCGCCTCGTCGAGGGGCAGGCTCGCGGGTGGGAAGAGCGGCGCGTGGTCGATCAGTCGTCCGAGGAGGGCGTGGCGCGCATCCATCCGTGTCGGACCATAAGTTCGCCGAGCCGGTTGTGCTTTCGTCCACTCCCCCGACGAGCTTTCCGTCTGCACGTACGACCCGTCGGTTGAGCCTCGACCTACTCGCACCCCGTGCTCGGCGCAAGAGGGAATGTAGTCGAGGTCAAGGGTCGATGCAAGGCCCGCGAAACGAAATTTCTCGCAAAATGCGAGCGTTTCTTTTCGTTCTACTTGCTACATTCGTGAGGAGTTGTCATTACCGACAACATTTCGGCATAGAATTCGCCGAGCCGGGTTCGCTTTCGTCCACCAGTCCGGCTAACTTTCCGCTTCCGCGTACGGCCACCCGGCCTAGCTTCGTCCTACTCGCGCCCCGTGCTCGGCGCAAGCGGCACTCTAGCAACCCGGCCGGGGACTGCAAGGGGGACCCGCCCAGGAATTTCGCGCAAATTGCGGGCTTCCGGCAGGAGACCGCGATCTCGGGGCGAAGCGGCTCGGCATGTCCATCGCGGCCCAGCCCCCTCTCCCCCGCCTCGGGCTGGGCAGCAGCCTCGCCGACGCCCGGCTGGCGCAGGGACTGGAGCTCCGCGACGCGGAGCGCGAGACGCGGATCCGCGCCCGCTACCTCGCCGCGCTCGAGGACGAGGAGTTCGACCTCCTCCCCGGCGATGCCTGGGGGCTCGTCTTCCTCCGCACCTACGCGTCCTTCCTCGGGCTCGACCCGACCGGGTACGCGGACGAGTACCGCCGGCGGCGGGACGTGCGCTCGGCACGGCTGGGAACGGTGATCACCCGCGTGCCGCGCAGACGGCTCGGGCTGCGGCGCCGGCGGTAAGCCGCTAGTTCAGGCGCAGGCGGCCCTGCAGCTGGGAGAGATCAAGGTTCCCGCCCGAGAGAATGCAGACGACTCTCGCGCCCGGCGGCGCGGCGATCCGACCCTCGCGCAGCGCGGCGACGGTTGCCGCCGCGGCGCCTTCGACGACCAGCTTGCAGCGGCTCATCACCCAGAGCACGTTCGCGGCGATCGCCTCGTCCGGGACCTCGACGAGCTCGTCGACGAGCTCGCGGACGATCTCGAACGTCCGCTCGCCCACGCGGCGGACGCGCAGCCCGTCCACGACCGTAATCGACACGGTCGAGCGTGACGAGCTCGCCGCGCTCGACGGATCGCTTCATCGCCGGCCCGCCGGACGACTCGACGCCGACCACCCTCACGGCCGGACTCGCCTGCTTGAGCGCGACCGCGACGCCCGAGATCAGCCCGCCGCCGCCGATCGGAACGACGACGACTTCGAGCTCCGGCCACTGCTCGTGGAGCTCGAGCCCGATCGTGCCCTGACCGGCGATCAGGTCGAGGTCGTCGAATGGATGGACGTACGTCAGATGCTCCGACTCGACGAGCTCACGTGCCCGGGCATCCGCCTCGTCCCAGATCGTCCCGTGGAGGACGACGTCGGCTCCGTAGCCTTTCGTTGCGGCGATCTTCGAGGGCGTCGCGTTCTCGGCCATGACGACGACCGCGCGGACTCCGAGCATCGCCGCGGCGAGCGCCACGCCCTGGGCATGGTTGCCGGCGGACGAGCAGACGACGCCACGGGCGCGCTCCTCCTCTGACAGCGCCGCCAGCTTCGCCAGCGCGCCCCGGATCTTGTAGGCGCCCGTGCGCTGGAGCATCTCCGCCTTCAGGCGCACGTCCAGCCCTGTCTCCTCGCTGAGGATTCGGGAGGTCAGAAGGGGCGTCCGGTGGACGAACGGCGCGACGTGCGGCATCGCCCTGCGCGGGTCCGGGAGAGTCCTGACGCTCACCGCAGCAGACGATACTTCTCGACGGCTCCGGCAGCCTAGGGGCCGAACGTCTCCGCGAGCTCTGCCTGCTCCCGGTAGATCGACGCGAGCAGCTCCTGCTGGGCCTCCAGGCGCTCGTTGAAGGCCGCGATCGCCTCGGCCTGGGCCTTCTGGGCCACCTTCCGATCGGGCGTCTGGTCGGAAAAGGCCTCCAGCGCCCGGTCGATCGCGCCCCGGTCCTCCTGACGGATTCCGCTCGCGAGCCCCGCCGCGAGGTTCCGGGAGGCCTCGAGCCGCGCCACCTGAGCCCCGTGCCAGGGCTTCAGCACGGGCGGCGCGCCGAGCCCGTCCAGCGTCTCGAGCACGCCGTCGACCTCCTGCGCGTAGCCCGCCAGCGCGTCGGCCTGCTTCTCGCCGGTCTTCGCCGTGCGGAGCGCGCGGGCGAGCGCTCCGCCCGCGTCGTCGGCCGGGCGGATCGCCTCGACGGCGTCCGGCAGGTAGCCGGCGGCGAGGCTCAGCTCCAGGCTGAGCCGCACCTGGAGGTCGAGCAGCTCGAGCTGGTGCTCGTGGAGCGAACGGGCCTCGAGCGGCGGCTCGACGCGGGCGAGCGCCGCGCGGGCGCTCCGCATCGTCGCCGCGGCCTGCCGGAGGCGCTCCGCCACCTTCTCGCCGGACCGGCCGGCCGCGAACGACCGGATCGCGTTCTGCGCGCCTCGGACGCCCGGCTGGAACTGGGCCTGCGCCTGGTTCGCCTGCTCGATGTACGTCTCGACGGCCTCGCGCTCCGAGTCCCCACCGCCGCCACAGCCTGCTGCGGCCGCGATCAGCGCGATGAGGGCCGCAGCCTTCCGCACGGCTGCGGGCTACCTGAGACGCACGACGACGGACGTGCTCCCGTCGCCGTGCTTGAAGACGAGCTTCACGAGCCCCTTGCCGTCGGCGAAGTAGGACGTCCTCGTCCCGGACCCGAACGGGAAGCCCTGCTGCTTGAGCGTGCTCCGGACGGCGAGGGCCGAGAAGCGGCCGGCGGGGACCCTGACTCGCTGCACGCCGAGCACGCGCGTTGTCCCGGTGACCCCGAAGACGGAGAAGTCCCGGCTCGGGCGCTTCGCCGTCCACGCGTCTCCCTGCGCGGGATACGCGGACAGGATCGGGTTCATCCCGTAGGTCATCAGGTCGAACGGCGTGAAGAAGTGGCGGCGCTGGTCGGGCGGGAGCGCCCGCGGGCCGAGCGGCGGGAACTTCGCGAGCGACGCGGCCTTCGTGAGCGCGAACAGATTCGTCAGGCCGTCAGTCCGGAGCGCGAAGCCGTAGGCGCCCGCGACGCGGATCGGGCCGGAGACGTGCGTGGCGTTGATCCGGGCCGACCGGTTCGCCGTCTCCTCGACCGTGAGGACCTGGACCGACGGCCGCTTCAGGTGCTTCGTGTTCGTCCAGCGATAGCGGAACTTCTTCCCCTTGTCCATCGGGAAGTAGTCCGCGTCGGCGGGCGGGAATTGGGGCGTCTGGTTCGTCTCGAGCAGCATCGCGGTGCCCACCGGCGCGTCGGCGCCGCCGGAGTGCTCGAAGCTGATCTTCACGGGGCCCACGCCCCACACCCACCAGACCGTGCGGACACCGCTGCCGTACGGGTCCCCGAGCGCGCCCGCCTGGGTGATCTCGGTCCGGATCTTGGCCGCCGTCACGGACTGGGGGAACGCGGGGACGGTCACGGACTCCCGGCCCACGTAGCGCGAGGTGCTCGCGACGGTGCCGTCGAAGCCGCCCGTGGCCGCCCACGTCGTCCCTCTCACCAGCGGCTCCGCCAGCAGCGGAGCCTGCGTGCCCCAGATCAGCATGTAGAGCGTGCTCGCGAGGCTGTTCCCGCAGGGCGAGATGACCGCGCACAGCTTCGGGAAGTACGGCGGCGGCGCGTCGCTCTCCCAGCCCGGGGGGATCTGGTTGATGAGGCCGTAGGACGCCTCCTGGAAGGCGACGCTGCCGCGGCAGCAGGGCGCGTCGTCGGGGTTGCCGAGATCCCTCGTCGTCCACTCGAGCAGGAACGACGTGCCGCGCCGCTCCTTGACGCTGATCTGCTCCTTCGTCGGCGCCGGGTTGTAGACCGTGTCCGACCACTCGTACGTCCACGACGCGTCGGCGGGGTGCGGGAACCAGGACGCGCCCGCGGTCGCGGGGACGGTCGCGAACGCCGCGAGGACGAGCAGCACGCAGAGGACCCTCCCCATTCCCTCGCCCAAGCTAGCCGCTATTTCGACGAACCGCATGGGCCGTTCGGCCCATCCGCGGGTCAGCCAGGCACTAGCCGCCGCCCGGTCTCAGCCGGGCGTCAGCCTCCCGCGAAGGCGCGGTCGTCCGTGGTCATCCGGAAGCGCTCGAACGAGGTGCCCAGGCCGCCGGTGAGGACGCCGAAGGCGCCGTCGACGACCGCCGCGAAGAAGGCGAACCCGCCCACGGCCTGGCCGTTGACCGTGATGCTGACCCCGGTCCCCTTGAGGATGATGCGGACGTCATAGTCGACGCCCGCCTGGAGCGTCCACGAGAACGAGGCCTTGATCTTGATGCTGCCGCCCTTGCGCTGACCGACGACGACCCGCTGCGCGGCGACGTCGAGCGCGACGAACTTGTACTCGTCGAGGTCATAG
Source organism: Gaiellaceae bacterium (assembly GCA_040905885.1). Lineage (GTDB taxonomy): Bacteria > Actinomycetota > Thermoleophilia > Gaiellales > Gaiellaceae > JACVRU01. The sequence goes on along the minus strand of JBBDQR010000057.1, from coordinate 28,291 downwards.
GCGTCGAAGACGAAGCCGCCGAGCGAGCTCGTCCGCATCGTGGCGCGGAGCTCGAGATACGAGGAGAAGTGAAGGCTTGTGCCGAGGTCGACGAGGCTGATCGCGTGCGCCGAGCCGGCGGAGATCGTGCCGGCGTACCGGCCGCCCTCGACCTGCCAGCTCCCGATGCTCGGCCCGGTGAACGCGCCGGCCGACCCGTCGAACTCCTCGGTCCGGTCGAGCGTGACCTGCGGCGGCAGCACGCGGACGGCGACGTTGTCGAACGAGCCGCGCGCGTTGTTCGACCCGATGCCGACCATGCCCGCGTTGATGTTGTAGGAGCCGCCGTCGATCGTGCGCGGCTCGTACGCGTGGGTGAAGGCCGTCGACCCGTTGACCAGGACCGTCACCACGGTCCCGTTGACGGCGACCAGGAGCTGGTACTGGCGGTCGTACTCGAGCCGCAGCGGCTTCTGGACGTCGACGATCCAGCCGGACGCCGTCTTGCGCCCCATCTCGATCTTGTTCGTCGACTGGTTCAGGCCGGCGAACTTGAAGTCGTTCGGGCCGTAGTAGTCGAAGATCACGTACGCGTTCGCGTTCCAGCCGGCCGTCGGCTTGAGCATCGTCACGGCCATGGCGAGCTCGAAGTAGATCGGCAGGTGCTCGTCGACGTGGTAGACCGCGACGGCGTCCGTGTGAGTCGACGTGGCCGAGACCTGCAGCTGGCCGCCGCTGACGGCCCAGATGCCGCTGTCGACCGCGAAGCCCTGCATCTGGCCGTTGTTGAAGTCGGCGCCGCGGAGGACGTCGCGGCGACCGCCGGGGATGTTCCCGGGCTGCGGGTCGGTGGGGGCGCCCGTCTGGTCCTGCCAGGCGTCGTCCTGCTGCGTGATCAGGCCGATCTCGCCGTCCGGCTCGCCGTTGCGGGCCGCCGAGTTGCCGGTGTCCGTCGCCCGGGTCGGGTCGGCGCCCTGCGCCTTCGAGAGGTCGTAGAGGAACTGGTAGAGCGCGGGCGGCACCTGCCGGCTGACCGTGAACATGCCGAACGGGGCGAACGGGACGATGTAGCTGTTGAACTCGCCGACCCAGTCGATCAGCCGGTCGCCGCCCGTGTTCCCGTAGAGGACGTCCAGGCCGGCGCCGCCGAACGCGCGGTCCTCGTAGCTCGGGTGCGTCTCGGGCTGGTCGTTGAGGCCGCCGTTGGTGTCGAGGTCGTCGTCGGCGTTCAGGATGTCGTTGCCCCAGCCGCCCCAGAGCGTGTCCTTGCCGGTGCCGCCGACGAGCCAGTCGTTGCCGAGGTCGCCGAAGATGACGTCGTCGCCGTCCGAGTTCTTGTTGCCCCACGTGGCGCTCGCGACGATCGGACCCTCCGTCGTCGACCAGTTGAGGAAGTACGGCTCGAGCTTCGTCCGCGGGTCGACCTCGTCGTAGTCGTAGTGCTCGCCCGCGCGGTTCTCGCCGAAGCGGAGGATGTTGCCCGGGTTGGTCGGCTCGTCGAAGTACGGCTGGAGCGCCTCGCCGCCGGAGATCGCGTCGTCGCCCGCGCCGCCGTGCAGGAAGTCGTCGCCGAGGCCGCCGTAGATGACGTCGTCGGCGAACGTCGCGTCGTGCAGCGGGTCGTCCATCAGGTCGGACGGCGTCAGGTTGAACGGCGTCAGGTCGACCGTCTTCTTCAGCGCGTTCGCGACGTGGATCAGCGCCACCTGGATGTTCCCCGGCGTCGCGATCGTCTGGTTGACCGCGGCCAGCGGCGCGACCCCGTAGAGCGGCTCGCCGTACGCGGTGCTGTTGCGGCTGGTGAAGATCCGGCCGTCGTCGCCGAGGATGCCGTCGACGCCGGTGCCGCCGGAGATCCAGTCGTTGCCCCAGCCGCCGATCACGTCGTCGTCCTCGCTGTCGCCGAAGATGACGTCGCCGTCGCGCTGGCCGTAGATCGTGTCGTCGCCGGACTCGCCGTGGATCTCGTCGGCGCCGCCGATGTCGCCGGCCGCCGAGGGGAGGAACGACGGGCCGCCCGGCGTGTAGTCGAGAAGCGTGACCGCGCGGACGACGATCCCGCGGCCGGCGTAGTTGTCGTAGGCGAAGCGGATCGTGCCGAGCGCGCCGGCGTCGGAGCTGTTGATGCCGACGATCCGGTAGATGTTGGCGTTGTCGCCGACGATCGTGTCCGCGTCGCGGGAGTGCACGTTCGCGAACGCGCCCGCCGCGTCGTGGTTGCGGTCGATCCGCTCGCCCGAGCCGCCGAAGATGAGGTCGCTGCCGTCCGGCCGCAGGGTGCTGTTCGTCAGCGTGTAGAGCCCGCTGCTGCCGCCGACGATGTCGTCCTGGCCGAGGCCGCCGAAGACCACGTCGTCGCCGCCGCCGGCCTCGATGTAGTCGTCGCCGTCGGTCGCGGCCTCGAACGAGGCGCGGATCGCGAGCGTGCCGATCGACGTCACGGTGAGGCTCGGCGTCAGCGCGATGTCCGGCGCAGCGACGCGGTAGGCGTAGACCGGATCGTTGGCGAGCGCACCCTCGATCGCGCCGTCGCCCTGGACGACGTCGTTGCCCAGCTGCGCGAAGATGACGTCGTCGTTGGCGCCGCCCGCGATGTAGTCGTTGCCGAAGCTGTTGGTGGCCGAGGCCTCGATCGCGGCCGAGTGGAAGAGGTTGACGATCACGTACTCGGCCCACGTCGGAGCGGCGCCCGTGTCGCGATAGTTCTGCGCCAGGTTCTGGATCAGCGCAGCGCCGCTGTTGTCGCCGTCGACGGGCATCGGGTCGAGGTCGGTGCGGGTGTAGAGCCGGATGCCGCTCAGCGACTGGAAGCGCGGGTCGGTGATGTTGGTCTGGACCATCGGGCTCACGTCGCGGCGGAAGAGCTCGACCGCGTCGCCGAAGATCAGGTCGTCGCCCGCGTCGCCGTCGATGTAGTCGTGGTAGCCGCCGATGCCCGGGAAGCCCGTCGAGCCGGCGCCGCCGATCAGGACGTCCTCGCCGGCGTTGCCCTGGAGGACGTCCGAGGCGCCGAGCTCGAGGTGGCGCGAGATCAGCCAGCGCGGGTCGACCGCGAGGCTCGAGATCAGGTCGCCGCGGCCGCCGAAGCCGTGCGTGGCGACGATCGCGCCGCTCACCGGGTCGATGTACTGGATGCGGCCGAAGTCGCCGAAGATCACGTCGCGGTTGGTGCCGCCGACGATGATGTCGTTGCCGAAGCCGCCGATGATCACGAGCGGCAGCGACGAGCCCGAGGCGTCGACGATGTCGTCGTCGGGCGCCGCGTCGGCGATCGGCAGCGGGTCGTCCGTGGCCGAGCCGCCGGAGGTGAAGAGGGTGAAGAACCCGTCCTGCATTTCGGTCAGCGTCACGGTCACGTCGTCGTTGCCGAGGCCCGTGTTGAGCAGGGTCGTCGTCCGCTGCCCCATCCGCCGGTGCGTGCCGTCGATCAAGATCGTGTCGTCGCCGAAGCCCGACCAGTAGACGACGCCGTCGTGGAGGTTGCCGCTCATCGCGACCTTGTACGAGATCCCGCGCGGCGCCAGGCCCGTGATCCAGATCTCGGCGCTCGGCGAGAGACCCGTCGCGCCCATCGGCGCGCTGTCGGAGATGCGCACGCTCGTGTCGCCGACGGTCGCCGCCTCGTCGGAGATGAACAGCCGGTGCCGGCCGAGGCCGAGGTCGAGGTTGAGCGCGCCGCGGAAGTCGTCCAGGTTGCCGGTCAGGAAGTCGAAGCCGAGCCAGGAGACGCGGTCGAGGTCGGCGTTCGACGAGGCGAAGACGCGGTCGTCGCCGTTGTTGAGGCTGACGTTCGTGACCGCGATCCCGCCGCCGAGCGCGAAGCCGCCCGAGCCGGGGGTCGTGCCCTGGACGTTGAAGACCTCGGCGCCGGAGCCGGTGAGGATGTTCAGCGTCTCGATCCCGTAGTAGTTGATCCCGTCCATCCGGGTCTGGATCGAGACCGTGCCCGCCAGCACCGGCGTGTGGGCGACGAGGAAGTCGATGCCGGGCCCGTCGTTGATGCTCCGGAAGTTGCCCTGGAAGCCGATCAGGTAGACGTTCTCGTAGCGCTCGACGGTGACGTCGAACTTCAGCTCCGCGAACACGTCGCCCTGCGCGATCGCGTCCTGCAGCGCCTGCCGTACGACCTCGGCGCTCGCGTCGAACGGGATGTCCCCGCTGTTGAGCGTGCCGCCGGCGAACGTGAGCCTGTAGACGCCGCCGGTGGCGTCCACGGTCAGCACCTGCACGTTGTTGATCGCCGCGGTGCCGCCGCCGCTGCGCCTGGTCGACATGGAGGCCGTGCCGGCGCCGGTGGTGACCGCGCCGCCCAGCTGCTCGACGGCCTTCGAGAGGCCTGAGCCGTCGGCGGTCAGCTGGTTTACGTCGCTGTTCGACAGCGCGCCCTGGAAGCGGATCACGTAGACGTCGTCGTTCTTCGTCACGGCGACGTTGCCGGTGCCGATCCCCGTCAGGCCCTCGAGCGCGAGCTGGAGATCGGCCGCCGAGACGATCCACGAGAGCGGCGCGGTCGTCGCGGCGCCGAAGGAGACGGTGAAGGTGCCGCCGGTCGCGTCGATCACGAGCTGCTGGATCTCGTTCGGGCCCGGCAGGCTCAGGCCGGTCAGCGCCGAGGAGGTCAGCAGCGCCCACGTGTCGGCCGTGGTCGCCGTGTCGTTGATCGTCATCGTGTCGCTCACGCCGGCGCCGTTGGTGAGGCCCGAGCTGTTCGCGGCGAGCAGGGCGACGTCGGTGCCGGCGAGGGAGCCGATGAAGGTGATCCGGTAGGCCGAGCCGGCCTTGCTGACCTTGACGTTGCCGACGCCGATGCTCGTCAGCGCCTCGAGCGCGTTCTTCACGGCCAGCGCGCTCGCGTTGTAGGCGATCGGCGCGGTCGTGTAGCCGCCGAGCGAGAGCGTGTAGGTGCCGCCGGTGGCGTCGATCGTCACCTGCTGGATCTCGTCGACCGCGTTCACGGCGGCGGCGAGGTCGGCCGGCGAGCCCTTGGCGAGGGTGAGCACGTCGGCGCGCGGCGTGTCGCCGCTGACCGTCAGGAGCCCGAGGATCTGGTTCAGCTTCGACGTGTCGCTCGTCACCGTGATGTTGTCGGTGCCGGCGCCGAGGTTGACGTACGTGTGGCCGGAGATCGTCTTGACGTAGACGACGTCGTTGCCGCGGCCGGTGTTGACGACGGTCTTGCCGACGTGCGTGTCGTCGATCGTGAGCTCGTTGTTGCCGACGCCGAGGTCGATCCGCAGGTCGTCGATCTCCTCGAACGTGATCCCGCCGGGCTGCGGGGCGCCGCCGATGGTGCGGTCGCCGCCCATCCCGTAGCCGACGAGGCGCATCTTGTTCAGCTCGTCGCCGCCGACGAGGAGCGCCGTGTCGGCCTTGAGCAGCGGCTGGTCGGTGCCGCCGAGGGCGCCGACGAAGGTGAGCACGAACTGCTCGAGGCCGGAGTCGAAGACGACCGTCACGTCGCCGGCGCCGACATTCGCGAGCGCCTCGAGGGCCGACTGGATCTCCCCGGCGGTGGCGTCCCAATCCAGCGGGCCCGTCACCTCGGTGCCGAAGCGCAGGGTGAAGGTGCCCGACTGCCCGTTGACGATCTGGAGCCGCTGCACCTCGTCCGCGCCGCCGACGCCGCCGTTGGTGAAGGTGCTGGTCCTGGCCTTGGGGCCGAAGCGGGTCTCGTCGAAGAACAGCCGGCCGATCCCGAACGGGTTCGGGGTCAGCGCCGGATCGTTGAAGGAGCCCGGGTTGTCGGCGTCGCTGACCCAGAGGATGTCGGCCTGCGTCTCCTCCTTGACGAGCAGGTTCGGGTTCGTCACGAAGATCGCGAACTCGCTCGTCGCGTCGGGCACGGAGGCGTCGCCGGTGAAGGGGCTGAACCACGGCTTGTCGAGCGTGAGCAGCCAGTTCGGGCCGGACGCGACGGCGGTCTTGATGATGCGGATCTTGTTCTTCGCCGTGCCGTCGGTGATCTGGAGCGTGAAGTCGACGAGGTCCGCCGGGACGAGCGGCTTCAGGGCGGCCGCGTCGGCGGTGAGCTGCGCCTTGTCGCCCGTGACCTTCCAGATGACCGTGTAGACGCTCGAGTTCTGGGAGACCTTGACGTCGCCGGTGGCGAGGGCCTCGAGCGCCAGCTCGACGTCGAGGGCCGAGGCGTTGTGGGCCAGCGGCGTGCTCCAGGTCGCGCCTCCGTCGTAGGAGAGCCGGAACGTCCCGCCGGTCGCGCGGATCTCGATCTCCTGCGTCTCGAAGGTCGAGACGGTGCCCTCCTCCGTCGTCGTCGCGACGACCTGCTTGAGGGTGCTCGGGTCGATCGTGATCGTCGCCGGCGTCGGGCCGCTCGCCTCGGTCGCCGTGATCACGTCGCCCATCGACGGCCGCCGGTTGAACTCGCCGGGCAGCATGACCGGCTCGCGCTCGAAGAGCCCGGTGCGGTCCTCGCCCAGGCCGCCGCGGATGAACAGCGGCCCCTGGATGTTGTTCAGCAGGTCGAGCTGCGGCGCGAACACCTGCGTGTCCATGCCGTCGACGCGGGCGTCGTCGACCGCGCGCAGGACGACCGTACGCGGCGTGCTCCAGTTGGTGGAGTCGAAGACGACGTCCTTCGTGAAGGCGAACTCGGCATCCGAGGTGCAAGTCACGCCCGGCCCGATCACGCAGACCCTCACCTGCTCGATGAAGGAGCGGATGCCGCCGGTGCGCGTGGTGCGCGTCGGCTCGGCGCGGACGGTGATCGTCACCGGGTCGGTGGCGAGCGGCGCCTTGGTCAGGACGATCTGGTACGAGTCGCTCTTCGGGAAGCCGGCCGCGACGGCGGTCGCCTCGTCGACGCCGTGGTTGACGGCGTCGAACTCGATCACGTTCGTCGAGCCGTTCGACTCGAGCACCCGGACGCCCGGCCAGTCGTTGTCGGCGAGGTCGACGACCGTCAGCGCGGTGACGCCCGTATACGAGCTCGTCCCGACCTGGCCCGTCACGCTGAGGAGCAGGTCGGCCTTGTGGAAGCCCTCGACGACGCTGTCGTCGGTCGCCTTGACCGTGAGCGTCTTCAGGGCGTTCCAGTTGGCGCTCGTGAACGTGAGCGACGTGACCTGCGTGACGCCGTCCCAGAAGGTGAGCTGGCCGCCGCCGCCGAGCGCGACGGTCACGGACTGGCCGGCCGTCAGCGGCGAGGAGAGCCGGACGCGGATCGTGTCGTCGCCCGTCGCGCCGGCGCCCTCGGCAACGGAGGTGCCGCCCTGCGACTCGTCGAGGACGATCTCCGGCCGGTCGGCGCTGTAGAGGCGGACGTGGACGGTCGGCAGCTTGACGGCCGAGAAGAGGCTGACCTCGAAGAGCGCGCCCGGCGAGGGCTCGACCGACCACGGCGCGTGCAGCGTGAGCGAGTTGCTCGTGTTCGCGAGGATCAGCCGCACCTGGCCGGCCGCCTCGTCGTCGCCGCCGGTGATCTTCAGCTGCGCGCCGCGGATGCCCTCGGGCAGGCCGGCGGAGATGGTCGGGAAGGTCGCGTCGCCGGTCGTCATCGTGGCGCAGGCGTTGCCGCCGACGGCCGTGCACGCCGCGTTGCTCCCTGCGAAGCTGCCGGCGGTCTGGACGGTGCCGGTGATCGTGCCGCCCTCGACGATCGGGTCGGTGAAGGCCAGGGCGACGACGACGCTCATCTGGATGTCGGCGGCGTCCGGCATCTCGCCCGCGAACGAGTCGTCGATCTTGAAGCGGACGATCTTCGGGATCCACCAGTTCGCGCTCGTGAAGTCGAGCTGCACTCCGTCCGGCTCGCCGCCGGGCAGGCGGAGCTCGCTCAAGGCTGCGTCGAGGAAGACGAGCCCCGGCACCGGCGTGACGTTGATCCGCACGGTCTCGCCGAGCATCGTCGGCCGGCCGAGGACGACGGTGAAGGTGTCGAAGCCCTGGGCCAGCTCGGTCAGCGACGCGCCCTGGATCACCTGCGAGTAGCCGCCGGACTGCGTGACGATCACGGAGGGCTCGTCGTTGTCCTGGACGTTCGCCGCGACGCCGACGACCTTCAGGCCCGACCACTCGGACTCGGCGAGGGTGCCCTCGACGCTGTGCGTGACGATGCCGCTGTGGCCGAGCAGGTCGTTCGAGATGACGCCGTTCGCGGGCGTCGGGCCCTGGACGCTGAAGAGGTCGGTGCCGAGTCCGCCGGTGATGATCGTCGTGAAGCCGATCCCCGTGCTGAGGATGAAGAAGCGGTCGTCGCCCTCGGCGCCGTCGACCTCGAGGAACTCGATGTTCGTGAAGGTGACGTTCAGGCCCGCGCCGAAGACGCCGTTCTTCGTGATGACGAAGTCGTCGGGGAACTCGGTGCCGATGACGATGACCGTGTCGAAGCCGTCGCCGCCGTCGATCTTGACCGGCGCGTTGACGGCGTACATGACGAAGTCGGCGCCGGCGTCGCCCGCCAGGTCGGTGAGCCCGCGGATCGGGTTCTGCGAGCCGACGAGCGCGAACGCCTGGACGATGAACGTGTCGTCGTCGGCGCCGCCCCTGAGCGTCAGCGTGGCGATGTTGTGGAAGACGATCATCAGGTCTTCGCCGTCGTCGCCGTTCGCCGTCAGCGGGTTCGAGACGCCGTTCGAGAGCCAGCCGCGCGTCGTCTCGATCGTCGCGAAGACGTCCTCGGCCGCGACGCCGGCGAGCGCGGGCGTGCGCCGCGACTGGTAGAGCTGGCCGAACTGGAAGAAGTCGTTGCCCTTGCCGGCGTTGATGACGATCTGGGCGCGGGTGTCGTCGACGTAGAAGCTGTCGTCGCCGTCGCGGCCCTCGACCGTGATCAGCTCGAGGTTGAGGTTGTAGTTCACGCGCTCGACGGGGTCGCCGGGCTGCACGGCGAACGGGTCCGGCGCGTTGATCAGCGCGATGAAGGCGAGGCCCTTGTCGGACGTCGAGGCGCGGAGCAGGAACGTGTCGGGCGTGAACGTCTCGTTCGTGCCGTAGACGACGAGCTGGTCGGTGCCGCTGCCGCCCGTGTCGAAGACGTTGACGAGCGAGTCCGTGTCCTGGCCGATCAGGTAGACGTCGTAGAGGTCGCTCGCGGCCTGGCCGTCGACCGTGACGATCGCGTGGACGCCGTTCGAGCGGAGCCCGGTCGCATTCGCCGTCAGCTGCGGCTGATTCGTGTTCCCCTCGTCCTCGACGAACTCGACCAGGTACGTGTTCGGGGCGGTCCGGGCGACCTTGACGTTGCCCGGCCCGAGGAACGCCTCGAGCGCCTTGCGGACGGTCGCCGCCGGCGCGTCCCAGGCGATCGGCGCGGTCGTCGAGGCGCCCTGCGAGAGCGTGAACGTCCCGCCGGTGACGTCCTGGAGGACGATCTGCTGGATCTCGTTCTGGCTGCCGCTGCCGCCCTGCGTCGTGGAGACCAGGACGTCCGGCACGATCTCGGCGTAGGTCAGCGGAGCGCCGGTGGTCGCGTTCACGTTCACCCAGACGTGGTCGCTCTCGGTGCCGCCCTGGAGGACGGTCTCCTCGTAGATCGCCTGCGCGCGGATCTCGTCCACGCCGCCCTGCGTGTTGACGAGCAGCGGGATCAGCCGGGCGACGAGCTGCTCGACGCTGACGAGCGTCGCGGAGAAGGTGATCGTGAACGGGCCGCTGCCGCTGACCGAGACGTTGGAGGCGTTGCCGACGAGCAGCAGCTTGTCGAGAGCGGCCTCGATCTGCGCGGCGGTCGCGTTCAGCGGGATCGGCGCGGTCTCCTCGTAGCGGAGCCTGAGCGTGAAGTAGCCGTGGCCGCGCGCGGCGCCGTCGATCGTCAGCGTCTGGCTGAGGTTGGCGCCGCCGGTGCTGACGAGGTTGAGCCCGGAGCTGAAGGTGTCGCGATTCGGAATCAGCGCGGTCGAGATGACGCGAACGTCGTCGGCGCCGCCGCCGGTCAGCACGGCCTTCATCGCGTTCGGCGAGTGGACGAACTCGGTGACGACGTCCTGGCGGTTCTGCGGCAGGTCGCCGAGGTCGGTGCCGAAGAGCGCGTCGCCCCCGATCCAGACGGTGTCCGCGCCGCTGCCGAGCTTCAGCTCGACGATCTCCATGCCCTCGAACTCGACGCGGCCGTCGCCGGTGGACAGGCCCTCCTTGAGGGTCATCCCGAAGCCGCTGACCACGCCGACCTCGACCGGGTTGGTGACGCCGGCACGCTGCTCCTTGAACGCGGTCAGCGTGCCGGTGTCGCCGGCGCCGTCGCCGTCGTCGTCGATCACGAGCACGTCGGTGCCGGAGCCGCCGATGACCACGAGCGGGCCGACGCCGAACGGCGCGTTCAGGCCCGGGCGCGAGAGGCCCGCGATGTTGTTCACCGTCGTGCCGCCGACGACGACCTTGTCGTTGCCGGAGCCGGTCTCGATCCGCACCGGCACGTTCTCGGAGGTGCTCGACACCGTGACGAGGTCGTTGCCGCCCCTGCTGTCGATCCTGATCGAGAGGACGTTGTCGGTCGCGGCCGGCGAGGTGTAGGTGACGACCTGCGTCGCGCCCGAGTTGATCGTCAGCGTCGTGCTCGTGATCGTGATCGTGTCGTCGATCGGCGAGCCGTCGTCGATCACCTGGATCAGGTCGCCGGAGTTCCACGGATCGCCCGTGTCGGTGACCGTGGCCGTGATCGCGCTCGAGCCCGTGTAGAAGTTGTAGACGTCGTTGCCCTTGCCGCCGTTGAGCGTGATCGCGTTGGCGGTGCCGGTGACGTGGAAGGTGTCGACGAAGCTGCCGCCCTTGATCAGGGTGATGTCGGTCGCGTTCAGCACGTGCAACCGGTGCTCGTAGTGGGCGATCGCCGTGCCCGCGGTGCCGCCGATCTGCTGCCAGCCGACGTCGATGGTCGTCGTCGTCAGGAAGAGCACGAGGTTCACGGCCATGCCCGTGAAGTCGAGGGTGTCCGCGCCCGGGCCCGTGCCCGTGATGTTCTCGTCGCTGCCGAAGTCGAACAGCTCGTAGGTGTCGTTGCCGGCGCTGCGGACGTACGTGTCGTCGCCCGCGCCGCCCTGGAGCTGGTCGTTGTCGCCCTCGCCGTTGAGCGTGTCGTTGCCGGCGTCGCCGAACAGCTCGTCGTCACCGGTGCCGCCGTTGATGATGTCGTTGCCGTTGCCGCCGCGGAGCACGTCGGCGCCGCCGCCGCCGTTGAGCGTGTCGACGCCGTCGTCGCCGAAGAGCTGGTCGCCGCCGGCGCCGCCGGTGAGCGTGTCGTCGCCCGCGCCGCCGCGAATCTCGAAGACGATCGCGCAGGCCGAGCTGGTCACGCCCGAGAGGTTGATCGTGTCGTTGCCGGCGCCGCCGTCCGCGAAGAGCTTCGTCACGGCCGAGATCGGGAACGACATCGCCGCCGCCTCCGGCCGGTCGAACTGATCCGACCAGACGTAGATGTTCGAGGCGTCGCTCTTGACGAAGATCGTCTCGCCGATGTCGCTGGTGTTGCCGTTCAGGCGCTGCCCGGCGCTCGGGCCGACGTGCAGGGTCAGCGTGCCGCCGGAGAGGTTCGCCACGATCGCCGGCCGGTTGAAGTCGATGTTGAACTCGAAGAGCCGCAGCCGGGCGAACTCGAACGAGAACGTGATCTTCGTGATGAAGAGGTTGATCTCGATGTAGGCGCGGAGGAAGAACTCCAGGTAGCCGCTGATGTCGAAGATCGCGAGCGGGTTGAAGTCGTTCGCGATCAGGTTCTCCGCCAGCTCCTTGAAGCGGACGCGCCCGTCGCCGTCGAGGTCGGCGAGGTCGAAGTTGATCGTCGCCTGGATCCCGCCCTCGACGCCGACCTTCGCGACGACGATCGACAGCGCGGCGCCGACGGCGATGGTCGCGGTCAGCGTCGCCTCGGGCTCCGGGTAGTCGATCAGGTAGAAGCCGTCGAGCAGCGCGCCCGGGTTGCCGCTCTGGATGAAGTTCTGGATCCCGAGCGTGTCGTAGCCGAAGCCCATCTTCAGCTGGGCGCCGACGCCGCCCGCGAAGGTGCCCACGAGCGGGCCGATGATCGGGAACTCCTGCCGGTAGAAGAAGTCGAACCCGAGCACCGGGAAGTCGACCTCGAAGATCTTGACCGGCTTGCCCATGAAGAGGCCGAGGAGGTTCTCGGGCTCCAGCAGCAGGAAGCGGAAGCCGCCGGGCTGCTTGACGCCCGAGGTGAACGACTGCTGCGCCGGCGCGAGGGGCGCCGAGGCGAACGGGTCGGACGGGATGTTGAGGAGCGAGCCGTTCGAGAGCGACGGCGCGCGGCGCAGGTCGGTGATCCCGCCCGGGAGCGAGAAGCCGATCGTCTGGTTGATGATCGGGAAGCCCGTCGAGTAGTACGACTGGTTCGAGAGGACGAGGTCGCCGAAGTTGATCTGCAGGTTCCCCTCGGCCGCCGCCCGGTTGACCAGGTTGATCAGGTTGTAGAGGCCCTCGACGAAGTCGAGGAAGGCGACGACGGACGGCCCGTGCTCCTGGTCGAAGAGGAGGACGAGGTCCTTGCCCGTGATCGTCCGGCCGGCGAGGTCGGAGAGCAGCGGGATGCGCTTGTTGAGGAAGCCGTCCGGCCCGATCAGCCACTCGAGCGGGTCGAGCACCTCCTTGATCCCGTTGAGGATCGGAGCGGCGAACTTGGAGATGAACTCTCCGAGGTCGAGCTTGATGTCGGCGATCGCGACACCCGGCGCGCCGACCTGGAAGCCGACGCTCGGGTTGACCGTGAGCACGAAGTCGATCAGCAGCGCCGCCGTGACCTTCGGGAGCGCCCTGGCGACCTCGGGGCTGAGCGTGCTGAAGTCGACCGTGATCTCGGTGCGGAGGACCGCGCCGCCGATCAGGTTCGGCTTGACGATGTCGCGGAACGAGCCGGACACCATCTCGGCCAGCGTCAGCCTGCCGTCGTTGTTCGGGTCGGCGATGTCGACGCTGCCGGTCAGGAAGAGCTTGCTCAGCTCCTCCGTCTTCGGGTCGGTGACGTTGCCGCAGTTGACCTCGACGCCGCCGACGTTGTCGAGGTCGACGCCGTCCTTGATCTTGAGCGCCAGGAAGAGCAGTCGGCCGTTCACGTTGGCGCGCGTGACCGTGCCCGCGGGGCAGCTGACGGCCGAGAAGCCGATCGAGATGCCCAGCTGCAGCTCCGGATCGGCGTCGGTGACGAAGTAGAGGCCGTCGTTGACGTTGACGCCGAAGCCGAAGTGGAGCTGGAAGTTGATCGTGACGTTCGGCTGGAGCTCGCCCTCGATCCCGAGCACCGGGATGCCGAGATCAAACTTGATCGGGGCCGCCGTGATCGTCTTCGACCACTCGAGGTCGAAGTCGAACTGGAGGAACTGCGTCGGGTCGAGCGGGTTCGCCGGGTTGACGCCCGACTGGAAGATGTCGTCGATCCCGATGCCGGGGGCGCTGCCGACCCGGTCCTTGATCAGGCCCTGCGCCAGCCCGAGGGCCGTCCCCACCGGGCCGCCGGGGCCGAGGACGGCGACGATCTGCTGCTGGATCAGGCCGACGAGCGTCGCCAGCGTCGCGTTGTTCTGCCGCAGCGTGTTCGCCAGCGGCTGGAGCAGCTTCTCGCGGATGTCGAGCAGCACCTTCGCCGCCGGGTTGTCCTTGAGCAGGTCGCCGACGAACGGGAGCTTCTGCCCGAAGATCTGGCCGCTGAGCGCGTCCTGGAGGATGAGCAGCAGGCGGTCGAGGCCGTCGATGATCACGGCCGGGTCGCTGAGCAGCGCGAAGAGGCCCGGCAGCTCGAAGTTGTCGAAGTTGAAGTCCGGGAGCTGGAACGAGAAGCCGGTGGGGCCGCCCGGGACGAGGAACCCGATCAGGTCGATCCGGACGCGGAGCGCGTTGTCCGGGCCCGTCGGCCAGCCCGGCGTCGCCGCGCCGTCGGGGCCGCCCGGGGTCGCGGTGCCGAAGTCGAGCGGCACGTTGGCGTCCGCGGTGCCGATGAAGAGCGGCAGCGTGGCGCCCGCGAAGGAGCCGCCCGGCCCGGTCTGAGTGACGACGATGCTGCCGGTCGTCGTGAAGTCGCCGACGCTGACGAAGTCGCCGAGGTGGCCGAGGTCGCTCGTCGCCGTGCTCCCGGGCAGCGTCGTGAAGATGTAGAGGCGGTCGGCGTGGCCCGTGTTGCTGCCGGCGTTGTTCAGCTTGATCTCGATCGAGGCGCCCGCGCTCGCCGAGCCGTTCTTGACGAAGAGGCCGAACGGGCCGAGGCGGGCCTCGAACTCGAGGTTCGAGCCGCTCGCGGAGGCGGTGGCGACGAGCTTCGTGCCCGTCGAGCCGGTCTTGATGAAGAAGCCCTTGTCGGTGCCCTCGAGGTCGAGCCCGAGCTTGAGGTCGAGCGTCAGGGAGGCGCTCGCGTTGAGCGTGCCGGAGGCGCTGACGCCGACGATGCTGCTGAGGAATGCGGGGAGGCCGGCGTCCGCGAGGCTGAGGCTGAACGGCCGTGAGATCGCGACGCTCGTGCCGTAGGAGAAGTCGAAGTTGAGAGTTCCGGTCCCAACGTTGAAGGACAGGATGGGCGGACCGGTGGGAATGCCGAGCGCGGCCCTGAGCTGCGCTTCGAGGGCCTGGATCGACCCGCTCGGGTTGGCCATGATCGCGTCGAGCCGGCCGCCGAGCGCTGCGGCGAGGTCGACGAGCTCGGAGACGCTGCGGTCGATCAGCGGCAGCTTCGTGTCGAGCACCGATGCGATCGCGCCGCCGGCGCCGCCCGTGCCCTGCATGCTCCGCAGGAAGTCGATCAGCATCTGCAGGCCCTGGATCACGTCGGTGAAGCTGAGGTTCCGGAAGCGGTCGAGGATCGACGCGACGTCCGGGCCGTTGAAGTCGACGTGGAAGAGGTTGCCGCGGACACCCAGCCCGGCCGTGCCAGTGGGCTCGGTGAGCGTGACGTTGCCGCTGCCGTCGAGCCCGACCGTGATCGTGCCGCCGCTGCCGCCCGCGGAGACGAGGCGCGCCAGCGCGGCGTTGACGGCGCCCTGGAGGGCGGCCTGCAGCTGGGCGCGGGTCGTGAAGGCGGACGTGTCGGCGGCGCGGACGAAGCCGACCGCCTCGAACGCGCCCTGCGAGATGACGAACCGGACGTCCTCGGCCAGCACGCCGGTCGAGGGAGTCGCCGTGCCGAGGGTCGTCGCCGACGCGGTGAGTGCCCGAACCGCCGCGCCGAAGCCGAGCGGGTCGGAGAACGTCGGCGGGGACAGGAGCCAGTCCGGGCTCGAGGCGCTGACCTTGAGGAAGGCGTTGAGCGTGCCCGCGAGGCCGGAGAGGGCGCCGCCCGGGGCGAACTGGACCTCGACGCCGAAGCCGCCGCCGAGGAGGCCGGAGATGATGCCGGTGGTCGGCACCAGGTCGGTGCCGCCGGCCTGGGTCGGGTCGAAGAGGAAGAAGCCCTGGCGCAGCGCGTTGGCGACCTGCGTCAGGTTGACGCGGTTCGGGTTGACCGAGACCGACGTCGGGTTCTTCAGGGCGAGGCTCACGGTCGCCGAGAGGAGCTCGTCCAGGTCGCCGCTGAGCGGCAGGATGCCGCTGCCCGTCGCGGAGAGCGAGAGGAAGCCGAGCGTCGCGGTCAGGGTCACGCTCGGGACGTAGAGCTTGAACGTGCCGGTGAGCGAGGCGTTCTCGAGGAAGAACTCGGTCGCGAGCGCGCGGCGCGTCTCGCCGGGCCCGGAGGCGAACCCGAGCTCCGTGATCGCACCGTTCAGCTGGATGCCCGCCGTGACCGCGTCCAGGTCGAGCGGAATCTGGAGCGCGAAGGACGAGACCGAGCCGGCCAGCGAGACGAGCTTGACCCGGTTGCCGAGCGAGTCGATGCGCGCCGCCGTGACGAGGTTCATCGCGAGGCTCGCCGCGCCGAGGGCGGTCGAGATCGCGCCGTTGAGAGCGGTGACGAGGCCGTCGAGCGTGCCGCCGTGGGCGCCGGCCGCGAGCGAGACCGGGACGGGCGTCCCGTTGACGACCATCGTGAACTTGATCTCGGCGGCGGTGGAGCCGTCGAGGTTCGTCGGCGCGCTCAGGAGCCCGAGTTCCTGGTAGGCGACGCTCGAGAAGCCTCCGGTCGTCGACACCTGCGCGATCCGGCCGACCGTGACGCCCGGGCGCAGCGTGTGCGTGCTCATCGTCACCGGCGGGCTCGAGACCGAGACGCGCCCGCCGCCCGCGTCCACCTGGACGGCCGGCACGAACTGCAGCTCCATCGTGTCGCCGGTCGCCGGGACCGCGCTGACGGTGAGCTTGAGCTTGCTGCTGTCGACCGTGACCGTGAAGGTGAAGCCGCTGACGCCGGCGTTCGAGAGCGCGTCCGCGATCGCGGTCTGGAGCTTCGCCGCCAGCGTGGCAGCGGTGAAGGTGCCGGTCAGCTCCGTCGACAGCGTCCCGTCGGCGTTGAAGAGGCTGCCGTTGGGGACGGTCGTGTCGAGCAGGTCGACCGCGCGGATGCGCGCGGTGATCTTCCGCTCGCTCGTGCCGCCGCTCAGCCTCAGCACGATCGTGAACGGGACGTCGGCCTTCGTGCTGGTGAGCGGCGTGTGCGCGGCCAGCGAGTTTGCGCCCGCGCCGACGGCGCCGGTCGAGAGGGTCTTCGCGTCGCCGGACGTGAGCAGCCACCCGGTCGTGTGGCCGTTGGAGGCCAGCGCGGCGTTGACGGCCGCTGCGACATCGACTCCGAGATCGGCCAGCGAGGTGTTCGCCGCCGTGACGGCCGAGTTGACCGTGACACTCAACGCGTTGATCGCGGTCGAGCCGGTGATCGTCTGGAGCAGGTTGACCCCGTCCGAGACCTGGATGTCGGAGTGGACGACCGAGACGGTGAAGCTCGCGTTGCCGGTCAGCTTCCCGTTCGTCGAGGGGCCCGTGAGGTTCGTCGGGTCGGCGACCATCCGCGGCGGGCTCACCGGCGTGGTGAACGTGACGGTGTAGATCTTGTGGTTGCCGAAGACCGAGCGCTGAACGGTCGTGCTGACGCCGGTGAGAGCGTTCAGCTGCACCTGGAGGCCGAGGGCGGTCTGGTTGATGCCGACCGTGATCAGCTCGGTGCCGGCGGTGATCGTCCCGTCGTTGTTCAGGTCGAGCGCCAGGTCGTACGTGCCGCCGTTGACGTTCGAGAGCGTGATGATCTGGATCGTGTTGTTGGTCGCGCCCGCCGGCAGCTCGACGGTGAGGCCGATCGCCGGCGTGTAGACGCCCGGCGTGATCTCGATCGCCTGGCTGGCACTCAGGTTGATCCCGAACGTCATCGCCGCCGAGAGGGCCGCGAGGATCGTGAACGAGCCGCTGGTGCTGATCCCTGCGAGGTCGCCGAGCGACGCGCCGAAGTTGAGCGAGAACGCGCCGGCGAGGTCGACCGCGTCCGTCGTGAGCATTCCGACGTTCGTGTTCGCGTAGGCGCCCTGGAAGGTGACGACGTAGACGTTGGTGCCGCCGCTCGACACGGCGATGTCGGCGGGCGCGAACATCGAGAGGGCCTCGAGCGCGAGCTCGACGGTGTTTGCCGTGGCGCCGAGCAAGATCGGGGTCGTGAACTGGAGCGCTCCGTTGGCGTCCGGGAAGGCGAGGCGGAAGGTGTCGCCGATCTCGACGACGCCCGGCGTGGCGACGCCGTTGACGGTCAGGGTCTGCTGCTCGTCGTTGCCGCCCCCGCCCTGACGCGTCTCGACCGCCTTCACCTCGCCGAAGCCGAGGGACTTGCTGAAGTTGAAGGTGAACTTCAGCTCCTTGTTGATCGGGTTGTAGGACGCCTCGAGCGTGCCCGGCAGCCCCAGGGCGGTGTCGATCAGCGTGAGGAGGCTCTGGATGCTCGAGAAGTTGAGGTCCTCGAGGTCGATGTCGCCGTCGCCGTCGTCGTCGGGCCGCAGGAGGTCGCCGCTCTTGAACAGCGGGTCGAGGATCCGCTCCTTGAACGCCGTGCCGTAGGCGAGGACGTCGCCGAGCTTCTTGCCCGTGAACGGGATCTCCGTCTGGAGGATTGCGCTGCCGGCGAGCGCCGTGAACGCGTTCGCGACGGCCTGGAGCATCGAGATGATCTCGTTCGGCCCGGCGTTGTTGAAGCTGTCGAGCAGGTTGATGACCGTCGTCGACGGCTGAGCCGTGAACGTGACGTTGACCTTGGCCGGCTCGGTCGAGCTGCCGAAGATGCTGCCGGTGATGCTCGCGCCGAACGTCGCGGTGCCGAGCGGCAGGGTGCTCGTGTCTACGACCCGGACGCCCGCGGAGGCCGTGGCCGTGATCGTCGCGTTGAACGCAGTCGGCGACGGCTCGGTGACGACGAAGAGGGCCGAGAGCGGGCCGGTGGTGAAGTCCGCCGCCGTGATCCGCCCGTCCGTCAGCGTCAGGTCGGTCAGCGTCACCTTGACCGAGCCCGTCAGCGAGAGCGTCCCGACCGTGACCGTCGTGTGCAGGAAGGACACGTCGATCGCCAGCCCGGACAGGTTCAGCGACGCGTCGAGGCCGAGCGTGAGGAAGCCTCCGGGCCTGAGGAAGACGGTCGGCGTGCCGGCGGCCGTCGTCGTGCCGATCTCGAGCAACGCGGCGAACTTGCCCGTGACGCTGACGTTCGGGACCTGGACTCCGGCCAGCGCGGGATTGGCGTCGATTCTGATCCCCAGGCTCTCGGCGACCGAGCCGAGGTTGAGCGGGATCGACTTCGCCACCGTCGTCTCGGGGCGGTTGACCTTGACGAAGACCTCGAGCGCGCCCGAGGTGGTCGGAGTGGCGCTCTCCGTGCCCGTGCCGCGGTAGTTCGTCGAGAAGGTGACGCCCGCGAAGAGGCCGCTGTACGCGGCGGCGTTGAGCGCGGTGATCAGGTCGCTCAGCTTCGGAAGGCTGGCCGCGGTGATCGCCGCCTTGGCCGTGGCGACGAACGCCGCCACCGCGTCGAGGGGCTTCAGGATCTTGTCGAGGCTGCCCTCGGCGTCGGGGCTCAGCAGCGGCAGCACGTTCTGGATCGCGTGGGCCAGGGCCGAGGCTCCTTCGACCCAGTCCTCGAGCTTGTCCAGGATCTCGTTGAGCTTCGTCTTCAGGTCGACGAGCGCGGAAATGGAGACGTCGATCTCCGTCGCCTGGTCGGCGAGGGTCGCGGACTGGTTGAGGACGCTGAGGTCGGACGAGGTGATCTGGCTGCGGTCGGCGTTGACGGTCAGCGAGCCCGAGTGGCCGGTGAAGTCGAGCTTGTCGCCGGCCGCGGAGCCGGAGAGCGTGACCGTGCCGAAGTTGTTCCCGAGGACGTGGACGTCCGCGCCGCCGGCGCCCGTGACCGTGGCGGTCTTGGTCGCCCAGTTCGAGATGGTGAACGTGTTCGCCGTGGAGCCGCCGGTCAGGTTGGCGGCCTCCACCGAGCCGAGCGTGATCGCCTGGCCGCCGGCGGTCAGCGACGTGCTCGTCAGGACGAAGTTCCCGTTCCGCTGGGCCGTGATCGAGTCGGTGCCGGTTCCGCCGTCGAACGTGTAGGTACCGACGCCGGTCTTCGTCTCGAAGACGACCTCGTCCGTGCCGATCCCGCCGTTGACGGTCAGGGTCGCGCCGCCGCTGCCGAACGTCCCGAGCGCCTTGAGCGTGATCTGGTCGTTGCCGTCGCTGAGGTTGACGATGAGCGAGGCCGTCGGGATCGTGAACGACGTCGTCTCGAAGTTGCCCGTAACGCGCAGCTTCGTCGAGTCGCCCGGGTCGAGCTCGAGGATCGCCGTGTCGTCGCCCGTCGTCAGCGTCATCGTCGTGTTCGCGGCGTCGCCGCCGACGGTCACGGGCTCGAGGCCGGAGAAGGCGATCGTCACTCCGTCGCGCGTGATCGCTCCGGAGTGCTCGTTGACGATCGAGATCGCGACGTTGGACGCGTTGCCGTTGAGGATCAGCGAGTCGAAGCCGCCGTCGCCGCCGTCAACGCCGGCGATCGAGCCGCCCGCCTCGACGACGAACGTGTCCTCGTTGTCGGCTGCGCCGACGAGGTTCTCGACGTTGGCGAACGTCGCCCCGTTGGTCGCCGAGCCGCTGCCGGCGCCGGTGACCGTCCAGGTCGTGTCGGAGGCCCCGCCGCCGAGCGTGTCGTTGCCTGCGCCGCCGTCGAAGTGCACCGCGACGGGCAGGGCGCCGCTGCTGCCAATGACGAGCCGGTCGTCGAGCGCCCCGCCGAGGATCTCGATCAGGGAGATCCCGTCGAGCGAGATCGTGTCGGAGGTCCCGCCCTGGACGAGCGAGACCGTTCCTGCGCCGAAGACGAGCGTGTGGTCGAGCGCCAGACCGTCGACCGGGGGCGCCCGGGCCGTTCCGCCGCCGACGAGCCACGCGGTCGCGCGCCCGCCTAGCGTGACCTCGACGTAGCCGTCCGGGTTGTCGCTCAGGACGACGAGGCGGGCCGACTTGACGCCGGCCGTGGTCGGGTTCATGGAAACCGAAATCGAAGCCGAGCCGCCGGGAGCGATCGTGGCGGGGACGGGCGACGTGATCGCGAAGTCGCCGCCGGCGTCGCCGACGATCGTCAGGTCGGAGATCGCCAGCCCGGCGTCGCCGGTGTTGGCGAGCTCGATGGTCTCGGTCGCCGTCGCGCCGATCATGACGTCGCCGAGGTCGGCCGACGCGGGCGCGATCAGCTGCGGGACGGTGCCGAGGCCGGAGAGGTCGACGGTCAGCGTGCCCATGTTCCCCTCGATGGAGAGCAAGGCGGCCGCGGCGCCGGCCGAGGTCGGCGCGAAGGAGACGACGATGTCGAGCGAGACGGACGGCGCGATCGTCGCCGGCACGGACGCCGCCGAGATCGTGAAGGCCGAACCACTGGTCACGGAGACCGCCGTGATCTCCGCGTCGACCGAACCGGCGTTCGAGATGGTCACGGTCGCCGAGGCGCTGGTGCCGATCTTCGCGGAGCCGAGGTCGACCGAGGCCGGGGCGCTGACCACCGGGGGTTCCGGCGCCGGGACGGGGTGGGACTCGCCGGCGGCGAGCGTCTCGGACATGACGCCGCCCTCGCCGTGGTCGTGGCCGAGGTAGTGGCCGATCTCGTGCCGCACCACCGTGAGGAGGTCCATCTGTGCCCAGCCCCAGCCCGCCGCGTTCGTGTCGACGGTGATGCTCGTGCCGCTCGTCTCGCCGAGGAGAAGGTCAGGGAGGTCGGCGACCGTGAAGGTGAGGCCGCTCACGTCCGCCCCCCACTCGCCGGCGGCCTGGGCGACAGCCGCGTCGAGCTCCGCCTGGGTCAGAGCCGTACTGTCCTCTTCACCCGCGGGCGGCGCGGCGGCCGCGATTAGGGGGTGGGTCTGGGGCGGGAGGGCTCCGACGGAGCTCTCGACCACCGGGACGTTCGCGAAGGGATCGGCCGGGGCGGCTGTCTGCTTGGGCGCCTGCCGCTCGGGCGCTGTCAGGACATAGGTGCTGGTGACGACCTGGACCGGCTGGGCCGTGCGCCGCGCCTGCTCGGATGCGGCGGCCGGCGTGGCCGTCGAGGGCGCCGAGGCGCCTGTGGACGAGACGGCGGGACGCTTCTGGGCCTTGGCGGGAAGCCCGACGTCGGGGACCTTCAGGGCGGGGAAGCCGAGGACTGCAAGCTCGAGCCTGGGGAGGGAGAACGTGGGACGGTCGCCCTTGCCGAGGGCGAGGATCATCGGGCTGACGTACGCCGACAGGAACGCGCCGAGGCACAAGGCCACGATCCAGTAGCGCACACCCCTCGTTCTCAGGCCCGCCAAGCTCAGCGGTTCAAGCGGCACCGCAACCTGCAAAACGTCCCCTCCCCTAAAGGGTCCCAGTCCCATCCCCCAGATGGGGTAGTCCTGACTCTAGGAGCAGGTCGATCGCGTTTCAATAGGCCGATCGGCCCATTGACCCAGCGGTCACGGTCTGGTACCCGCGCGCACGCGCGCGCGCGGCAAAGAGATAAAAAGGACAAGACGGAGAGCTCCCCGGGTTGGACTCGAACCAACAACCCTCCGGTTAACAGCCGGATGCTCTGCCAATTGAGCTACCGGGGAACGGCCCGAGCAGTGTAGCCAGCGCCTAGGCGAATTCGCGGAACGCCGTCCGCACCTTCGCGAGCGCCTGCTGGAGATCGGGCAGACGCTCTTCGTCCGCCGTCTCGAGCTCGCGTCTGAGCTTCCGCTCCCGCAAGCGCAGCAGGAACTGCTCCGCCGTGTCGGCGTCGATTCCCTCCGCGGCCGCGCGCGCGTCGAGCTCGGCAAGGAATGCGACGAGCTCGGAATCCGGTTGCCCGGGATCGAGGAGATGCGCGCACGTGCGCCGGTGGAGCTCCGAGTCGAAGTGATCCGGGCCGAGCTCGCCGAGCACGCGCACGAGCCCGGAGTGCGCGACGACGCCGGCGAGCGCCCCGCGCTCGAGCCGGTCGCCGAGCTCGAGCATCCGAGGAGAGACCGCTGCCTTCGTCGAGGGCACCGCGGCGCGAACCTGGACCGTCATGTCGAGTCGGTCGTTCGCGAGCCGCCACGCCTCCTGCCGCTCCGGGGAATCCGGTAATGCATCGAGCACCTGCTTGGCGCGCTCGTAGGCCGCGCTGCGGTCCGGCGCACGGTCGAGCTCGACGCGCACGCGGTAGATCGCGTAGGGCTCGGCCCGTCCGAGGTGCGCCTCGAAGTCGGCGGCCACATCCGCCGGGTCGAGCCCCGGCGGCATCGCCACGACCTTGAGCTCGAACCCCCGGGCGGCGGCGAGCTCCATCCCCCGGAGCGTGGCCGCCTCGCCCGCGGCGTCCCCGTCGAAGCAGAGGACGAGCGCGTGGGTCAGCCGGCCGAGCTCGCCGAGCTGTCGCTCCGTGAGGGCCGTGCCCATGGACGCGACCACCGGCCCGAAGCCCGCCTGCCGGAGGGCGATCACGTCCGTGTTGCCTTCGACGACAACAGCCCGACCGGCCTTTGCGATCGCGTTCCGCGCCAGGTGCAGCCCGTACAGCAGGTCGCCCTTGCGGAAGAGCTCGCCCTCAGGCGAGTTCACGTACTTGGCGCGCAGCGGGTCGTCCTCGCGGAGCTTGCGCGCCTGGAAGCCGACCACCCGGCCGCGGGCGTCCGTGAGCGGGAAGAGGAGCCGCTGCTGGAAGTAGTCGCGGCCGGCGCGGTTGACGAGCCCGGCCGCCTGGAGCTCCGCCGGCGTGAACTCCTTCTCACCCGCCTTCCGCGCGAGCACGTCGCCGCCCAGCGCGAACCCCAGGCGGAACTCGCGGCAGGCGGCTTCGCCGAGCCCGCGGCCCGTGAGGTAGTCGCGGGCGAAGCCGCCGGCCTGCGACTCCCAGAGGTAGCGCTCGTAGAAGGACGCCGCCGTGTCGAGCAGCTCGAGCAGGCGCTCGCGGCGGCGCCGCTCCTCCTCCTGGCGGGGCGAGGTCTCCTCGTACTCGAGGCGGACGTTGAAGCGCTCGGCCAGCCACTCGACGGCGCCGGCGAAGTCGAGGTTCTCCGTCTCGCGGACGAACGAGATCAGGTCGCCGCCCTTGCCGCAGCCGAAGCAGT
Organism: Gaiellaceae bacterium; assembly: GCA_040905885.1. Lineage (GTDB taxonomy): Bacteria > Actinomycetota > Thermoleophilia > Gaiellales > Gaiellaceae > JACVRU01. Next base: position 4,931 of record JBBDQR010000057.1, on the reverse strand, counting down.
AGTAGAGCTTGTCGTGGGCGTTGACGGAGAAGCTCGGCGTCCGGTCCTCGTGGAACGGGCAGCGCCCCATGTAGCGGCCGCCCTGCTTGCGGAGCTGCGTCCGGGGCGAGACGACCGCGAGCATGTCGGCGGCCGCCTTGACCTCCTCGACGGACGCCTGCTTGATCCGCGCCATCAGCCGATCGTCGCCACGTAGGTCAGCGCGAACCGGTCGGTCATCCCCGACAGGTAGTCGACGGCCTCGTCGACATCGTCGCCTCGGTCGATCAGGTGGTCGAAGATCCTGCGGACGACCTCGCGGGCGCGGTCGTGCTCCAGCCGGGTGTGCGGGCCGAGGTAGACGCGCTCGAACATGAAGGAGCGCAGCGACAACATCGCCTCCCCGACCTCCTGGGACTGGCGGATGTCCCCCTCCCGCTCCGAGGTCTCGACGAGGTCGTGGACGAGCGTGTCGATGCGCGCGGAGCCGGTCTCGCCGAGCAGCTCGATCTCGTCCCGAGGCAGCTCCGCCGGGCCGAGGATCCCGAACCGGATCGCGTCGTCGATGTCGTGGTTGATGTACGCCACGCGGTCGACGATGCGAACGATCCGGCCCTCGAGCGTGGCCGGCTCGGACGCCCCGGTGTGGTTGAGGATCCCGTCCCTCACCCTCGAGGTGAGGTTGAGCTCTTCCGCGAGCCGGAGCGACTGCTCGTTGTGGTGGAAGCGGCGGCCGAAGCGCTCGCGCAGGCAGTCGTCGAGCGCCCCCTCGCCGGTGTGGCCGAACGGCGTGTGGCCCATGTCGTGGCCGAGGCCGACGGCCTCCGTCAGGTCCTCGTTCAGGCGCAGGGCGCGCGCGACGCCGCGCGCGATGGCGGTCGTCTCGAGCGTGTGCGTCATCCGCGTCCGGTAGTGGTCGCCGGCCGGGTCGATGAAGACCTGCGTCTTCCCCTTCAGGCGGCGGAACGGCTTCGAGTGGAGGATGCGGTCGCGGTCGCGCTGGAAGGGAGTGCGCAGCCGGCACTGCTCCTCGTCGCGGAGACGACCGCCGGTGTCGTACGACCGCACGGCGAGCGGCGAGAGCCACTGCTCCTCCTGCTCTCGGATGCGCGCCTCGAAGGCGTCGGCGACTCGTCCGGCCAGCTCCGGCATCGATCGAGCTTAGATGATGATCGGGACGGTGCCGCCGTCCGCGCTCCAGGCCGCACCCGTTACATAACCGGCACGGTCCGAGCACAGGAAGACGATCACCGCCGCGATCTCCTCCGGCTCGGCGAGGCGGCCGAGCGGGCGCCCGGCGCCGACGGCCGCAAGCACCTCCTCCCGGCTCTTGCCCGTCCGCGCGGCCTGCTGATCGGCGAGCCCGCCCTCGCCGAGCCAGGCGTCGGTCGCTGTCGGCCCGGGCGTGACCGCGTTGCAGCGGATGCCGTCCTTCGCATAGAGGTCGGCGGTGAGCCGCGAGACCGAGAGCAGCGCCGCCTTGACCACGGAGTAGTCGGGCATCCCGGTCGAGGGGCGCTTGCCCGCCGTCGAGGAGACGTTCACGATCGCTCCCCCGCCCCGCTCGCGCATCCCCGGGACGACCGCCCGGATCGCGCGCACGGCGCTCATCACGTTCACGTCCCACATCTCCTGCCACTGCTCGTCGGTCACCTCGAGGAAGTCCCGCTGGTAGGCGGCGCCGGCGTTGTTGACGAGGACGTCGACGGCGCCTGCCTCCTCGATCAGCCGCTCCGGCTCGCCGGGTCGGGCCAGGTCGGCCTGGACGTGCAGCTCCTCCCCCACCCCGGGCGCGGCGCTCCGCCCGCTGGTGACGACCCGCGCTCCCTCCGCGGCGAGCAGCCTCGCGGTCTCGAGGCCGATGCCGCCGGTCGAGCCGGTGACGATGCAGGTCTTGCCGCGCAGGCCCAGGTCCATGGGCCGCTAGGTTAGTCGGCGATGCCCACGCGGATCATCCTCGCCCGTCACGGCGAGACGGACTGGAACCTCGAGCGGCGCTGGCAGGGGCACTCCGACCGGCCTCTGAACGAGACCGGGCGCGCCCAGGCGGAGGAGCTCGCCGAGCAGCTGGCCGGCGAGCCGATCGCCGCCGTCTACTCCTCCGACCTCGTGCGCGCGCACGAGACGGCGCGGATCGTCGCGGCCCGGCTGGGGCTCGACGTCGTCGCCGTCCCCGGCCTTCGCGAGCGGCGGTTCGGCTCGTGGGAGGGCCTGCGGGACGTCGAGGTGGAGCACCGGTTCCCCGATGCGCACGGGCCGCCGGACGGTGAGACGCGCGAGGAGATGCTCCGCCGGGTGCTCGAGTCGCTAGAGGCGATCGCGGCCGCGCACGCCGGCGAGACGGTGCTCGTCGTCTGTCACGGAGGGCCGATCCGGGCCGCCCTCCTCCACCACGCGCACCCGCTCAGCGAGGAGCGGGCGGGCAACTGCTCCGTCTTCGACCTCGAAGTAGACTGAGCCCGGGTGGAGGACTACACGCACAAGTACAAGGGCGAGCAGGTCGAGGTCGCCCTGTTCGGCGGCGAGTACCAGGAAGGCGTCCTCACCGCGTACTGCTACGTCGACGACGTCGCCCACATCGAGCTGAACGGGCACATCCTCGTCCCGCTCCAGAACATCGCTTCTCTCCACTGCACGAGCCGTTGCGACGCTCCCGCCGACCACTGGCCTCCCCGCGGGCTCACCGAAGACGAGCCCGACGACACGCCGTAGGCCTGTGGGCGGCAGCTGGGCCGTCGTCCGGAACCTCGGGATGGCGACGACGCTGTTCGCGGCCCTCTGCGCCGGGGCCGGTGCGCTGGGCTGGGCGCTCGGCGGCTACCGGCTCGTGCTCCTGTTCGGCGCCGCCGCCGTGGCCTTCGCGGCCGCCGTCTACTGGTACGGCGACCGCTTCGTGCTCGGGATGCTCGGCGCCCGGGAGCTGACGCAGGCCCAGGCGCCGGCGCTGCATTCGACGGTGGAGCGGCTGGCGGCGCGGGCCGGCGTCCCGAAGCCGAAGCTGCAGCTGATGCCGGACGGGCATCCGCGCGCGTACGTGGTCGGGCGCGGGCCCGGCGGCGCGACGCTCGCCGTCTCGAGCGGGCTCCTCGCCGCCCTGCCGCCGGCCGAGCTCGAGGGCGTGCTCGCCCACGAGCTCGCGCACGTCCGCAGCCGTGACGTCCTCGTCCAGACGATCGCGGTCGTCCTCGCGGCAACGATCGTCGAGCTCTCGCGCGTGGGCGGCTTCCTCCAGCGGGCGCTGCTCTTCCTCCTCGGGCCGGTCGCGTCGGCCTTCGTCCACCTGCTGCTGTCGCCGAAGCGGGAGCTCGCCGCAGACCGGGCCGCGGCCTGGCTCTGCGAGTCGCCGCACGGGCTCGCCGACGCGCTGATCCGGCTCGAGCAGGCGGTCGAGCTCGTCGACTTTCGCGCCAGCCCGGCGACGGAGCCGCTCTACCCCGTCAACCCGTTCGTCGAGGAGGGCCTGGCCGGGCTCTTCGCCACGCACCCGCCCGTGGCGGAGCGCGTCCGCAGGCTCCGCGACCTCGATCCCGACTGGCGGGAGAAGCTCCGAGCGGCATGACAGCGGCGCTCGCAGGACTGGTCGCGGCCGTCGCGCTCGCCGTCCCGGCGACGCCGGCACCCCTGACGGTGGCGGCGTACTACTACCCCTGGTACGACTCGACGCAGTGGGCGCGCGGGACGATGCGCACGCCGGCGCTCGGGGGCTACGACAGCCGTGACCCGGAGACGATCGCGACGCACTACGCCTGGGCCGGCCGGTACGGCGTCGACGTCTTCCTGGCGAGCTGGCTCGGGCCGGGCAGCGCCGGCGACGTCACCCTGCGCGACCACCTGCTCCCCTCCCCGGCTCGAGGCCGGACGCGCATCGCCATCCTCTACGAGTCGATCCTGCGCCTGGGCCTGACCGACAACCGGATCGTCTTCGGCGAGCGCGAGCGGGAGATCCTGCTGCGCGACTTCGACTACCTGGCCGAGACCTACTTCCGCAGCCCGGCCTACTACCGCATCGGCGGTCGCCCGGTGGTCGTCCTCTACGTCTCGCGCATCTTCCGCGGCGCCTACGCGGAGGCGATCCACGCGTTGCGCGAGCACGTCCGCGCGGCCTGGGCGATAGAGCTCTACCTGATCGGCGACGAGGTCGACTGGGACCTCGGGCCGTCGCGGGCGCGGATCCGCCTCTACGACGCGATCACCGGCTACATCCTCTACAGCCGCACCCAGCCGCAGACCGGCTTCCTGCGGCTCGTCGAGGGCCGGTACCGCGCCTTCAGGCGGGTGGCGGCCGAGCGGCGCGTCGCGTTCGTGCCGGGCGCGCTGCCCGGGTACGACGACCGCGGTTTCCGGCCGGAGGAGGGCCACTACGTCCTCAGCGAGCCGCGCCTCTTCGAGCGGGGCCTTTCCCTCGCGGGCACGTACGTCGACCCGCGGCTCGGGTTGATGACGGTGACGTCGTGGAACGAGTGGCACGAGAACACGCAGATCGAGCCGGCGACCGACTACGGGCTCGAGCTCCTCGAGAAGCTGGCGCGGTTCAAGCGCGCATTCGTCGCGCGGCGCTAGTGGACCACGCGAAGGGGCCGCCTCTCGGCGGCCCCTGATCTAAACCGGCGGCGACCTACTCTCCCGGGGCCTGTCGACCCGAGTACCATCGGCGCTGGCGGGCTTAACTTCTCTGTTCGGAATGGGAAGAGGTGTTTCCCCGCCGCTATGACCGCCGGAAATTGTCGGCTGCGCCGATCCGGCGCACCCTCAAAACTCCATAGCGACACTTCGAGGTGTTCACAATCAAGACCTCGGACAATTAGTACGGGTCCGCTGAACGCGTCGCCGCGCTTGCACGTCCCGCCTATCAACGTGGTGGTCTCCCACGGTCCTTACTCCCTCAAGGGGATGGGGAGCCTCATCTCGAGGTGGGCTTCCCGCTTAGATGCTTTCAGCGGTTATCCCATCCA
>JBBDQR010000056.1:0-7941 GCA_040905885.1 Gaiellaceae bacterium | reverse complement strand
GCCCGCGTATGCCTGCATACGCGGGCTCCCTGCGTCCTTGCCTGGCTTGCTTTTCACTCACCAGAGACGCGAGACCATCAACTCAGGGGCCGCATCGGCCGATAAGAGACACATGCGCGCATTTGGGATCGTCGTCGGCTGCCTGCTCACGAGCGCGGCCGTCACCTTCGCGGCGGGAGGCGTACCGCCCCAGCCGGCCACGGCTCCTCCGCTCGTGGCCTCAGCGCCCGAGCGCCCCATGCAGCTCGTCGTCCCCCACGTCCGCGGCCAGGTCTACGTGTTCGCCAAGGGAATCCTCGAAGACGGCGGCTTCGCGTGGACGGTCGAGGGCCCGGCGCAGGGCTACGCGGCGAGCACCGTCGAGTCGCAGTCGCCGGCACCCGGAACCGTGCTCGAGAACACCGGCGCGCCGACGATCGTGCTCCGGCTGGCCAGGAATCCCCGTTATCCGGAGAAGGGCACGCCCGAGAACCGGTCGCCGTATTCCGGCACGCTCGTCAAGCCGGTGAAGGGGCAAGGACGTGCGGCTGGCTGACGAGGGGGGCTTCAGCCTCACCGAGATGCTCGTTGTCGTCTCCCTCACCGGGGTGGTCCTGGGCGGGCTGTCGACGCTCTTCGCCAGCGGGATCCGGGCGCAGGACGAGCTGAACCAGCGCTTCCAGTCCCAGAGCCAGGCGCGGGTCGCGCTCGACAAGATGCGGACTGACGCCTTCTGCGCGTCGGCCGTGACCGGCAGCGCGACGAGCATCACGCTCACGACGCAGGCGGACTGCGACAGCACCGGCACGGTCAAGTGGTGCACGACCGCGAACGGGACCGGCCGCTACCAGCTGCTGAGGCTCTCGGGCTCCGGCACCTGCAGCAGCGCGGGCCGGTTCTACGCGGACTACCTCACGACGGACGCGATCTTCTCAATCGGGACGCCGACGACCTCGAAGCTCGCCGAGGTGAAGGTCGACCTGCGCCTCAAGCAGCGGAAGATGAAGACCCCGTACCGGCATTGCGACGTGCTCGTCCTCCGGAACTCGCAGCGCGTGGCGACGAGCCCCTCGACCGTGGCGGGGACATGCTGAGGCGGCTGTCCGGACGGCTGCGCGACGAGCGGGGGATGACGCTCCCGCTCGCGCTGGCCATGCTGATGGTGCTCTCGCTCACCACCGCCGGGACGATCGTGTACACGTCCTCGAACCAGCGCCACTCGAGCCAGAGCAGGGCCGAGCAGGAGGCCCTCAACCTCGCCGAGGCGGGCGTCAACAACGCGCTCGCCGTGCTCAGCCACGACGACACGAACGCGGCCGACCCGGCGGCGCTGACCGAGCCCACCGGCACCCCCTGTCCCGACGGAACGGACTGCTTCGAGCAGACCTACAGCACCGGCTACGTCCGTTGGAAGGGCGAGTGGGTGTCCGAGGGTCTGACCGGCCACTGGCTGATCGACTCCTGGGGCTACGCGGACAACCCCTCCCCGGGGCTCGCCGACGTCCGCCGCTACCTGAAGGCGAGCGTCAGCGTCGTCGCGAACCCGAGCCAGGTCGTGAACGCGAACGGCTGGAAGTTCGTGCTCGCCGCCGGGACGTCGAACGCCACGACCTGCGACATGGTCCTGACGCAGAGCGCGCAGATCGACTCGCCCATGTACGTCGCCGGGAACCTCTGCCTGCGTCAGTCCTCGAGGGTCTACGAGCCCGACCCGAACGATCCGGTCTGGCTCGTCGTCAAGGGCAAGCTCGAGGTCGCCCAGGGGTCCGTGCTGAACCAGTCCCGCGTCGGCGAGTCGTCCTCCGCCCCGATCACGCGGGCCGAGATCGGCGGCGGCTGCACGACGAACATCTCGAACGCGAGCCACACGTGCAACCCCAGCTCCCCTGTCCTCGACCGCGTCTGGGCCCGCGAGCTCCTGAACACCGCGTCGCTCCAGATCACCAAGCCGCCAGCGGACTACGCGAGCTACTACCAGAACTCGAACCCGGGCCCGACGAAGCCCTGCAACCCGGCCGACGCCAACGCGCCGATCTTCGACAACAACGGCGTGCTCGACCTCTCCACGGGAGGCAGCGTCGGCACAATCTCGATCACGCCCGCGACCACGAGCTACTCCTGCATCGGCCGCGACTCGAACGGCGTCATCGTCGGCCGGCTCGAGTGGAATGCGACCACCAGGCACATGGTCGTCAGCGGCGCGATCTACATCGACGGCAGCGTGATCATGGACAACAACACGCTGATCACGTATGAGGGCCAGGCGACCCTCTACCTCTCGGGGACGTTCACGCTCCAGGGTGGCTCGCAGCGCTTCTGCGCGGCCTGGGTGGGCACGGACTGCGACTTCAACTCCTGGGCCCCGAACGAGGACATGCTGATCGTCGTCGCGCAGGGCAGGAACGCCGACGGCGACAGCATCATCTTCAAGAACGCCGTGCAGTGGCAGGGCGGCTTCTACGCCGAGGGCAACATCAACCTCGGCGAGTCGTCGCTGTCGGAGGGGCCGATGATGGCTCAGACGATCAAGATCGCCCAGAGCGCCAAGATCAGGCCGCTGCCGCCGATGACCTCCGTCCCGGTCGGTGCCCCTGGCAACCCGACTACGCAGGCGACCCCCCAGCGGCCCCTGTACTTCCCCGACTCGTGAACGTCGCCCTCGCAGCGGTCGTCTTCGCTCCCGCGCTCGCGGTGGGGAGCTTCCTGAACGTCGTCGCCGCGCGGGTGCCGCTGCGGCGCTCGATCGTGCATCCGGGCTCGGCCTGCATGAGCTGCGGCACCGAGATCGCCTGGTACGACAACATCCCAGTGCTCTCGTACTTCGTCCTGCGGGGGCGCTGCCGGAGCTGCGGCGCGCGCTTCTCCTGGCGCTATCCGGCCGTGGAGCTCGCGACCGGGCTGCTCGTGGCGGGGTGCTTCCTCGCCTTCGGCGCGTCGCCCGACGCGGCGGTCGCCGCGGTGTTCTGCGGCGTCCTCGTGGCCATCTCCGCCACCGACATCGAGCACCGGATCGTCCCCAACCGGATCGTGCTGCCGGCGGCCGCGGCGGTGCTCGTCGCGCAGACCGCGCTCCATCCGAGCCCCGAGTGGGCGCTCGGCGCGCTCGGCGCGGCCGGCTTCCTGCTCGTGGCGGCGCTCGTCTATCCCGCGGGGATGGGGATGGGGGACGTGAAGCTCGCCCTGCTGCTCGGCGCGATGCTGGGGCGGTCGGTGGGGCTCGCGATCATGGTCGGGCTCTTCTCCGCGCTCGTCCCCAGCGCCGTGCTCCTGGCCCGCCACGGCGGCGCCGCTCGCAAGATGGCGATCCCGCTCGCGCCGTTCCTCGCCCTGGGCGGCGTGGTCGGCCTCTTCTGGGGCGGAAGCCTGCTCGACGCCTACCTCGGCCTGTTCTAGCCCTTTCAGGCGTCAAGCCCGGGGCCCGGGCTGCCGATACCTCGTTCGAGGGATTCCATGACCCCTGAACGTCCACCGACCCTGCGTATTGCCGCCTCGGCGTCGCCGCTCCGCCCGGCCGAGATCGACACGTCCGCGCGGCTCGTGCTCGACCTGCTCGAGGCGACCGGGCTCGTCGCTGCCGACCGGCTCTCGCTCGTCCGCGGCCACACCGAGCAGGGGATGCCGATCGCGCGCGCGCTCGTCGAGGAGGGGGTCGCCTCGGCCGACGGCGTCGCGCGGATCCTCGCCCTGCGCCACCAGCTCCCGCTCGTCGACCTCAAGGACACCGGAGTCGACGAGGAGGCCGCCGGCCTCGTGCCGCTGCACGTGCTCGAGCGGGTCGTCGCGGTGCCCTACGCGCGCGAAGGCGACGTGCTCAGCGTCGCGGTCGCCGACCCGCGCAATGTGCAGGCGCTCGACGAGCTGCGGCTCGCCACGCGGCACCGCATCTCGATCGCCGTCGCCCCCAGCGACGAGATCCTCTCCGAGCTGCGGCGGCTCGCGCGGGCAGGCGAGCAGCTCCACGCGCAGGCCGCGGTCGAGGAGGAGTTCCGGGCGGAGGCCGAGGAGCAGGAGCTCACCGACCTGGAGGCCGACGACGGCGTCAGCGACGCGCCGCTCGTCCGCCTCGTGAACTCGATCATCTTCCAGGCGGCCGAGGACGGTGCTTCCGACGTCCACTTCGAGCCGCACGAGAACTCGCTGGTCGTCCGCTTCCGCATCGACGGCGTGCTCCAGGAGATGCAGCGGATCCCGAAGCGGATGATGGCCGGCGTGACGACGCGCCTGAAGGTGCTCGCGAAGCTCGACATCGCCGAGCGGCGCAAGCCGCAGGACGGCCGGATCTCGCTCAGCGCCGCCGCGGCCGGGCGCCTGCTCGACGTCCGCGTCGCGACCCTGCCGACGGTCGAGGGCGAGAAGGTCGTCATGCGCCTCCTCGACAAGTCCCGCCGCCCGCCGACGCTGGGCGAGCTGGGGCTCTCGGAGGAGATGGAGGTCGAGCTGAAGAAGATCATCGGCCGGCCGACGGGCTCCCTGCTCGTCACCGGCCCGACGGGCTCAGGTAAGTCGACGACGCTGTTCGCCTGCCTGGCGCAGATGAACAGCCCGGAGATCAACATCATCACCGTCGAGGACCCGGTCGAGTACCGGCTCGAGGGCGTCAACCAGATCCAGATCAACACCCGCGCCGGGCTCACGTTCGCCTCCGCCCTGCGCTCGCTCCTGCGCGCCGACCCCGACGTCGTGATGGTCGGCGAGATTCGCGACGGCGAGACCGCCAAGACTGCGATCGAGGCCGCTCTCACGGGCCACTTCGTGCTCTCCACGATCCACACGAACGACGCCCCCGGAACGCTGACGCGGCTGACGGAGATGGGCGTGGAGCCGTTCCTGACCGGCGCGGCCGTCACCGGCGTCCTGGCGCAGCGGCTGGCGCGGAAGCTCTGCTCGCACTGCTGCGAGATGTACTCGCCGACGGTGGACGAGCTGCTCGCGGCGCGGGTCTCGCCCGACGTCGCCGCCGCCTCCGACGGCATGGCCTTCTACCGCAAGCGCGGCTGCCCCCGCTGCAACCAGACCGGCTACCGCGGCCGGATCGGGGTCTACCAGCTGCTCGTGATGACCGAGGAGCTCCAGGCGCTGGCCGCGAGCCGGGCGTCCCGCGAGGAGATCGAGCGCTCGGCGCTCACGCACGGCATGCGGACGCTCTGGGACGACGGCATCGCGAAGGTCGCCGCCGGCCTGACGTCGATCGAAGAGCTCGCCCGCGTCACCGTCTAGCGACGCTCCTCAGTCTGCGCGGATCTCGCAGCCGAGATACATCAGCGCCTCGACGGCCTCCGTCACGAAGGTCGTCGCCTGACGCGCGTCGGCGAACGTGTACGGCCCCGGCTCGACGGTTCGCCCGTCGGCCCCGGGAGGAAAGACCTGAGCCTCGACGACGCAGGAGTCGCCCACGTCGACGGCACGCAGCACGGCGACGGAGCGCCCTTCCTTGCGGGCGTGACGGACGAAGAGCTCCCGCGGCTCGCGGGCGGGGACGCTCATTTGTGAATCACGCCCCGGGTCCGCGGCGGGCGTCGAGGGCCGCCTGCGCGACCGTGTCGAGGTCGGCGAAGCCGTCGAGCCGGAACGCCAGCGTGCCGGGCGCGCGGTAGACGAGGAGGGTGGGGGAGTCGGTGACGCCGAGCAGCCGGGCGATCGCGCGTCCCTGCCCCTCGCGGAGGACGTTCACGGCCACGAAGCCGGCCTTCGCCGCCTTCGCGCCCGCCTGGGCTTCCGCGAGCGCCAGCTCGTCGATCGCCGACGAGGGCGTGAAGAGCGCGACGACCACGACGCGGTTCGTCTGGAGCGCTGTCGCGACCGGCGTGGGGAGGCCGTTGGCGGCGACTGCCGCGGGCTTCGCGGCGGCCTTCGGCTTCGCAGGCGCCTTCTTGGCCGCCTTCGCGGGCGCAGCCTTCTCGGGCGCCGAGCTCGCGGCCTTGTTCGCGGTCACGAGCGGCCGCGGCAGCACGACGCCTGCGTCGGCCTCGCTGCGCCCGAGCAGGGTCATCCCTCCGCCGCCGACGAGCGCGAGCGCGAGGCCCAGGATCGCGACGAGCTTGACCGGCGTGCTGAGCTGAAGCTCCACGAACTCTCTATCGGCATCCCGGCCGGTCGCCTTGAAAGGAAGAGGCCCGGTCTCCCGGGCCTTCCGCCTCATGCGTATGACCTTCGCCGGCCGCTAGGCGCAGGCGCCAGAGGTCACCACGCCGTCACCGGCGCCGGTACCCACCTGGTAGTGGAAGACGTGGGTGCCGCTGCCGCCCTCGATGCAGTAGCTCGTCTCGGTGACCGTGCCGACCGCGATCGTGGCGAGGCCCTGGTCGATGCCACGGAGCAGCGTGAGGGTCATGCCCTCGTAGCCCTTCGTCAGCGCGTCGCCGTCGACGTCGCCGGCGGTGCCGTCGTTGTCGGCCGAGTACGCCTCGACCGCGGGGATCGCCGCGCGCACGTTCGCCCTGGCGGCGGCGTCGGCGGCCCGGTCGCGGAAGCTCATGTACGCCGGCACGGAGATCGCGATCAGGATGCCGATGATGATGATGACGACCAGCAGCTCGATGAGCGTGAAGCCCTGTTGCTCACGAGCCAGCCTGTTGCGAAGAGTAGAAACCATGTTGGGTAGCTCCTTGCGGGGGACGAAGTCCCTATCGGCAGAGCCCGCTCGCCCCTTAACAGCAGAAGGGCCCGGTCTCCCGGGCCCTTCCAGTTCGAGCGTGGGCTCGCTTGCTTAGGCGCAGGCGCCCGTGGTGACCACGCCGTCGCCGGCGCCGGTCCCCACCTGGTAGTGGAAGACATGGCTGCCGCTACCGGCCTGGACGCAGTAGCTCGAGTCCGTGACGGTGCCGACCGCGAGCGTCGAGGTCAGGCCCTGGTCGATCGTCTGCAGCAGGGCGAGCGTCATGCCCTGGTAGCCGGACGTGAGGGCGTCGGCGTCGATGTCCGTGGCGCTGCCGTCGTTGTCGGCCGAGAACGCCTCGACGGCGGGGATCGCCGCGCGGACGTTGGCCTTGGAGGCCGCATCGGCGGCCCGGTCGCGGAAGCTCATGTACGAAGGCACCGCGATCGCGAGCAGGATGCCGATGATGATGATGACGACGAGAAGCTCGATGAGGGTGAAGCCCTGCTCCTCCCGAGCCAGCCTGTTGCGCATCTTGTCGAGCATTTGCATTGCTCCTTCCGGGGAACGTTGAACCGGTGGCTCGGCTGGTATCGGCCCCCTCCCCCGGACGGTTTAGCCCCGAATGAGGGATTCCCCCTGAGGCGAGCTACCCCAGCGTGGGTGGCAGCGGGCGGGTAAAGCACCCCCACTCGCCTGCCGATAGGTGCGGAGGAGCAATGGCCCAGCCTCCGCACTCACTCGCGCAGCTACTCGAGCAGATGGTCGCGCTCGACGCCTCGGATCTCCACCTGACGGTGGGGACGCCGCCGGCTATCCGCGTGCGCGGCGAGGTGAAGCGTCTCGACGAGTTCGAGCCGCTCGACGGCGACCTTACGCGCCAGCTGCTCTACCAGGTGATGAACACCGAGCAGCAGAAGCGGTTCGAGGTAAACCGGCAGCTCGACTTCTCGCACTCGCTGCCGGGCCTCGCGCGCTTCCGCGTCAACGTCTACATGCAGAAGGAGAGCGTCGGCGCGGCGTTCCGCCTCATCCCCGCCGAGCTGAAGACGCTCGACCAGCTGGGGCTGCCCGACAGCCTCGCGGAGCTCGCCACCAAGCCTCGCGGCCTCGTGCTCGTCACCGGCCCGACCGGTTCCGGTAAGTCGACGACGCTCGCGGCGATGATCGACAAGATCAACCAGACGCGCTCCGATCACATCCTCACGATCGAGGACCCGATCGAGTTCCTGCACCAGCACAAGGGCTGCATCGTCAACCAGCGGGAGATCGGAGTCGACGCGGTCAGCTTCGCCGAGGCGCTGCGCGGCGCGCTGCGCCAGGACCCCGACGTGATCCTCGTCGGCGAGATGCGCGACCTCGAGACG
>JBBDQR010000055.1:0-7955 GCA_040905885.1 Gaiellaceae bacterium | reverse complement strand
GTGCCCCCCGGACCCCCCTCCTTCTCGTCAGCCGGGTGGTCGGGCGCTGGGCCGGCCTCTCGCGCGAGTGAATCGCGCTTCGGCCACGAGCCTTCTTCCGCTGTGCCGACGCCGGCGCCTTCTCGCCGGCGCTGGGAGGCCGGCGCCGGCGGACTGCGCCAAGGTTGGGTCGCTTCGCCTCGCGACTCACGGAAGCTCGCGCTTCCGCTCGTCCGAAAGCCGCAAACCGCCAACCCGCGCAATCGTCTTATATAGCGCGTGGGTCGCCTCGTACTTATCTGCGCCGTCGCCTTGGCTGTCGCGAGCGTCGTCTCGGCGAACGGTCGCGGCGCCGCCGGGTTCGTGGACGCGTCGCGCGTCATCGACCGGACGGTTCTCTGCGAGATCGGCGTCCAGGGCGGCGTCCGCGTAGCGACCATCAAGGCTGCGTCGGCGATCCCGTCGGTCGACCGATACGCGAACGTCGAGCTCGGCGGCGGGGTGAGGCCGGCCTGGCGGCTGGCGTACCTCGGCGGGGGCGAGGTGGCTCTGAGTCCGGCGTGCACGCGCTCAAGCTCCCGCGTCCCGCTCACGACCCGGGGCCTCTCCGGAGGTGCCGCTGACCGCTTCGGCGACGAGCACGACTGCTGGACGCCCCGTCGCGTGCTCCTCCGCGTGAGGGGCGTGTTCCGATCGCCGGTGGCGCTCCGGCTTGGGCGGCCGTACGGGTTCCCGCTGCTGTTCGCGAGGGGCACCGTGCTGGAAGCCGAGTTCGCGATCCGCACGCAGTCGGGCAGGCCGATCGCGTACGCCTCCGTGAGTCGCGAGACCGGCAAGGCTCGCGTCTTCACGACTTCGCGGGACTGCTTCCCCGACTGAGCCGTTCAGCGGTCGGGACGGGCGAGCAGCAGCCCGACCGGTAGGAGCGCCGCCAGCGCGAGGTAGGCGGCGAGCCCGCTGCGAGCTTCTCGAACCCCTTGCGCCCTCGTCGGCCCGCTCCCGAGCAGCTCGCGGCTCTTGCGCGCGGCGGCCGCAGCGGCCGCCTCGGAGTACACGCTGCCGCCGGTCGCGACGGCGAGCGCCTCGAGCAGCGTGCGTCCGGACGGATCGGGCCGGTACTGCGGCTCCGCCCTGCCGTTCGTGTAGACGCGCTCGGCGGGGTCCCAGAGGTGGACGAAGACGCTCCTGACGGAGGCGCGGCCGAGCAGCCGGCCCACCCGGCCGGCCGTGATCGGCGTGCTCTCGCCGTCCGTCAGGACGACGAGCAGCCGCCGCTCGGCGGTCGATGAGAAGAAGCGCCGCGTCGCCACGTCCGCGAGCGAGTCGAAGCTGGTCGCGTTCTGGCTGAACGTCGACCTCGGGGGCGGCTGCTCGATCCCGATCGACCGCGCCAGCGTCGCCCGGAAGACGTCCTCGTCCGCGCTCGGGAAGAGGTGCGGGAGCGTGCGGTCGGTGAGCGAGGCCAGCCCGACGGGTATCCCGCTGAGCTCCTCGCGCAGCTCGCTCGTGACCGCTTTGGCCCGGCTGAGCCTCGTGGGCCCCCCGGGGCCGAGACTCGCGAGCATTGACCGGGAGACGTCCACGACGACGAAGACCTGGGCGTCCGTGCGGACCGCGAGGGTCGTCGTCCGCGCGAGGACGGGCTGGGCCGCGGCGAGGCCGAGGAGCGCCGAGGCCGCGAGCGCGGCCGCGACCGGTAGGACGAGACGACGCCTGGGGCGAGGAGCGAGCGCCAGCGCCCGCCGCACCGTTCCGGCCCGCCGCGACACGGCGAGCAGCCCCGCGAGCGGCAGCAGCGCGCCCAGCGCGAGCAGCCCGCCTTCCGGCGTCAGGAACGTCACTCGCATCAGTAACCGCTCCCGCTATTGGCCGTCCCCGCGCCTCGCGCGCCGGCACCGCCGGGCGACGGCTCGGCCGCGCCCGCGCCGGCGAGCGCGGCGAGCGTCTGGCGGCGCTGCAGCGCCTGCTCGAGGTTCGCCTTCGCCTCGTCGTTGTCCGGGTCGATGGCGATCGCGGCCTCGAAGGCGGCGACCGCCTCACGGACGAGGGCGAGCTGGCCGCGCGTCTCGAAGAGCGAGTTGGCGAAGCCGATCACGCCGATCAGGCCGAGGGCGCGGGAGCTGCGCGCCGGCGACGGGTCCTGCTCGAACACCCGGACGAGCCGCGCCTGCGCCTCGGCGCGCGGAAGGGCGAGTGCCGGGTCCGAGCTGAAGCCCCGCTCGAGCCGGCCGAGCCGGAGCGCCCGGATCGCCTCGCGGAAGCGCACGTCGTCGCCGACGCCCAGCAGCAACCGAGCGGGGTCGCCGGGCAAGCGTGCCGCGGGCTGCCAGAGGCCCGGCTCCTCGGGGACGGCGCGCCAGCGGACGTCGTCCGCCGTGAGGGCGGCGCGCCACCGGCCGACGGCCGCGGCGAGCAGTAACAGCACGGCCGCGAGCGCGACGCACGCCGCGGCCCCCGCGACGAGCGCGATCCTCCGGCGCCTGCTCACGTGGCTCCCTCCGGCCGGGGTACGGCCAGCCGGCCGGCGAGCCGCTCGTGCGCCCCGAGCACGGCCAGGCAGAGCGCGCCGAGGGCGATCAGCAGCCCGGGCAGGGCCCCGCCGCTCGCGATCCGCACCGGCTGTCCGGGCTCGCCCTCGAAGGCCGTCGGGGGCGCGAAGGCCTCCTCGCCGAGCACCGAGCGCACGTTCTGCAGCGCCTCCCGCCCGGCCGAGAGCGGGACGATGCGGACGGGAATCGAGCTCGCGCGGAGGTCGCCGAGGGTGCGGAGCAGCGCCTGGAGGTCCTCGGGCGCCGTCTCGAGGTCGCTGAGCACGAGGATCGAGCCGTCGGCGACCTTGTCCCGCTCGAGCATCTGCCGGGCGAGCAAGAGCGCGGCCGAGATGCGCGTGCCCGCGCGGAACGCGTCGCTCCACGGGTTCACCGGCTGGCCGCGCTCGGGCGGCGTCAGCAGCCGGATGATCGGCTGCAACTCCCGCGCGGGCGTCCCCGGCGGCAGCAGCTCGTAGGGAGCGTCCGAGAAGATGACGAGCCCGACGGGCGCGTCGGCCTCGATCAGATGGCGCAGCGCCCCGCGCAGGCGGCGGTAGTCGGTGTCCTGGATGCTCAGCGAGAGGTCGAGCACGACCACGCCGGTGGAGCCGCTCGGGAGGATGCTTCGAACGCGGACGTCCGCTCCGCGCGCCGACGCGGCGGCGAACGCGAGCGCCACGAGCGCGCCCACGGCCAGCAGCGTCCGGAGGATCCGCGCCCGGATCGTGGCTCGGCGCAGCGCGGCGAGGTCGTGCGTGTCGACGGCGCGGCTACGCATCGTCCGGGGCCTCCGCTTCGAGCAGCGGGCGGAGCGCCGTCCGCGCCCGGGCCGCGAGCCCGGTCGTCTCGGAGGGCGGCGGGTCGTGCTCGGACCAGGCGAGCGCCCGCGCGTTCGCGGCGAGGCCCTCGTCGCGTCCCGCCAGCGCATCCGCGACGAGTTCCAGCGCGCGCCTCCGGTCGGCCGTGCCGTCCCGGGGGTGCGGATCCTCGAGCAGCACGAGCGCCCGCACGAGCGGCGGCAGCGGCGGCTCGGGCGGCGGCGCGGGAAGCGGCTCGGGTGCCACGCGCCTGGGCGGCCGGGCGCGATACGCGAGCGCTCCCCCAGCGAGCGTCAGCAGCGCGCCCCCGGCCAGCAGGAGGCCGAGCAGGAGGCCGGGCGGCAGCCGGTACGACACGGCCGGCAGCGAGACGACGTCGGCCTGCCAGGGGAACTGCGGCGGCCCCCGCCTCGCACCGCCGGCGGCGCCGAGCGCCACGCCTCGGTCGGGGATCCGCGAGTGGACGACGAGCCGGGGCCACTCGACGTCGAGCCTGCCGCCGCCGGCGTAGGTGACGAGCGCGGGCGTGAAGTCGCGAGGCGCCGTGTCGCGCGGCGGCACGCAGGGGCTCGTCAGGCAGCGGAGGACGAACGTGACGCTGACGTAGGCGGTGCCGCGGCCGTCCTTTCGCACCCGCCTGGGCGGCTCGACCTGCTCCCACGGCGCGAAGTCGGTGCGCACGCGCACCGAGTCCGGGTCGATCCGGGCGGGATCGACGGTGACGTCCACGCGGGCGGTGAGCGTGTCCCCGAAGAGCACGATCTGGGGCGACAGCACGCCCTGGGCGTCCACCGCCGGCGGCGGGTCGGCCGCGGCCGCCGTGCCGGACAGCGCCAGAGCGGCCACGAACGCCGCCAGCCGCCTCATGCGGCGCGCCTCGCCCGCCGGAAGTCGGCCCAGTCGAGGAACGAGGCGAGGATCCCGGAGCGGTCGGAGGTCGAGATCACGACCGGGTCGAGGTCGATCGCCTCGAAGCCGGCGACGAGCGCGTGCAGGCGCTGCTCGTTCGCGTCGCGTCGCGCGGCCACCTCGCGCCGGGTCAGCCGGGCCGGGGCGACGCGTCCCGTGACCGGGTCGCGCAGCGGCACGACGATGCCGCTCACGTCGGGGAAGCTCCGCTCCCAGGTCGGGTCCTGGATCACGACCGGCACCACGTCCCAGCGGTGCTCGAGCGCGGCGAGCCACACCTCCTCGGAGGGAAGCGGCAGGAAGTCCGAGAGGACGAAGACGAAGGCGCCCGACGTGACCGAGCGGCGGTGCTCCGCGAGGTGGACGAGCGCCCGCTCGAGGCTGTCGGCGGGCCCGGAGAACTCGGCCGACGGCAGCCGCTCCTCGCGGAGCTCGGCCAGCCTCCGGCCGCCGCGCGGCGGCACCCAGTACGGCGCACCGGAGCCGTGGTCGAGGTAGCCGACGAAGCCGCCGACGAGGAGCGAGCTCTCGATGATCAGCTCGGCGGTGGTGCGCATGGCCGCGGCCTTGTCGAGCCACGGGAGCGGTGCCTCGAAGAAGCGCATCCCGGGCCGCCGGTCGCACACGATCACGACGCGGGGCGCCTCCTCCGCGTAGCGCTCGCGGACGACGAACTCGTCGGCGTTCCGCGCCGCCGAGAGCCGCGCCGAGGCCGCCCAGTCGATCGCGTGCACGTCGTCCCCCGGCCGGTAGGGTCGCGAGCCGGCGACGTCGGTGCCGGTGCCGCGGCGGACGCTCCGCATGGTCCCGTACGAGAGGCCGATCATCCGCCCCCGCGAGACCAGGGGGAAGGTCACGGACGCTCGAACAGCGGGTCGCCGGCCGATCCAGGGCTCGGCGCGCGCTCGAGGCAGGCGCGCGTGAGCTCTCCGACAGCGTCCCGACCGCCGGCTGCACGCGTCCGCGCCATGAAGGCGGACGTCAGCAGCAATCGATGGAGGATCACCGGCGCGAACAGCCGCTCGACGTCCTCCGGGACGACGTAGTCGCGGCCGTGCAGGAGCGCCCAGGCGCGGGTCGCCCGCTCGAGCGCCAGGCTGCCGCGCACCGACGCGCCCATCGCGACGCCGTCGAGGTCGCGCGTGACCCGGACGAGGTCGACGATCCAGCGGCGGATGATCTCGTCCACGTAGACGTGCCTGACCGCGTCGCGCAGCTCGAGCACGTCGGCGACGGACACGGCCGGCTGCAGCCGCGCGAGCGGATGCTGGAAGCGCTGCTCCTCGAGCACGCGCAGCTCGTCGTCCGCGGACGGGTAGCCGAGCGCGGTCTTGAGGAAGAAGCGGTCGAGCTGCGCCTCCGGGAGCGGGAACGTGCCCTCGTACTCGATCGGGTTCTCGGTGGCGAGCAGCAGGAAGGGATCCGGCAGCGGGCGCGTGACGCCGTCCACCGTCACCTGCTGCTCCGCCATCGCCTCGAGCAGCGCCGACTGCGTCTTCGGGGTGGCGCGGTTGACCTCGTCGACGAGCACGACGTTGGCGAAGATCGGGCCCGGCCGGAACTCGAAGTCGCGGTGCTTCTGGTCGAAGATCGCCAGGCCGGTGACGTCGGTGGGCTGCAGGTCGGGCGTGCACTGAATCCGTGCCGTGCTCGCGCCCTCGACCGTCCGCGCGATCGCGCGGGCGAGCACCGTCTTCGCCGTTCCGGGCACGTCCTCCAGGAGGACGTGCCCCCCGCAGGTCAGCGCCGCGAGCACGAGCTTGATCTCGTCGGACTTGCCGTGGACGACGGTCTCGACGTTGGCGAGGAAGCGGCCCGCGACCTCGACCGCGCGGTCGAAGGCGGGAGCCTCCTCGAGGGGTGCAGCAGTGGGCTCCATGGCCTCGATTCTACGGAGGGGTCGTCTGGTGAGACTCGCGCGGGTCCCTGATTGTTGGCGACTAGGAGGGTTTGGCGGAAGGGGCCTCGTCGTCGGGGTGCGATGGGCGGTGCGAGGCAAGGACGCAGGGAGCGTTCGTATCCGCTGCGATACGGGCGCGACTGAGGACGCCGCATCGCGCCGTTCAGCGCGGCCCGGCGGCACAGGCTTCTTTCGCCAAGCCCTCCTAGGCCGCGCGCAGGCGCGCTTCGGCCTTCTGCGCCGCCGCGATCGCGTCCGACTCCGACAGCTCCTGGGACTGGGTGGAGTACGTCGTCACCACGACGACGTTGCCGGTCCGGAAGGCGTAGCTGACGACCGCCGCGCCGACGTTGCCTCGGGCAGCCCAGGAGTCCTGGCCGAGCCTCGGGACCGTGATCTGCTCGAAGCCGTAGAGCTCCGACTCGGTCCGCGACTTCTCGAACCAGCGCTCGGCCCCGTCGGCCTCGGCGAAGAGCCAGATCCGCGAGGCGAGCCGGACGTCGGTCGTCTTCGAGTCGAAGGTGGCGTCGTAGATGCCCCGGATCCCCATGCCCTGGATCTGGGCGACCTGGTCGTCGAGGACGATCCCGACGTCGAGCAGCGTCTTCGGGCCCGAGTCGGCCTTCGTGTAGCGCATCCCCGCCGGCGCGTCGGACGGCTGAAGCGCGAGCTTCGGCAGCTCGGCCTTCGCGAAGTGCCGAGTCTCGGCGGCCGGGGCCGTCGCCTGGACGGTCGTGGACTGCTCATCGGCGGCCGTGTCCGAGCCCGAGCTGCAGGCGGAGGCCGCCAGGGCGGCGAAGAGAACGAGCGCTGCGAGGGGTCGCACGGCGGCGAGTGTAGCCCGGCCTCGCCGGATCGACCGCTACTGGCCGAGCGCGTCCGCGCCCGCCACGACCTCCAGGATCTCCTGCGTGATCTCCGCCTGGCGGGCGCGGTTCATCTCCAGCTTCAGCCGGTCGATCAGCTCCCCGGCGTTCTTCGACGCGTTCCGCATCGCGGTCATCCGGGCGCCCTGCTCGGACGCGGCCGACTCGAGGAGCGCGCGGTAGAGCTCCGTCTCGAGGTAGACGGGCACGAGCCGGACGAGGATCTGCTCCGGCTCGGGCTCGTAGATGAAGTCGCCGCGGAGCACGGCCTCCTCCCGCTCCGCCTCCTCCCCGAGCCGGAGCACCTCCTCGGGCACCGGCAGCACGTCCTGCACGGTGACGCGCTGGACGAGCGCCGAGACGAACCGGTTGTAGACGATGACGACGCGGTCGACCTCCCCGTTCTCGTACAGCTCCGCCAGGGCGTGCGCGATCGCCTGCGCGTCTGCGTACGCCGGGCTGTCGGAGAAGCCCGTCCAGGCCTGGGCGAGGTCGTACCGCCGGAAGGTCAGGGTCGACCGCCCCTTCTTCCCCGTCGCGAGCCAGCGAACCTGGAGCCCGTCCTGCCTCAGGTCGCGCTCGACGGCGAAGGCGCGGCGCAGGACCTGGCTGTTGAACGCGCCGGCGAGGCCGCGGTCGCCGGTCACCGCGAGCAGCGCGACCGTCTTCACGCTCTCCCGCCGCTGGAGGAGCGGGATCGAGCGGACGGTCGTCGCCGCGCGGGAGACGCCGCCCATCAGCTCGAGCATCCGGTCGGCGTAGGGCCGCATCGACTCGATCCGCTCCTGCGCCCGCCGCAGCTTCGCCGCCGCGACGAGCTCCATCGCGCGCGTGATCTTCTGCGTGTTGGCGACGGATCTGATTCGCCGCCTCGTATCTTGAGCAGACGCCACTACGTGGCCCGGGGGGGGGGGGGGGGGGGGGGGGGGGGGGGGGGGGGGGGGGGGGGGGG
>JBBDQR010000054.1:0-7959 GCA_040905885.1 Gaiellaceae bacterium | reverse complement strand
GCTTCGCCGGCGCCGGAGCGGGCATGATCGAGTTCCGGACGCTGTCGGTGGCGGAGGGCGTCGCGTGGCGGGTGCTCCGCAACGTCTTCAAGAACCCGTCGCTGCTGATCCCGTCGCTGCTCTTCCCGCTCTTCTTCTTCACCGCCTTCGCGGGCGGGCTCTCGCGCGTCCGGGAGGTGCCGGGCTTCGACTTCGCAGGCGGCTACACCGCCTTCCAGTTCGTCTTCGTGCTGCTCCAGTCGGCGGCCTTCTCGGGCGTGTTCACCGGCTTCGGGATCGCGCGGGACTTCGAGCGCGGGTTCGCCAAGCGGCTGCTGATCGCGGCGCCACGCCGCAGCGGGATCGTCCTCGGCTACACGCTCGCGGCGATCGTGCGCTGGGGCGTCGTCGCGGTGCTCCTGACGGTCGTCGCGCTCGTCGCCGGCATGGAGGTCGGTGGCAGCGCGGTCGACCTGTTCGGCCTCTACGCCCTGGCGGTGCTCGTCAACGTCGCCGGGATCCTGTGGGCGATGGGCGTGGCGATGCGGCTGCGGACGATGCAGGCCGGCCCGGTGATGCAGTTCCCCGTCTTCATCACGCTCTTCCTCGCGCCGGTCTACGTCCCGCTCTCCCTCCTCAGCGGCTGGATCAAGGCGCTGGCGACGGTCAACCCGGCGACGCGCTTCCTCGAGGCGGGGCGCAGCCTGCTCGCGGGCGAGCCGGAGGAGGTCGTGCTCGCGTTCGGAGCCGCGCTCGCCCTCGGTGCGCTGTTCACGCTCTGGGCGCTGCGCGGGCTGCGCTCGGCCGAGCGGGCCGGCGCCGCCTAGCTTTCCGCGCCGCGCTCGAGCAGCAGCCGCTCGAGCTCCTCGTTTCCGTTCTGCCGGGCGGACGCAAGGTTCCGGGCGGTCGGCGGCGCGCCGGCGTCGAGCAGGAGCCGGGCGATCTCGGTGTGGTTTCCCGCCACGGCGGCCTGGAGCGCGTACGTCTCCTGCTCGTTCTTCGAGACGGCGGTCAGATCGGCGCCACGATCGATCAAGAGCTCGGCTGCCTCCCGATGACCGAAGAACGCAGCGAGCTGGAGCGGCGTGTAGCCGTCGGGCGCGTAGGCGCTCGGCTCGGCGCCTCCGTCCAGCAGCGCGCGGAGCCGGGCCACGTCGCCGAGCGCCGCCGCCTCGAAGAGGTCGAGGTCGGGCCGCCGCAGCGTCTCGACGTCCTCGCTGCGACCTTCGTAGAGCGCCCGGAGCAACGGCGAGACGTCAGGCACGGGAGAGACGCTGGTAGAAGAATCCGGCGGTGAGCAGGAGCGCGCCGACCGCGAGGAACGAGACGGCGCGGGCGATCGAGCTCAGCTGCGACAGGTCGAAGAGGAAGATCTTCGCGAGGCTGACCGCGAAGAGCCCGAAGCCGGCCGGGCGGAACGCCCGCCAGTCGTACCGCAGGCCGAGATAGAGGAGCACGAGCCCGATCGCACCCCAGACCGAGCTCACCGTGGTGTGGCCGCGCTGGAACTCCGTGTCCAGGTCGGCGCCGCCGAGCCAGGCGACGATGCCGAGCACCGTGAGCGAGAGCCCGTAGAAGGCGGTGAGGCCGGCTGTCCACGCGGCGCCGGTCCGCAGAGAGCCCTGCGTCGCCCGCAGTCGCGCGTCGAGCTCGTCCAGCGTGAGCAGCCGGACCGGCCCCGCCAGCAGCGCGACCGCGAGCGCCGCGACGGCGGCGAGGAAGACGGCCGGCGCGCCGTTCGCCGGATCGGCGTTGGCGACGAACAGCTCGTTCGGCGGAGCGAGCACCACGACCGCGTAGCCGAGTGCCAGCGCCGCGTACCCGAGCGCGGCGAGCTGGAAGCGGCCCTCCCGGAACAGGTACGCCAGCAGAGCGAGTCCTGCGGCAGCCCCCGCCCACGCGGCCGCCAGGGCGGTCCCGTCGAGGAGGAGCACTGACGCGGCCAGGGCGAACGCGACCGCGATCGCCCACAGCTGCGTGGCCAGGAGTCGCGAGCGGACGAAGACCGGCGCCGTCAGCACGCCGTACGCGGCCGCCGCGCCGAGCAGCGAGTAGCCGGTCGGGTCGCCCGACGGGGCGAGCTCGACGGCCGCGACGGCTCCGAGGATCGCGCTCAGCGGCGGCAGGATGCCCGCCACGACCGACCGGGGCTCGAGCAGCTCGACGAGGTAGCCGGCGGCGAGGGCCGGCACCGCCAGGGCGAGAGTCGCCCAGCCGCGCGCCGGGTGCTCCAGCGTCGGCAGGGCGAAGAGCACGACCTGCACGGTGACCGCGCCGAGCCAGAGCGCGCCGCCGAGGAGGAGATCGACGCGGCCGAGACGCCCGCCCAGGACGAGGATCACGGCGCCGGCCACGGCCCAGAGGGCGATCACGCCGAGATGGCCCCAGTCGAAGTCGCCGACGAGCTCCACGAGCCCGAGCGCCGCCGTGTAGGCGCCGAACACCGCGGCGCCCCAGACGAGGCCGGCCGCAAGCGGGGCGCGGATCGCCGCGAGCCAGGCCAGCCGTCCCTCCTCCTCCTGCCAACGCCGCGAGGCGCCGGCGACGAGGACGGCGGCGAGCAGCGCCGCGACCAGGGCAGGGATGCCGGCGGCCGGGTCGGGATGCTCGGTGTAGAGCCGATCGCCGGGAGCGTCGAGGAAGAGCGCGTGCCCTGCCGCCAGCGCGAGGTACGCGAGCGCGCCGACGGTGTAGCGGAGGTCTCGAACGCGACCGGCGAGCCAGGCGAGGCCGGCGGCCTCCGCCGACCAGACCGCGACGAGCGACGGGCCGTCGAGGACGTTCGCGAGGGCGAAGGCGCCGAGCGTGAGCGCGGCCACGGCCACCACCGCGGCCAGCTCGCGATCGCGCGCGAAGATCGCCGCAGTGAGCAGCGAGTACACGCCCGCGATCGCCAGCAGCGCGGCGTTCTCCGCGGTGCCCTCGAGCAGCGCGGCGGCGGAGGCGAAGGAGAGCGTGGCCGAGAGCAGGACGAGCGCCGCCGCCGGCCGGTCCGGGCGGCCAGAGCGGAGCTGCGTCGCGAGGCCCGCGGCGAGGTAGAGCGCGGCGAAGCCGAGCGTGACGCCGAGCGCGCCGCCGACGCTGTCCGGCTCGGAGCCGGCGAGGGCCGCGGCCTGCGGGAGGCTCGCGACGACACCCGCGATCAGCAGCGGCCGCCAGCCGCGCTCGATCGCCACGACCGCGGTCCCCGCGAAGACGAAGGCCGCGAACGCGACGCCGCCGACGCTGAGCCCGGAGTCCAGCGCCACCGCGGCCGGCGCGAGCGTCGCGCCGACGAGGCCGAGCGCGGCGACGAGCTGCGCGTTCCAGAGCAGCGAGATGACAACCCCCACCGCGGCGATGGCCGCGGCGATCGCCAGCGCGACCGGCTGGGGCACGAGGTCGTAGAGGACGACCGCCGCGAGGAGCGTCGCGTAGCCGCCGCCGATCCCCGCACCGACGGCCGCGAGCGCGGAGTGATACTGCCCGTAGCGCGACCGCACGACGAACCCGAGCGCGACCGCGACTGCCGAGGCGACCGCCCCGAACGCCACGCGCTCCACCGGCCCGATCCAGCCCCGGTTGACCGCGAGCACGAAGAGGAGGACGACGCCGAGCAGCGTGACGACGCCGCCGGCCGAGGCGAGCGTGCGCGCGCTCATGAGATCGGCCGCGTTGATGGTGGGACGAGGGCGCCGCGGCCGGGGAGCGCGCGGGGCGGGCGGCACGTACTCGTACGCGGGCGGAGCGGGTTCGGGCTCCGGCTCGGGCTCCGGCTCGGCCGCGCCCGCCAGCGCGCGCAGCTCCTCGACCTCGCGCTGGAGGGCCCGCAGCTGCGCCTCGACGGCCTCGAGGCGGGCAAGGATCGCGTTCACGGCTCCTCCTTCGGCTCGAGGCGCACGATCAGATCGCAGTCGAGCGCCTCGGCGATTCGCATGAGCGTGTCGATTCGGGGCGGCCGCCCGCCGCGCTCCAGCCGGGCGATCGCGGACTGAGTCGTCCCGGTGAGGTGGGCGAGCTCCTTCTGCGTGAGCCCGAGGCTCTGGCGGCGGTCGGCGACCTCTTCCGCGATCTGGGCGAAGAACCAGCCCTGCTCCGCATGGCCGATCCGCTGGCGCAGCCGCTCGATCGACTCAGACGTCAGCTTCGTGTCTCGATATACCACGATTGCTATCTATAGCAATCGTGGTATGCGTTGTCAAGCGAGAAGCGACCGGTGGCGCCGGAGCGCGTCGAGGACGGCGTCGACGTCCTCGACGGCGTTGTAGCAGTGCGCCGAGATGCGGAGGTTCGAGTCCCGCTCGGAGGTGACGATCCCCTCCCGGCGCAGGGCCGCCACGAGCGCGGCCGCGTCCGTCGACTTCACGCAGACGAGCGCGCCGCGCCGGTCGCGCTTCCGCGGCGTGACCACCTCCGCGCCGAGCTCCTCGAGCCCCTCCAGCAGCCGGTGGTTCAGGTCCTGGACGTGCGCCTGAGTCTCCTCCACCCCGGTCTGGAGCATGAGCTCGATGCCGGCGATGCCGGCGTAGATCGCCGGGATCGGCGGCGTCCCCGACTCGAAGCGCCGTGCGGTCGGGGACGGCGAGTAGTCGTGGATGTCCATCGAGAACACGTCCCGGTCGGCGAACCAGCCGGTCGCGGTCGGCCAGGCGCGCTCGACCACGTCGCGCCGCGCGTAGAGGAACGCGAGACCGGCCGAGCCGAGCAGGTACTTGAGCGCGCCTGCGGCGAGGAAGTCGACACCGAGCGCGCGCACGTCGAGCGGGACCGAGCCGGCCGTCTGGTACGCGTCGAGGAAGACGAGCGCGCCGCGCTCGTGGGCGGCGCGGACGACGGGCTCCAGGCGGACCAGCTCGCCCGTCCGGTAGGAGACGTGCGTGACGGAGACGAGCAGCGTGTCGTCGTCGATCGCCTCGACGAGCCGCTCGGGCGGGACGTGGACGACGCGGGCGCCGCGCGCCTCCTGCGCGTGCCAGATCTGGCCGACGGTCGGGAACTCGAGCTCGGTGGTGACGATCTTCGAGCGGCGCGCGTAGCGCAGGCCCGACGCGAGCGCCGACAGCCCGGCCGAGAGCGACGTCGTCACGGCCACTTCGTCCGGCTCGGCGCCGATCAGCCGCGCGAACGCGCCCCGCGCCGCCTCCCCGCGCTCGACCCAGTACTCCCAGGGCGCGCCGTGCTCGTCCCAGTCCCGCAGGTAGTCCTCGTAGGCCTGCCGGACCGCGTCCGAGAGCGCGCCCTGCGAGCAGCTGTTGATGTAGACGAGCCGCTCGAAGATCGGGAAGCGGTGGCGGACGCGGTCGGGGAGGGGCCCCGACTCGCGCGGCCGCGGCACGGGCTCCGGGGCGCCGCCGGTGACGCCCGAGACGCCCTCGTAGAGGTGCGGGTCGATACGCGTCCTACCTTCCAAGGTACGCCTTCCTCAGGTTCTCGTCTTGCAGGAGCTTCCGTGCTTCGTCGGCGAGGACGATTCTCCCTGTCTGGAGCACGTAGCCGCGGTCGGCGATCGACAGCGACACGTTGGCGTTCTGCTCGACGACGAGCACCGCGACACCCGCCTCGTGCACGTGCTGGATGATCTCGAAGCTGCGCTCGACGAGGATCGGCGCGAGCCCCATCGACGGCTCGTCCATCAGCATCAGCTTCGGGCGCGACATCAGCGCGCGGCCCATCGCGACCATCTGCTGCTCGCCGCCCGAGAGCGTGCCGGCGAGCTGCTGCCGGCGCTCGTACAGCACCGGGAAGAGCTCGTAGGCCCGCTCGAGCTCGCCCTTCAGCTCCTCCCGCGGGCGCAGGTAGCCGCCCATCTCCAGGTTCTCGAGCACCGTCATCGGGGCGAACAGCCGGCGGTTCTCGGGGACGATCGCCATGCCGCGCGCGATCCGGTAGCTGGTCGACCGCTCCGTGATGTCCTCGCCGTCGAACTCGACGCGGCCGGCGCGCGGCTGCACGAGCCCGAGAATCGTCTTCAGGGTCGTCGACTTGCCGGAGGCGTTGCCCCCGAGCAGGCAGACGAGCTCGCCCTCCTGGACCTCGAGGTCGACGTCCTGGAGGATGTGGATCTCGCCGTAGAACGTGTTGATGCCCGAGAGCCTGAGCAGCGGCCCCGCGCCGTTCTCGTCGCTCATGCCGCCGCCTCCCGCCGGCCGAGGTAGGCCTCGATCACGCGCTCGTTCGTCGCCACCTCGTCGAACGACCCCTCCGCGATCTTCTCCCCGTGGTCGAGCGCGACGACGCGGTCGGAGATCCCCTCGACGACGTGCATGTCGTGCTCGATGACGAGGATGGTGTAGCCGCCCTGCTCGCGCAGCTGGCCGATCAGCTGCGTGATCTCCTGCGTCTCGACCGGGTTCATCCCGGCGGCCGGCTCGTCCAGCAGCAGGATGCGCGGCTCCGTCGCCATCGCCCGTGCGATCTCGAGCCGCCGACGGTTTGCGTACGAGAGGCTGAAGGCGGGCTGCTCCCACCGGTAGCCGACGAGCCGTTCGCCGAAGAAGCGGAGCTTCTCCTCCGCGAGCGCCCGCGCCTCCCGGTGCTCCCGCCGCGCGCGCGGCAGCCGCAGCATCGACTCGAAGACGGTGGCACGCGTGTTCCCGTAGGTCGCCGCCATCACGTTCTCGACCACCGTCATGTTCAGGAACAGCCGCAGCGTCTGGAACGTGCGCGCGACCCCCTTGCGCGCGATCGCGTGCGGCGGCAGCCCCGCGATCGACTCGCCGCCGAGGCGGATGTCGCCCTCGTCTGGCTCGTAGATCCCGGTGACGACGTTGAAGAGCGTCGTCTTGCCGGCGCCGTTCGGGCCGATCACGCTGACGATCTCGCCCTCGTCGACGTGCAGGTGCAGCCGGCTGAGCACGCGCAGGCCGCCGAAGGAGAGGCCGACGCCGTCGAGCTCGAGCAGGCGGGCGGCCATCACACGATCTCCACGCGGGCGGTACCCATCAGCCCCTGCGGCCGGAGGTTCATGACGAAGATCAACACGGCGCCGACGAGCAGGAAGCGGGTCGATCCTCACCGTCCCCCCGCCGGCGGCCACGAAGACGATCTCGCTCACCTCGCCCGGCGCGAACTCCGCCCGGCGGGCCCGCAGAGTGCGCTGCTCCAGGGCCGGAGCCGCGAGCGGCGCGCTGTCCATACAGGCAACCCTAGCGCGGCCCGACGGGATCTCCTAACCGCACGCGGCCGGGCTCGACGACGTCGCCCCAGACGCCGAAGCAGATGCCGCCCGCCGCGTCCCGGGGGCGGTAGCCGTCGATCAGCCTCAGCGTGTCGAGGTCGCGCTCGCCGGTGTCGGGATCCTGGGTCGTGATCGCGCAGCGCGCAACGCGGTCGAGGATGCGAATCACGGCGTCGCCGATGCCGACCTCGCGGCCGACCCACTCGTCCTCCTCGTGGGGCCGGGCTCCGGAGACGCCGAAGAGCATGCGGAAGCGGCGCGGGTCGACCGGCACTCCCGCGTGGGCGCTCAGCTGCTCGGCCGAGGCCTCCGAGACGAGCGAGACGGGGCCTCGTGCGCGGTCGACGCCGCCGCCGGGGCGCTCCGCGCGGACGAGTTGCACCGTGCGCCCGGCGAGTGCCGAGAGGGCCTCGGCCCAGGGGCCCTCGACGAGCCGGCCCTCCACGGGCCGTCCGTAGAAGTCCGTCGTGACCGGCGGTCCCGGCTCGACCTCGCCGGCGACGACCGAGCCGTCCGGGAAGCGCAGCGAGAGCCGCGTCCCCTCGGCGTCCGTCTCGGCCTCCACCTGGACGAGCCGGCCGTCGCGGATCAGCCCGTAGCGCCGCCCCTCCTCGTCGACGAGGAAGAAGCGGCGGTTCTCGGCGACCCCGTACGGCTCGAGGGAGACCTCGCCCGGGTGCGCGAGCGCCAGCCCCTTGACCGGGGCGATCGAGATCCACGAAAGCTGTGCGGTCACGACCGCACGTACGGTTGTCGTCCTGGCCGGCTGCGGAGCGGCGCAGGCCGGCGTCCCTCGGCCCTTCCCCGCGAAGTGCTCCGCACTT
>JBBDQR010000053.1:0-1343 GCA_040905885.1 Gaiellaceae bacterium | reverse complement strand
GCTGAGGACGCCGAGATGCGAAGCGTTTGCAGCCGGCCAGGACGACAACCGTACTCGCGGCCGTGACCACCAACGTCCCCGACCAGGCCACGCTCGAGCGCTACGCCGAGCTGATCGTCGGGCTCGGCGCGAACGTGCAGCCCGGCCAGCTGGTCGAGGTCCGCGCCGAGCTGGACAAGGCCGAGCTCGTCCGCGTGGTCGTCGCGAGCGCGTACCGGCGCGGCGCGCGCTTCGTCGGGGTCAGCTACCACGACCCGCACGTCCGCCGCGCCCGGCTGCTGAACTCGGAGGAGCCGCTCGACTTCGTCGCGCCGTGGGACACGTACCGCGTGCGCCAGCTCGGTGAGCTGCGCTGCGCCCGCATCTCCATCTCCCCGATGAACCCGCCCGAGCTGTTCGGCGACCTCGATCCCTCACGGGTCGCCCTCGAGCCCTACGACTACATCCCGGCCTACCAGGAGCTCGTCCGCAACCGCACGACCAACTGGGTCGGCGTCGCCTGCCCCACGCCGACGTGGGCGGACCGGGTCCACCCCGAGCTCGCCCCCGACGACGCGCTGGAGAAGCTCTGGGAGGACGTGCTCCACATCTGCCGGCTCGACGAGGCCGACCCGCTCGCGGCCTGGGAGCGGCGGTTCGAGCAGCTCGGCGGCGCCTGCGCGGCCATGAACGAGCGGCGCTTCGACGCCCTCCACTTCGAGGGCCCGGGGACGGACCTGACGCTGGGGCTCTTCCCCACGTCGCGCTGGGCCGGGGGGCCGCACGAGACCGTCGACGGCATCTCCCACGTCCCGAACATCCCCACCGAGGAGATCTTCACGGCGCCCGACCCCGCGCGGGCGGACGGCGTCGTCAGGGCGACCAAGCCGTTCCTGCTCAAGACCGGCGCGCTGGTCGAGGGACTGGTCGTGCGCTTCGAGGGCGGCCGCGCGGTGCAGATCGACGCGGACGCCGGCGCAGACACGCTGCGCGAGTACGTCGCGCAGAACGAGAACGCCGACCGGCTCGGCGAGGTCGCGCTCGTCGACCGGGAGGGCCGGATCGGCCCGCTCGGCACGGTCTTCTTCAACACGCTCTACGACGAGAACGCCGCCAGCCACCTCGCGTTCGGCAGCGCCTACCTCGACACGGTCGGCGAGGAGGACCGCGACCGCGCGAACCGCAGCACGGCGCACGCGGACTTCATGATCGGCGGCGAGGACGTCGACGTGACCGGGATCACGCGCGACGGCGAGCGCGTCCCGGTGCTGCGCAGCGGCGCCTGGCAGGTCTAACCGGAGCCGCCGAGGCCGGTTGCACGCCGGCCGGTCGTTTGAGACACTGGCTTCCGGACGGATCGCAAC
>JBBDQR010000052.1:0-8035 GCA_040905885.1 Gaiellaceae bacterium | reverse complement strand
TCGAACCAGGGACCTCCGCCTTATCAGAGCGGCGCTCTAACCGACTGAGCTAATCGCCCCCGAGAGGACGGTCAGTGTAGCGCCGGCTCCGCTCAGTGGAGCCGCTGGGTCCGGCAGAGGTAGTCCTCGACGGTCAGCAGCAGCGTCTGGTCGCGGCCAAGCTCGGCGAGCTTGAGCTTCGTCTCGTCGTCGACCTCGTCGTCGTCCTCGAGCTGGGCGAGGAACGGCTCCATCCGGCCCGCGCGGGAGAGCGCGGCCATCCGGAGGAAGATCTGCCGCGTCTCCTCGTCCTGGGAGATGGCCTCGAGCGATTCGAGGTCTTCGAGCCAGAGGTCGACCATCGACCGTGCAACGCACGAGGGTCGCGCGAGGTTACGGGCGGGGGGACGCGGTCTCGAGCGCCTCGACGAGCTCGGCGAGCTCGGCCTCGTCCGCGAAGAGGAGCTCGAGCCGGCCGGAGACCACGCGCGCCTCCCGCCCGGTCAGCCGCTCGGCGGCGGCGCGTGCGCGCTCGGCGAGGGCGGGGTCGACCGGGATCTTCAGCTTGCGCCGCGGCTTCCGGGCCGCGCCCGAGAAGCGGGCGGCCTTCTCGGCCGCACGTACCGAGAGGCCCTCCCTCACGATCGTCTGCGCGAGCCGCCTGCGGCCGTCGTCGTCGGGCACGGCCAGCACCGCCCGCGCGTGCCCCTCGGTCAGGAGGCCCCGCTCGAGCATGCCCATCACGTCGTGCGGGAGCTCGAGCAGCCGCAGCCGGTTGGAAACGGACGGCTTCGACCGGCCGACCCGTTCGGCGACGTCGCCGAGCGAGAGGGCGAACTCGTCGATCAGCACCGCGTAGGCCCGCGCCTCCTCCAGCGGGGACAGGTCCTCGCGGGCCACGTTCTCGACCAGGGCGAGCAGGAGCGTGTCCCGATCGTCCGCGTCGCGGACGAGCGCGGGCACCGACGCGAGCCCGGCCTCGCGGGCCGCGCGCCAGCGGCGCTCGCCGGCGATCAGCTCGTAGCCGCCGCCCTCGCGCGGCCGGACGACGACCGGCTGGAGGACGCCCTGGGCCCGGATCGAGTCGGCGAGCCCGGAAGTCGCCTCGTGGTCGAGATGGCGCCGAGGCTGTCGCGGATTGGCGCGGATCTCGTCGACGCGCAGGTGGACGAGCTCGGGCGCCTCGGCGTAGGCGCCGCCCATGAGGACCTCGAGCCCGCGGCCCAGGCCGCGTCTCTCAGCGGGATGACTGCTCACGGGCGTGCCCTCAGCGCGAGCGAAAAGCAAGCGAGGCAAGGACGCAGGGAGCGCCCGTAGCCGGAGGCTACGGGTGCGACCGAGGACGCCGCATCGCGCAGCTTTGCAGCCGCGCGGGGGGTGCGAACGGGAGCGGTCAGCCCGCGATCAAGAGCGGTCGACAAGCTCCATCGCCACCTTGAAGTACGCCTCCGCGCCGGCCGAGCGCCGGTCGTAGGCCGTCACCGGCAGCCCGTGGCTCGGCGCCTCCGCGAGCCGCACGTTGCGGGGCACGACCGTCTGGAAGACGAGCTCCCCGAAGTGCCGCCGGACCTCCGCCGCGACCTCGGCGGAGAGCCGCGTGCGCCCGTCGGCCATCGTGATCAGCACGCCGCCGATCCGCAGCGCCGGATTCAGCCCCCGTCGGACCAGCTCGATCGACTCGACCAGCTGGGCGAGCCCCTCGAGCGCGTAGTACTCGGCCTGCACCGGCACGAGCACGCGGTCGGCCGCCGCCAGCGCGTTGACCGTGAGCGGGCCGAGGGAGGGGGGACAGTCGAGGAAGACGAAGCCGTAGCGCTCGCGCGCCTCGTCGAGCGACCGGGACAGGTACGAGTCCCCGTCCTCACGGCGAGCCAGCTCGACCGCTGCGCCGGCGAGCTCGCCCTTGGAGGGAACGAGGTCGAGGTTGGCGAAGCGCGTCCGCCGGATCAGGTCGCCGAGCGGCGCGCCGTCGAGGAGGTCGTAGGTCGACGTCCCGTTGGCGCGCTCGCCGAGCCCGGAGGTCGCGTTCGCCTGCGGGTCGAGATCGACGACGAGCGCGCGCTGGCCCGCCTCGGCGAGGCAGGCGGCCAGGTTGACGGCGGTCGTCGTCTTGCCGACCCCGCCCTTCTGGTTGGCGAGGGCGTAGATCCGGCCGGGCACCACGCTCACAAGCGTACTCAGGCGAGCGGACGCTTCCGGGCCACGCCCGGGCGGCGCGGAAAGCCCTCCGGGGTGGGCCCCAGCTTGGCCAGCACGAGGAGGCCGTCGTGCTCCTCGGGAGGGCCGGCGGCCAGCCGCTCCGCGGCGCGGGCGACCGCGTCCAGGTCGGCGCTCGGCCCGACCCAGAGGATCGCGACGCCGCCGGGCCGCACGAGCGGCAGGCACCACTCGGCCGCCACGGGCGGCGGCGCGAGCGCCTTCGCGACGGCCACGCCGTACTCGTCCACCGGCTGCTCCTCCGCCCGGCCCCAGACGACCCGCACGTTCGGAAGGTCGCGCGCGGCCCGCTCCAGGAAGTCGCACTTGCGCCGCTGCGCCTCGAGCAGGACGATCTCGCGGTCGGGCAGGGCCGCCGCAAGCGGGATGCCCGGCGCGCCGCCCCCCGAGCCGACGTCGACGAGCGGCCCCTCGAAGCGGCGCACGAGCTCCACGCCCCGAAGGCTGTCGTCGAGCAGCGCGCGCCGCGCCTCCTCGCGGTCGCGGATCGCGGTCAGCCCGGGCGTGGCCAGCAGCTCGTCGAGCCAGCGCTCGAGCCGCTCGTCAGTCACCGGCCGGCACGACGACGACGTGCCGGTACGGCTCCGTGCCCTCGCTCACGGTCTCGACCGCCGGGTCGTCCTTGAGCAGCTCGTGCACGATCCGCCGCTCCGCCGGCGTCATCGCCTCGAGCGCCACGGGCTCGCCAGTCTCCGAGACGCGGCGGGCCGTCCGCCGGGCCAGTGTCTCGAGGATCGCCTCGCGCCGCGCCCGGTAACCGGCCGCGTCCACGGTCACGCGCTTCCGCTCGCCGGAGCGAAGGACGAAGGCGTTGGCGAGGTACTGGACGGCGTCGATCGTCTGGCCGTGGCGGCCGATCAGGACGCCGAGGTCGCGGCCGGCGAACGTGGCGCGGATCGACTCGTCGTCCTCCTCGATCGCGATCCGGCAGGGGATGCCGACGGCCGCGGCGACCCGCTCGAGCAGCTCGTGGACGAGCTCTCCGGCAGCGCTCTCCGGCCCGCTCTCCTCCGCGACGGCCTCGGCGGGGACGCTCGCCACGACCCGCGCCGGCGCGTACCCGACTCCGAGGATCCCGCGCTCGCCCTCCGTCACGACCTGGAAGCTGACCGCCGCCTTGTCGATGCCCGGATGAAGCGCCTCGAGCTCGCGCAGCGCCGCCCACTTCGCCTCGCCGACGGTCTCGCCCGACGCCTCGACGCTGAGCTCGCTCATCGCCGCGTCTTCTTCTTCTTGCGCTTGACCTTGCGGACGACCGGCGGGGTCACGGGCCCGGCGGGCTTCCCGTCGGCCTCGCCGGCGGCCTCCTGCTCCCGCTGCTTCGACGGCGTGCGCGAGGTGCGCTTCGCCGGCGGCTCGGGTTTCTTCACCAGCCGCCGCGTGATCAGGCCCTGGCCCGTGGTCCACAGGTTGGTCGTCACCCAGTAGAGGACGAGCCCGGAGGGGAAGTTGAGGATGAAGAAGAGGAAAACGAGCGGCAGGATCAGCAGCAGGTACCGCTGCATCTTCTCCATCGTCGTCGACATCAGCAGCGTCGACGTCGTCTGGCTGACCGCGTAGATCCCGAGCAGGAGGAAGCCCGACCAGTGACTGCTCGCGCGCGCGGTGATGTCGGGCACGAGCTCGAGCCAGTGCAGGTCCGCGACCGACTCGCCCAGCGCCTGGAACTCCGGGAAGATCTTGTCCTTGAAGCCACGCAGGACGAAGAAGAGCGAGATGAAGACCGGGATCTGCGCGACCAGCGGCAGGCACGAGGCGGCCGGGTTGATGCTGTTCTCCTTGTAGAACTTCATCAGCTCCTCGTTCAGGCGCTGGCGGTCGCCCTTGTGCTTCTGCTGGATCGCCTTCATCTCGGGCGCGTGCCGCTGGAGGTTCTGCATCGAGTGGATCTGACGGACCGTCAGCGGCAGGAGAACGGTGCGGACGATGATCGTCAACGCCACGATCGACCACGCCCAGCTGAGGCCGATGGTCGTGTGCAGCCAGATCAGGAGCTCCCGGAGCGGGGCCTGGACGGGGTCGGTGATCCCGAAGATGATCATTCCCGCTCCAGCGCCGGCAAAGCCGGCGCCTCCGCTCCCGGCCGGCTCCGTCGAGCCTACGCCGGTGCGCGCCTCCGTCGAGCCTAGGGCGCGTGTTCATGCGTAGTCCACCCCGCCCCGGCTCCAGGGGTTGCAGCGGAGCAGCCGCCAGGCCGCCTTCGCCGACCCGACCACGAGCCCGTGCTTGTGCAGCGCGTCGATCGCGTACTGCGAGCAGCTCGGGTGGTACTTGCAGGTGCCGGCGGGCACCAGCGGGCCGATCAGCAGCTGGTAGAGCCGGACGAGCCCGATCCCCAGGTACTTCACGCCTGCGCCTTCCCGAGCACCTCGAGCACGCGGTCACGCAGCCAGTCGGCGCCGCGCGCCTCGGCGGCCTCCGGCAGGCCCGGCCGCGCGATCAGCACGTAGTCGCGGCCGGCCGGTATCTCGTCGAGCAGCGAGCGCCAGATCTCCCGCAGCCGCCGCTTGATCCGGTTCCGCGTCACCGCCGAGCCGGCGCTCTTCGGCACCGCCAGCCCCAGCCGCGGATCGCCGCCGTCCTCTTCATGCGGAAACCAGTAGAGCACGAGGTAGCGCGTCGAGACCGAGCGGCCATGACGGTAGACGGCATCGAAGTCCCGCGAGCGGGAGAGGCGATACCGGCGCTGCACGCGTCCCCTACGCGGAGAGCCGCTTGCGCCCCTTGGCGCGGCGGCGCTTGAGGATCAGGCGGCCGGCACGCGTCGACATCCGCAAGCGGAAGCCGTGCCGGCGCTTGCGCCGGCGCACGTTGGGCTGGTAGGTGCGCTTCATCTCGGTCCGAAGAGGTCGTGAACGTGAAAAGCGGCGCCCGCTGAGACGCCGGAGGGCAGTATAGACGAGGCTCCCTCCACCGACTTATCCACAGCGGGAGAGGTCGGCGAAGGGGCCGCTCAACGGGTGCTTTCGCCCCGCTTATCCCCCGGGTCGTCCACACCTGTGGACAGTTTCCAGAAGTGGCAAAATCCCTGCAAATCCCGGGGTTTCACTTCTGCCGAACCGCTGCTATGCTCGGCCCTCGCCGTTCCCGACGCGGAGCCCCCCGGACCCCACTTGGAGCACTCAACCGAGCTTACTGCGGAGACCCTGTGGGCCGACGTCTCGAATCGCCTGCAGGGAGCGTTGAACGAGACCACGTACAGAACGTGGTTCTCGGAGGCGTCGGGAGTGGAGCTCAGCGACGACGCGTTCGTCGTCGGCGTCCCGAACGACTTCACGCGTGAGTGGATCGAGGGGAAGTTCCTCGGCCTGATCCGCGCGATCACGCAGGACGTCACCGGCCGCGAGCGCCGCATCCAGCTGAGCGTCCGCGACGCCCCCGACGACGCGGCAGCGGTCGCAACCGAGCCGCCGAGCCGGCGCGACCACGCCGGCGGCGACTTCCTGCTGAACCCGAAGTACACGTTCGACCTGTTCGTGATCGGCTCGTCGAACCGCTTCGCACACGCGGCCGCGCTCGCAGTCGCCGAGGCGCCGGCACAGGCCTACAACCCGCTCTTCATCTACGGCGGCACCGGGCTCGGCAAGACGCACCTGATGCAGGCGATCGCGCAGTACGTCAGCCAGCACTCCCGCCACCTGAGCGTGCGCTACGTCACCAGCGAGACGTTCATGAACGACTTCATCAACTCGCTGCGCGACAAGCGGATCGAAGGCTTCAAGCACCGCTACCGGAACTACGACCTCCTGCTCGTCGACGACATCCAGTTCTTCGAGAACAAGGAGCGGATCCAGGAGGAGTTCTTCCACACGTTCAACAGCCTCTACGAGTCGGACGCGCAGATCGTGCTCTCGTCCGACCGCCCGCCGCGCGAGATCTCGACGCTCGAGGAGCGGCTGCGCTCGCGGTTCGAGTGGGGCCTGATCACAGACATCCAGCCGCCTGACCTCGAGACCCGGATCGCGATCCTGCGGAAGAAGGTCAAGACCGACCAGATCCACGTGCCCGACGAGGAGGTGCTCTCCTTCATCGCCGGCCTGATCTCGTCGAACATCCGTGAGCTCGAGGGCGCGCTGACCCGCGTCGTCGCGTTCTCGTCGCTCACGGCCCGGCCGATGACCTCCGAGCTCGCCCAGGACGTGCTCAAAGACGTTTTTCCCCAGGGCGAGACGGCGCAGGTCTCCATTCGCCGCATCCAGGAGACCGTCTCCGAGCGGTTCGAGATCTCGCTCGAGGAGCTGACGAGCGGCCGGCGCTCGCAGAACATCGTCTATCCGCGGCAAGTGGCGATGTACCTCTCCCGCGAGCTGACCGACGCGTCGCTACCCAAGATCGGCAAGGAGTTCGGCGGTCGCGACCACACCACGGTCATGCACGCGAACGCGAAGATCGCGCGCCTGATTCGCCAAGATCGCGATGTGTACAACCTGGTGCAGGAACTGACCGCCCGTGTGAAGCAAGCGCGATGACTCGTCGAGGCGTGTGTACGCACCTGATCTCTCCCCATAAGTCATCCACCGGCGCAACCGGCTCGCCGTCAGGCGCTACGGTCATCATCCCCGGCACCCACACCCCCTACTACTACGACTAGAAAGACTTTTAAGAGATGATCGAAACAGATGTCGCTGTGACTTCCGGGCTCAGACTCACGTGCTCGCGGGACGACCTGGCCGAACAGCTGACGCTCGTCTCGCGTGCTGTTTCGACGCGGAGTGCCGTGCAGGTCTTGCAGGGCGTGCTGCTCCGCGCCGAGGGCGGCCGCCTCCATCTGGCCGCAACCGATATGGAGCTCTCGTTGCGCGCTTCGCTCGAGGCGGAGGTGAGCGAGGAGGGCGCCGTCGTGGTGCCCGGTCGGCTGCTCGGCGACATCGCGAGGTTGCTCCCCGAGGGCGAGGTCTCGCTCAGCGCGAAGCGCGACGAGGGCTCGTTGCATGTGGAGTGCGGCACGGCGAGCTACCGCGTCCAGGCGTACAGC
This sequence comes from Gaiellaceae bacterium, assembly GCA_040905885.1. Classification (GTDB taxonomy): domain Bacteria; phylum Actinomycetota; class Thermoleophilia; order Gaiellales; family Gaiellaceae; genus JACVRU01. Next base: position 864 of record JBBDQR010000052.1, on the reverse strand, counting down.
GTCGAGGACTTCCCGCGGCTGCCCGAGGTCGACACGGTCCAGACATTCGAGATCGAGGGGCCGGCCCTGATGGAGACCATCGGCCGCGTGTCCCGCGCCGCGTCGCGCGACGAGTCGCGTCCCGTCTTGACGGGCGTCCTCGTCCAGTTCGAGGGCCAGAAGCTCGTGATGGCGGCAACCGACTCGTACCGACTGGCCGTCAAGGAGACCGACCTGGGAGCCGCCGCGCCCGCCCTCGAGGCGATCGTGCCGGCGCGTGCGCTCGGCGAGTTGGCGCGGATCGCCGGCGACGCCGAGAGCATTGAGCTCGGCGTGCTCGAGAACCAGATCGTCTTCCAGGTCGACGGCGTCTGGCTGACGACGCGCCGGATCGACGGGCAGTTCCCCAACTACCGGCAGCTGCTGCCGGACAGCTTCGAGCACGAGGTGCGCGCGTCGCGGAGCGAGCTCGCCGACGTCGTTCGTCGCGTCTCTGTGATGGCGGAGCGGAGCAACCCGCTGCGCCTGCGCTTCGCCGAGGGCGAGCTGACCGCGTCCACGCAGACTCCGGACGTCGGCGAGGCGAAGGAGAGCCTCCCCGTGGAGTTCGGAGGGGAGCCGCTCGAGATCGGGTTCAACCCGGGTTTCTTGCGCGAGGGGATCGAGTCGATCGACTCGGACGAGGTGGTGCTGAGGCTGATCAGCCCGCTGCGTCCCGTCGTCATCCAGGGCGCGAGCGAGGACTACACGTACCTGCTCATGCCGATCAGGCTGCCGGGTTAGTGGTCGCGACCGTGAGGACGGTTGTCCGCCCGGGCGGCTGCAAACGCGGGCATGCCGGCGTCCCTCAGCCCTTCCCCACGAAGTGCTGCGCACTTCGTGGGG
>JBBDQR010000051.1:0-1374 GCA_040905885.1 Gaiellaceae bacterium | reverse complement strand
CGTGTCGACGCAGCGGTCGGGGCCGAAGCGGTCGAGAAGGCCCGCCGTCGCGCGGAAGACCCCGCCCGCGCGGCCGACGTCCTCCCCCAGGACCATGACGCTGTCGTCGCGCTCCATCTCGACGTGCAGCGCGTCGTTGACCGCCTCGACCAGGAACTTCTCAGCCAAGGATCCTCCGCAGCTCCTCGAGGTCGTGCGCGAGCCCCGCCCACGGCTCCGCGTACGCGTGCTCGAAGACGAGCGAGACGTCGGGCTCGGCCTCGGCCTCCGCCTCCTTGATCCCATCCCGCATCAGCTCGAGCGCCCACTCCTTCACCTCGTCGGCGTGCGCGTCGCTGAGGACGCCGAGCCGCCGCAGGTAGCCCTCGTAGCGGCCGACGCACTCCCGCGCCTTCTCCTCCTCGACCCGCGCCGCGTCGATGTAGGCGCTCGGGTCGTCGGCGGTCGCGTGCGGCGCCGCCCGGTAGGTGACCGCCTCGATGAACGTCGGGCCGTCGCCGGCGCGGGCGCGCTCCACCGCCTCCCGCGTCGCCTCGTAGACGGCGAGCACGTCGGCCCCGTCCACGCGCACGCCGGGCATCCCGTAGCCGACCGCCTTGTCGGCCAGCGTCGGCGCCGCGGTCTGCGCGGAGAGCGGCGTCGAGATCGCCCACTGGTTGTTGTTGCAGAGGAGGACGAGCGGCGCGCGCATCACCCCGGCGAGGTTGGCGCCCTCGTGGAAGGAGCCCTCCGAGGTCGCGCCGTCGCCGAAGTACACGATCGCGACGGTGCTCTCGCCCTTCAGCTTCTTCCCCCAGGCGAGCCCGGCGGCGTGCGGCACGTGCGTGCCGATCGGGACGCAGATCGAGGCGACGTTGTAGTCGGCCGGGTTCCACCAGCCGGCCGGATGGCCGCGCCACCACGAGAGGACGGTCGAGACGGGAATCCCCCGCAGCAGCCCGATCGCCGACTCCCGGTAGCTGGGGAAGATCCAGTCCTCGTCGGCGAGGGCGTGCGCCGAGCCGACCTGCATCGCCTCGTGGTTCCAGAAGATCGCGTACGTCCCGATCCGGCCCTGCCGGTGGTAGACGAGCGAGCGCTCGTCGTACGTGCGCAGGAGGACGAGCGAGCGGTAGAGCTCGAGCAGCTCGCGCTCGCCGAGCTGGGTTTCGCCGTCGGGGACGGACTCCCCGTCGCCGATCACCCGGCGCAGGCCGCGCTCTGCGGGAAGGACCTGAGCCACGTTAGTGGTCTCCACCGCGGGTACGGCCCGCTCGGCCGGCTGCAAATCGTCGCATCTCGGCGTCCCTCGCTCCTTCCCCACGAAGTACTTCGCACTTCGCGGGGGCCCCGGAGGTCGCGCCCGTACGGCAGAGCGTACGAGCGCTCCAGGTC
>JBBDQR010000050.1:29494-44918 GCA_040905885.1 Gaiellaceae bacterium | reverse complement strand
CCGACCGGGACGGATCGCCGGACGAGGCCTGCCCGGATCAGCACGTCGAGCGGGTGCTCGATCCGCTGGTCCGCCTCCGCGGCGATCTCGGAGGAGCGCGTGCGGCCCCGCCCGATCGCGGCGAGGATGCGTGGGTAGCCCCCGACGTCGGGGAGCTCCTCGCGGAGGATGCCCGCGGCGTCCTCGAGCAGGATCCCTCCCGGAGTGCCCGCGAGTCGCAGCAGGTTCGCCTCCGTCCCGGAGGACTGGTCCCACTGGAGGAGGTGAAGCGGGTAGCCGCCGCAGGCGGCGTAGGCCTCGAGGAAGCCGGGCGCGCGCAGGCGCGGGAGGAAGGCGCGGGCGGCGACCGGGTCGAGCGGGTCGAGGCGAAGCGTGAGCGTCGGCCGCCCCCGCAGCGGCCCGCCGGCTCCAAGCATGGACTCGATCGTGCCGATCGCGGAACCGGTGAGGACAAGCATGAGCTTCGTCCCCCGGCGCACGTGATCCCAGACCACCTGGACGATGCTCGGAAAGCCCGGCGTCGACCGTGCCAGGTAGGGGACCTCGTCGAGGACGAGGAGGAGCGGCTCCTCCCGCGCGAGGGCGGCGAAGAACCGGAGCGCGGCCTCCCAGTCGGCGAAGCCGCCGCCGGCGAGGTCGAGCGCGTCCTGCCCCAGATCGCGGCCCAGCGCCTCCGCGAGCCGCCGAAGCTCGACGGCCTCAGCCTGCTCGGTCGCGCCGAAGAAGACCGCCCGCTTGCCCGCCGCGAAGTGCGAGAGGAGAAACGTCTTGCCGACGCGGCGGCGGCCCCAGACGACCGCAAGCTGGGGCTGACCGGCGACGCCGTTCTGCCACGCGCTCTCGAGTAGCCCGAGCTCGCGGTCGCGGTCGAGGAGCCTGCCGAGCTTCACGATCGGCACAAAATATCTACGATCGGCTAGAACTACAAGGGCTTTGTACTACAAAGCCCTCGTGGATAGGGATTTTGCCGAACTAGATCGTCTCGGGGATCATGGCGACTCCTTTCGTCGCCTTTAAGTCCCCGCGCGCGCTGAGACGTCTTACGCCGCAGCGAGGGCGTCGCCGAGGTCGGTCGCCCGGACCTTCTGCTCCGGGAGCGTGAGCACGATCTCGCCGTCCTGCTCGAGCAGCCACCGCGCATTGACGATCGTGAGGCCGACAAGGCTTCCGTCCGGACCGTAGCGCGTGTGATGCCCCTCGGGTGTACCGTCGAAGTCGACGGCCGATGCCGGGTCGCCGACGTGGAGATACAGAACATCGGCCTCCCGGTCGTAAAGGTTGTTGTCGAACTCGATGCCGGCGATCTTCACGGTCATTGACGCTAAGCCGCCGCGAGCACGTCGCCGAGCTCGCTCGTCTCGAGGCGGCCGCCGTCAGGCAGCGTGATGACGATCTTCCCGTCCTGCTCGAGCAGCCAGCGGGCGTTCACGATCGTGACGCCGAAGAGCTTTCCGTTCTCGTCGTACCGCAGGTAGTGGCCTTCGGGCGAGGCGTCGAAGTCGCTCGCGGCCCTCCGCGGACCGACGGCCAGGTACAGGACGTCCGCTTCGCGGTCGTACACGACGTGGTCGAACTCGATGTCGTCGATCTTCACCGTCATGGCAGGGCCCTTCGCGGAAACGCGGTGACGATCCGACCGAAGGTCTGCTCGTAGTGTACGACGACCTTCACCCAGCGGCTCGGACCCGCCCCTCCGCGGTAGAACCACTCCTCCTGCGGTCCTCGACCGGGAAGGCGGTGCTCGGGCTCCGCCACGACGGCGAGGATGTCGCTCGGCTCGAGGCCGAGCTCCTCGTGCTCCTCCACGATGTGCCGCCATCGCTCGTGCGTCAGGACGACGCGGCGGCCGTCCGGGTCGATCGTCTCCCACACGCTCCGATGGTCGCGGCCCCCCTCCCGCGCCACAATCCGCTCTTCGAGCCACGTCCGGGCCGGCCGGAAGATCTGGCCCCGGAAAGCCGCGCCAGGCAGCGGCCGAGGCGCTGGTGGCGCTGGGGCGCGCCGTCGGCAGCGAGCCGGGCGGCTGGCTGCTGACGACGAGCGACTGGCGCTCGGCGGGCGAAGAGCGGCGCTACCTGAAGGCGATCGCCGCTTCCCGGACGCGGCCGTGTTCGTGGCGGAGACGGACGAGGGCGAGCTCGTCGGGCGGCTGTCGCTGTCGCGCGACCAGCATCCCTCCTCGGCGCACGTCGCCGACCTGGGGCTGATGGTGGCCGCCGGCTGGCGCCGGCAGGGGATCGGGCGGGCGCTGCTGGAGGCGGCGGTCGAGTGGGCGCGGGGCACGGGCGTGCGAAAGCTCGAGCTGCACGTCTTCCCGCACATCGAGGCGGCGATCAAGCTATACGAGCAGTTCGGCTTCGAGCGTGAGGGCTACCGGAAGCAGCACTACCGCCGCTCGACCGGGGACTACGTGGACGCGATCCTGATGGCCTTCCGAGTCGATGCTTAGTCGAGCCGGCGGACATCCTCGAGCCGGAGCAGGTCGAGCTCGTCCTCGGGGCGACCGGCGATCCGTTTCATGGTCGAGAGATCGTCGTAGCCGGCGAACAGAACGACGCCCACCCCCGGCACGTCTGCCTCGATCGCGTTCGGTCGAAGCTGCTCGTAACCGCGATCGATGCCGGGGATCCACTGCATCACGTCGACCCGACCCGCGCGCGTCCGGAGCGTCCAGTTGCCGCCCTCGTCCAAGCCCTCGGGCGCGAACGGGACCGGGAGCTCCTCGGGCCGGAAGTCGCCCATCTCCATCGGCTCGGCGCCGAGCTCCGACAAGGCCGCGTAGAGCCGGCGGAGGTTCTCGCTGCCGGGCGCCGGAACGACGTCGACGTCTTTCGTCGCGCGGGGGAACCCGTGGGCGCCGACCGCGAGCCCGCCGATCACGACGAACTCCACTTCGTGCGCAAGGAGCGTCCGCAGGATGTTGTCCGCGTCGAGTTGCTGGTGCGGAACGGGCGCGGTCTCGTCCCAGTTACCGCGCACGTCGCCGCTGGCCGGCCGCCGCGATCTTCGTCGCCGTGCGACTGATCGCTATCGCCTCGGCCACTCGCTGGCCGGGCGTCGTCGAGCCGAATTCCGCGCGCCGGATCGCGTCCTCGTCCGGTAGCCAGCCCCGCTGGCCCATCCTCGGCGCGTCCGGCGTGGGTCGCATACCGCGACGGTAGCGCACCGACCGGCCGCCAACGAGGGGCCGCGCCGCGACGAGCATCGGCTGATCGGCTTCCGGGACGGGGCCGGCGGGCGCCGAGCGGCGCTGGCAGGGACGCGCCTGGACGTCTGGCAGGTGATCGAGACGCTGCGCAACTCGGACAACGCCGTTGCGGAGGCGGCAGCCCACCTCGACATCCCCGAACGTGGGTGCGTGCCGCCGCGCGCTACTACGGCGTCGCCCAGGCCCTGCCCGCCCGTGGAGAAGACCACTTCGACTGCAAGAACCTGGTCTGGTGGCTCCAGCCTGCGAGCTCCTGGCCAGGGCGCGGCCGGCGAGCTCCAGCCCTCTAGCGATGCCCCCGCTCGCCCGCCGGCACGACTGCATCGAGCGCGGCGAGCGCACTCTCGACCGTCTCGACGAACGACGGCCAGTAGTCGGCGCCTTCGCCGCCTTTGGCCACCACGACGCCCGCCCGCTGGAGCATGGGCCCGACGACGTCCATCAGGCGGCGGGCCTCGCTCGCCCGCAGGTAGTCGCTCAACTCTTCGAGGTCTGGTCGCGCGAGCCAGCGACGGATCTCGGCGAGCCCCCGCAGCAGGTGCGGCCAGTCCCGGTACGTTGGAATGACGTCGAGAGCCAGGAATGCCGCCCAACGCTCGGCGTCGATCCGGTAGCGCGCTTCGTTTCCGACCCAGTAGCGCTCGATGTCTCCTGCTGCCACGAGCTCCGTCAGGGCGCCGCTGACGTTCCGCTTCGTCGAGGCGGCCGCCTCGGACACGGCGAGCGTCGTCGCCGAATCGACGGCGGACGTGAGCAGGAAGCGCACGATCTCCGCGCGGGCGTTGACGCCGAAGTGGCGCCGCAGCCGGAACGCGAAATTGATCGGGAGCGAGAGATCCGGCTCGGACGACTTCTGGCTCGGGACGGTCACGGGCTTGACGAAGCCGTGCCGGAGGAATGTCTCGTCGGCCCGCCCCGGCAGCCCCGGACGGCGGAACACGGAGACGGGTTCCGCCTGCGTTGGCGCACCGGCCGACCCAAGGCGCAGCCGAGCGCCGTGACGGCCCGCCCACTCGACGGCTGCCTCGAGCAGCGGACGCACCGGGTCGCCCTGTGACAGGTGCGCGAGCCGTCGGGCGCTGACGAGGTCGCCGTTCTGCCTGAGCCAGTCGAGGACCTCGTCGAAGAGCCGCGCGTCCTCTCTGCCGACCTCGAGCGTGAACAGGAGCAGCGCCTCTGGATCCTGGGCCCACTGATCTCTGCGGGCCGTCTCCATGAACACGCCCAGCTGGGCCCACTGATCGCGCGCGAACTCCAGGAGCGCTCGGGAGATGCGATCGCTAGTCGAGCTCGGCATCCTCGACTCCGAGGTAGCGGAGGACGGCCTCGAGCTCGCGCCGAAATCCGGGAGACGGATCGTGGCTGCGGGACCAACGGGCCGCGGCGACGAGCTCCTCCCGTGTGGGAGCGAGGATGCGCAGGTCCTCCTCGTGGCGCCCGAGCCCCTGGTCGACGAGGGCGTACAGCTTGAAGTGGATCTGGTCGTAGCGGCTCGCAAGGTGGACGGTCAAGGCAGAGCCGAACCGCCTGGTCTCCAGTCGCTCCAGGAAGCCCTCCGGGAGCCCGAGGCGGAGCAGATCCGCGGGGCCGGTGTTGAGCCACTCCGTCGACAGCCCGAAATCGGCGGCGACGGTGTCTCGCGCCTCCGCGAGCGCGGGCGGCAGCGGCTCTGCCGGCCTCAGCGAGCCGTGGTCGAGGAGGGCAACGACGTCCACGTCCCGCGTCGCGCGCCGGACGAGACCGAGGATCGTCAGTGCCGAGCCGCCGATGACGACGAGCTGCGTCTGCTCGCCCGCATGCGCGAGCCGCTCGCCCAATGCCGTAAGCACGGTTGCAATGCGATCCGGTTCCAACATACGGGAAATATAACTTCTTGAAGCGAGAAGTCAAGATTCTCGCCGGCGGCGCAGATGCTCGACGACGGCGCCGGCAATCGCCTCGACTCCGCGCCGGCTCGACGTGGCGAGCTTCCGCCGCGCGCGCTCGTCGCGCGTGTAGAGGCGCGAGACCTTGTGGCTCAGCTGGCTCGCCCCGCAGACGACCACCAGGTCGGCCCAGTCCACGTCGCCTCGCGCCTCCGCGGCCGTCCGCCGCTCGGTCCCGTCGACGAGCCGGAGCTCGAGCACGCCCAGCCGCTCGGTGAGATCCTGACGGACGGAGGGCGAGCCGCCCACGACCACGAGCCGTCTGACTCCGGCCCGTTTGCAGCTCTCCACGAGTTCCCGGACCGCCCGGGCGTTCGCCGAGCCGCCGCAGTAGGTACACGCGGCTGCGGGGACGACGACGAGCTCACGCCCGTCGCCCGGTCGGCGGGCCGCGCAGGTGGCGCAGAGCCCTCGCGAGCTCGGCGTCGATCGCCTCGCGCGCACGCTCGAGCTTCGACTCGGCCAGCCGCTGCTTTCCCCGATGCGTGATCCGGGCTGCCTCGAGGATCGCGCGGCCCCGCTCGCCGAGCGTGCCGACGAGGCCGAGCTCTGCGAGCACGGCCTCGATCGGACGGTCCTGCATGGAATCGAGCGTACTAGCGGCGCCGCGTCGGGCGGGGCGATCCGCGGACCGCCGTGCCACCGCCGGCACGGGATCGGGTGCACGCTTCTGGAGGCGGCAGTCGAGTGGTCGCGGAGGAGACCGCCTCCAGAACTGGCTCAGGGAACGACCAACCAGGCTCTCGTCGCGCAACCAGAGGCTTTTCCAGCTCGCTCTCGACGCCGGCCTGGTGGCGCCGCCGGCTGCCCCAGTGGCATCGTGGCCCTAGCCGCCTCGGTTTTCGCCCCCGCTCTTTCGGGGGAAGCGGCAGCCGACAAAGTCCATAAAGTCCACAAAGTCCACAACAGCGTGCTACGCTCCCATGCCTGGAAGGAGTCCCCATGGCTGCGAAGACACTCTTGAGCGTGCGCGAGACGGCGCGCCTGCTCGGAGTACACGAGAACACGGTACGGAACTGGGAGCGGAAGGGCATCCTCCGCGCCGCGCGCCTTCCAAGTGGCTTCCGCCGTTTCGACCGGCACGAGGTGGAACGCCTGCGGGCCGAGATCTTCGCCCCCGCGGTCGAAGGTCCGACGATCGAGCCCACCAGGCGACCGCGAGGCCGCTTCGTCCACGGAGACGACGAGTAGCCAAGGGCCGTTCGGACGAGGGCGAGATCGTAGGCCGAGTCTGTCCCGCGACCAGCATCCGTCGTCGGCGCACGTCGCCGACCTGGGGCTGATGGTGGCGGAGGGCTGGCGCCGGCAGGGGATCGGGCGGGCGCTGCTGGAGGCGGCGGTCGAGTGGGCGCGGGGCGCGGGCGTGCGGAAGCTCGAGTTGCACGTCTTCCCCCACAACGAGGCGGCGATCAGGCTGTACGAGCAGTTCGGCTTCGAGCGCGAGGGCTACCGGAAGCAGCACTACCGCCGTTCGACCGGCGACTACGTGGACGCGATCCTGATGGCCTACCGGGTGTCCTGAGGTCGAGCGCTGCCAGACTGCCACCGTGGGCGAGCGAAAGAATCTCTTCCTGATCGGGCGCTCGGGCCATCGCGGCGACGAGGACCAGCTGACCGAGATGCTGGCCTACCTGTTCCAGGAGGAAAGCGAGCTGGCGGGCGCATGGTTGGCAGGTCTCGGCCTTCCGGTTGAGGGAATCGCCGCCTGGGATGTGGAGACCCAGCGTTCTGTCCCCGACGGCTTCTGCGACCTCGTGCTGACGGCGCCCGGTGAAGCGGTCTTCATCGTCGAGTCGAAGCTGGGAGCGACCACGAGCTACGGCCAGATCGCGAAGTACATGCACTACCTGAGCGACTTGCCCCAGCCCGGCCCGAAGGGGCTGATCTTCACGACACAGCACCACGAGGCGCTTCCAGCGGGCGTCGAGACCGAAGCTCCGGACGTGTCGGTGATCCTCTGCCGCTGGCAGCTGCTCGCGAGATTCCTCCGCGGGACGGAGAGCCGACTTGCCCTGGACTTCGTCGCAATGCTCGAGAATGAAGGAATCGTGGCCCCGGAGCCCTTCACCGAGTCGGACTGGGAAGCGTGGAGGCGTGGCGGCGCCGTTAGTCGGCGTCTGCGGGAGTTCTTGGACGAGCTCGAGGAGCCGATGCAGAGGCTCGCCGCCGGCTACCGCAAGGCGGGCTCGACGGCATCGCTGGCGAACGGGATGATCCGCCGGGCGTTCGAGTTCGAGACGTTCACGGTCTGGGTCTCGTTCTGGCCATCTCGGAATCCGCCCCGACCGCACGACCACGCGTTCGTGAACGTGTACGTGGCTGACTCGACGCGTCCGGACGAGAAGCGCAGGGCGGCGGCGCGCTCAGCCGCCGAACTTGCTGGCGAGAAGGCCATTCAGTTCGTCTCTGACTGGGACCAGTACGCGCTTGCTCACATCACGCCAGCCCAGGACGTGTTTGCCCCGGGCGAGTACCACGAGCAGCGAGGACAGCTCGTCGATCACGTGTCTCTGGTTCTCGATCGGTTCCGAGAGCTCGGGTATCTGCCAGCGGCGTCCGCTGGAGCGTCGAGCGTGCCCGCTTCGGGGCGGTTGCGACAAGACGGGCTGACGTCCCCTGAAGGCGGATGACACCGGCATTGGAGAGCGACGAGTCAAGCTGATCGAGGACATTGACTGCAAGAACCAGGTCTGGTGGCTCTAACGCTCCGCCCACGCGGTCACCATCTCTATCTGCGCCCGGGTCTCTGGACAGGGCTTCGACCAGAGCGCCCTCGTCAGCTCGTGAACCCGGGCGAGGGCGTCTTCGGGACTCGCTCCCTGACGTACGAGCCAGCAGCCGACGACGACGCCCGTGCGGCCGCACCCGCCCCTGCAGTGGAGATAGACGACGCCTTGCGCCAGCCGCTCGTCAATGTAGTCCAGGATCGCCGCCACTTGGTCGGCCAGCGGGCACGCGATGTCCGGTACGGGGAAGCGACGATGCACCGCGCGGTCCGGGAGCAGCTCGACGTAGGGATCGAGCTCGTCGGCCTCGGTCAGGTCCACGAAGGTGCCGACGCCGGCGTCGAGCAGCGCCTCGAGCCTGCGCGCCGGGTACTTCCCGGCGAGCAGCGTTCCTGCTTCGACCCAAAAGGACTCCGGCGTCGGAGCCTTCATCGCGAGAGCGTATGGAGCTGGTCGGCAAGCAGCTCGATCGTCGGCCTGAGCGCCAGCTTCTCTCGCCAGCGCTCGGGTATCGCGCGCTCGCCGTAGAGCGCGCCGGCGAGCTGCCCGTAGACGGCGCCGGTGGTGTCGGCGTCGTCCCCGAGGTTGACGGCCAGGAGCGAACCTTCCTCGAACGAGGAGCTTCGCTCCAGGGCCCAGAGGGCCGCCTCGAGCGAGCGGACGACGTAGCCGCTGCCCTGGATCTCGGGCGGTTCTCGCTTCCTGAACGAGCCCGACCGGATCTCGGCGATCTCGGGAACAAGGTCTCCCGGCCCGTAGCCAGGCGAGAGGAGTTCCTCCTTGGACAGGTCGTTGACGGCCCCTGCGATCAGCGCGCCCAGATACCGGCAGGCATCGATGCACGTTGCTGCCCCGTGCGTGGTGCGAGAGCTCTCGCCGGAGCGGGCGACGGCCTCCTCGATGTCGCCCGCGAAGAAGAGCGGCACGGGCGCGAGCCGCATGATCGATCCGTTCCCGGCTGAGTCGGGGCTCGTCGAGCCGCTGTCTGGATCGCCGGTCTGCTCGAACCTCCGCAAGGCCCGGCTCGTGGCCGTCCCGATGTCGAAGCACTCGCCGGTGCTGCTCAGGTGCCCCTCCCGCCACCAGCGCACATACCGCTGCAGCTGGTCGCGCGGATCGAACGCGCGGCGCTCGACGAGGCTCTCCGCGAGGCACAGCGCCATCGAGGTGTCGTCGGTCCACTGGCCGGGCTCGAGGTGGAAGGGGCCGCCGCCGACGATGTCGGTGAGCGGCTGGAAGCTGCCCGGTGGACTGAACTCCACGGTGGTGCCGAGCGCGTCACCCACGGCCAGGCCAAGGAGCGTCCCGCGGTACCGGTCTCTGCTCACGAGGTTGGCTTCCACGGCCTCCCAGACGTTGTCGAGATCCGGATCGCGCCGACATGCCAGTCCTCGCCGCGCGGCGTGTGGATGGCCACTGGGTCCAACGAATGTGTCTTGATCCCGGCTGGCAGCTCGGTCGGCTTCGTGCTTGGCCAGCTCGCGATCTCGGCCCACGCGTCGGGCGCCCTGAGGGTGACGCCCTTCCAGTAAGCAAGCCCAGGCACCTCCCCGCGCCAAGTGCTCTCTGGCCCGGCGGCGACGAGGTAGACGCGCCAGCCGATGTTGGCCTTGTAGGCACTGGCCAGCTTCCAGGCATCCCATCCCGTCTCGAAGACCTTGGATGGCTGCTTCCAGACCTTCAGCTCGACGAGCGCATCCCAGCCGGAACCCTTCGCGCTTCGAACGGCGATGTCGACCGTTCCGGCTCTCGGCCATGTTGGGATGGCGATCTTCGCCTCTGGCACCACACGCCGTCCCGTGGCGACGTGGAGCGAGCGACGCATTGCCGCGCGGAGGTCCGCCTCGTAGATCTGTGTAATGTCGCTCTCGAAGGCGAGCAGCTGGAGCTCGGCGGCGACACCGTAAAGGGCGCGCTGGAGCCCTGCATCCATGCGTCGACTCTAAAGGTCGCGGCTGCCAGCGACCCGCGCCGCGGCGGCCACGGGATCGTGGTCGAGTGAGCGCGGGCTGGCGGATCCGCCCGGCCGACGCGGCCGGGTTGGTGAAGCTGGGGCGCGCGGTGGGGAGCGAGCCGGGCGGCTGGCTGCTGACGACGAGCGACTGGCGCTCGGCCGGCGACGAGCGGCGCTACCTGAAGGCGATCCGGCGCCACCCGCACGCGGCGGTGTTCGTGGCCGAGTCGGACGAGGGCGAGATCGTCGGCCGGCTGTCGTTGTCGCGCGACCAGCATCCGTCGTCGGCGCACGTCGCCGACCTGGGGCTGATGGTTGCGGAGGGGTGGCGCCGGCGCGGGATCGGGCGGGCGCTGCTGGAGACGGCGGTCGAGTGGGCGCGGAGCACGGGCGTGCGGAAGCTCGAGCTGCACGTCTTCCCGCACAACGAGGCCGCGATCAGGCTGTACGAGGAGTTCGTCGTCCCGTCGACGCCGATGGCTTCCTGAGCCTCATGCGAGGGCCACCCAGAGCACGGTCAGGGAGCACTTCAGGGAGCCTCGGAGACCCGGTTCCCCGATCCTCCCGACCGGGAGAAGCATGCGAGACTACGCGCCCGATGGCGCAGGTGACGATTCAGGACTTGAGTCGCGAGCTTCGCGAGTGGGAGCGCAGATTCCCGCGTCTCCGAGCTGACGCACTCTTCGTCGCTTGGTTCCTGAGGGCTTACGTCACGGATGAGGACCAGACTGCGGTCGATGCGCTGACCGGCCGAGCTGGCGACAAGGGCGTTGACGCGGTCCTGGTAGACGACAAGATCAAGGCTGTCTTCCTGGTTCAGGGCAAGTTGCGCGAGAGCTTGATGAAGTCAGGTGAGAAGCGAGAGGACGTACTGGGCTTTGCGCAGCTTGCGCATGTCATTCACGGCGATGACGACGAGTGGGAGACCTACGTGACTAAGTTGGCTCCGGACGCACGGCATTGTCTAGAGGACGCGCGAGAACGGTTGCTCGACCGGGCGTACCGCCTCCATCTTTGCTTCGTAACGACTGGACGTGTGTCCGCTCCACTTGTTCAAGAAGCACGCAGGCGTGCGCGGACTGCGTCGACACCAGCGGATCATCCTCCGGGATTCGCTGCCCTCGACGGCCGTGAAGTCATGGCGCTTCTTGGTGAGTACCTAGACGGAGTTGCCCCGCCCGTACCCTCGCTCGACATGTCCGTTGAGGGCGGGCAGGCCAGTTCAAGGTTCGACCAGGAGACTGGGATCCGATCGTGGGTCGTGACCATGACCGGGGAGGACGTCGGGAAGCTGTACAGACAGGCGGGAGTCCGTCTATTTGCGCGCAACATTCGCGGCTATCTCGGGGATACGAAGATCAACCGCGAGATGCAGCGGACGATCAAGAAGGATCCACAGAACTTCTGGTATCTGAACAACGGCGTGACCATCGTCTGCAACGAAGCACGCTTCGAACAAGAGGGCGGACGCGAACTGCTGAATCTAGCCTATCCACAGGTGATCAACGGGCAGCAAACGACGCGCACGCTCGCCAACGCGAACCCAAGAGACTCAGCTAAGGCGCGAGTCTCCGTTCGTGTGATTAGCATCCCGCGACACTCGGCGGAACAATATGAGCGCCTCGTAAGTCAGATCGTTCGGGCAACGAACTGGCAGAACGTAATAAAGCCCTCTGACCTGATGTCTAATGACCCGAGGCAGATCGAGCTTGAGCGCGAGTTCCGGAAGTTGAACTACCTCTACGTCCGCAAACGCCAAGTCCAAGCGGAGGCGCGCCGTGTCAGCTTCCAGTACCAGATGATGATCACGAAAGAGGCGCTCGCGAACGCCTTTGCGGCCTGCCTTGAAGAATCGCTACCAAAAAGAGTCGGTCTTCAGCCTCTCTTCGAAGATCACTACGACCGTATCTTCGGCGGGCGGCGGTACTCGGCAAAGCACTACCTCTGCTGCTATTGGCACTACAAGAAGGTTGAATCCTTAGCCTGGGGGATCAGCGATCGACGACAGGCGAAGTTTGTCGTTACCTACTTCCTTTGGCAGCAGTTCGGCAGCGACATCCGGGCATCAGAGGACGAATTCCTGGCGTTTTGCGAAGCGCCCCAGTGGTATCCCCGGCTAACCGAGGAGTATCATAGGCTGCTCCGCCTGACGTTCGATAGCGTACTGCGGTATTACCGAAAGGAGCGAGGCACGGGCAGACAAACTGTCGAGGTCACCCCCTTCTTCAAACGAACGGACGTATATAAGGGCTATGAGGCATTCTGGCCCAGCGCAGTGAATGCGACACTCAGGACTCGCTTCGACAAGTCCGCAGATCGTTTCCGGGATTTGCTCAAGAACCCGGCTTGAGTTCTGAAACTGCGGGGCACAGGATGTCGAACGTGCCCAGCGACGGGCTATCGGCAGTTCAAGCTTCGGCTCAGGAGCCCTCCACTACGCGGCGCGTGTCGCGAAGTCCTCGATGGCGTCGAGCTGTTTCCGACACAATCTGGCTTGGGCCCTCTCGGCACAGTCAACGGTGCACGGTCTGGTAGCAGATGAGGCGTACGCGTTCGGGCGTGAGCTGCGGCATCTTCTCCTGCTCCTGGTCATCCGGCGGGCGAAGTCCCTCGCTTGCGACGACCTCAAGGATTGCGAGCACAGCTGCTGCGGGGGTCTTGTCGCCCGACTTAAGTTCGCGACGGAGGGCCGAGAGCCGACGCCGCACGAGTGGTCCACGCGGAACCTCAAGCGCCGCTGCAGCATCGCGGACGGTGCTCGCGGGAACGCCACGCTCAGCGAGCGTTGCACTCTCACGCGCTAGGACATCGAGGGCCCAGCGTTGGCTCTCCGGGATCTGGACCGCCTCAGCGGCGGGGTCGAGCCGCAGCGCGTATTCGTCGAGAACGTCTTGCTGGGTCCGCTCCCAGAGTTCGTAGATCATCGGACCAATGCCTTCCGGAAGCTCGCGAGGCGTACCCGGTTTGCAGCGGATGCGCTGGAGAATCTCGAGCTCGTCGCGGAGCGGCTCATCGGGACTTGCGAGATCGATGTACCGCCACGTCCGCTCATCCCACGACGACGGCCTGAGTCGCGGACCGAGGAGCATGCGTACGGCGAAGAAGACGCCGCGCGTCCCCTCTGGAAGCCGCTCGTTCAGGAAGCCGCTCCCGGAACCATGGGGCATCGCCTGGAGTTCGGCAAGACGCTCTGCCGCGAGCGCCGACCGCAGCTCCATCCGGAACTCCTCGCCGGAGAAGGCATCGAGCGTTGCCTCCGCCTCCTCAAGGATGGTGACGTCCTCGGCCGCGATCCCGCGGATCTGCTCCACGGTGTCGCCGAAGTTCCGCTCGACGGCGGCGACGTCCTCGAAGACGGGCGCCTCCATCCCGACCGAGATGTTGGCGTGTGCGATCTTCCGCAGCAGCCGATCGTAGAGACCAAGCACGGCATCCAGTTCGCCGGCCGGGAAGAGATTGAAGAGGAAGATCTCCTGCCCCGCCCAGGGGCTGCCAAGCCGGTCGATCCGCCCGTTTCGCTGGACGAGCCTCATCGGGTTCCAGGGCATGTCGTAGTTGACGATGAAGCGCGCCTCCTGGAGGTTCTGGCCCTCGGCAAGGACGTCGGTCGCGAGGAGGAGGTTCTTCTCGTCTTCGGGTGCGACCGGCGCCCGCCCGGCTTCCTCGACCATCGTCCTCGGTGAGAAGAGCCGCACCTTCTCGAGCCGATGCTGGGGGCTCTCGCCACGCGTGCCGGTGACAACCACGTAGTTGCGGTGGCCGAAGCGGTCGCCGTCCTCTTGCTCGTCCACCTGAAGCGCCTGCTCGATCCAGTCCGCGGTGTCGGCGTAATAGGTGAAGATGATCGCCTTCTCCTCGCCGCCCATCTCTTGCCATAGCAGCTGGGAGAGAGCTTCGAGCTTCGGGTCGTTCTGGATGCTCGCGCCGGCGACCGCGTCGCGGAAGCCGCGCAGGATTGCGATGTCGGCTTCGACATCGGCGCGCAGCCGCCCGGCGTCGTACTCCTCGAGCGGCCGCCACTCCTGGCCAAGCTCGTCCGCAAGCTCCGCCGGGTCATCGGCCTCTGTTCCTCGCGTTCGCCGGGTCGACGGGACAAGCACCTTCATTTCGTCCAGCGCCGCGAGGAACGCCTCGTGCGCCGCAATCATCGTTTCGCACGTGAGCCGAAACGCGTAGACGCTCGACTCGAAACGCTTCAGGAGCCCAGTACGAAGGATGCCGGCGAGCGTCTGCGCCCGCTGGTCGACCGCCTCGTCGAGTCGGTAGTTGTCCGGCTGGTAGCGAGCCAGCGTCAGGGCATCCATCCCGGCAGCGACCTGCGCGAACAGTCCCGGGTAAGCGTCGTCGAGCTCGTAGTACTTCGTCTTTAGCCGGGCGACCGGGAAGGCGATCGGCTGCCCGTTGATCGTGGCGTTCGGATAGCTCTTCTGGATGAACCGCCGCGTGCGCCGGACGCTCGTCGCGTCGATCAGCTTGAACATCGCGCTGGCCGAGTCGCCGCGCGCCGCGGCCTCCTCGGCTCCCCGGAAGTAAGCGAGCAGGTCCGGAATGCCCATCGCTCGGAAGCGCGCGGTGTGGCGAGCGAACAGCATCAGCTGGTGGTAGAGGTCGTGGATCGAGTTGTTCACGGGCGTCGCCGTCATCAGGCAAAGCTTCTTCCGCGTGCCGCCCATGAGCCGAGAAAGCGCCCGGTACTGGTCGGTGTCCGGGTTGCGGAAAGCGTGCGCCTCGTCGACGAGCACGAAGCGGTAAGCGTCCTTGTCAAGCGAGAGGAAGGCCCGGTCCCCGCCGAGTTGTTCCTCGCCCGCGAGCTGCTGATAGCTCAGAACCTGGCCGGCGATGTTGCGGGCACGGAGATGGTGCTCCCAGAAGGAGTCTCGGAGCGCGGCCGGGACGATAACGAGCGCCCGTAGGCCCTCCTTGTTCACGAAGTGATCGAGGAGCTCGGAGCCGACGAAGCTCTTGCCCAGTCCGACCCCGTCGCCGATCAGCACGCCGTCGAAGCGCTCGATGATGCGCAGGGCGCGGCGGAAGCCGTGGCGCTGGAAGTCGGCGAGTGTGATACCGCCCGGCTGCCCCGGCGTGTAGCCCTCGCCGTCATCATCCCAACCGAGTAGGTCGAGCTCGTCCTCGTAGAGCTCGAGCAGCGTTCTGAGGTAGACGTCGTACGGCGTCCACGTCTGGGCCTCGCGGGCAGTCAGGATCTCGATCAGGCGCTCGCGATAGTCCTCCGCCTCGAGCCAGAGCGCGTCGAACCAATCCTCGGCCTGCTGAACGATTCCCGGCTGGTATTGGGCGAGTGCGAGCTCGCGGTTCCGGGCGAGGCCGGCGCCGGTGAAGTTGGCCGAGCCGGCGATGACTCCCTGGCCGCGGAACAGGTACGCCTTTCCATGCAGGAACTCGCGCAGGTAGCGGCGCACCTCAACGTCCTGACGCCGAAGCAGTCGCGCGAGTCGCGCCACATCCTCGGCCGCCTTGGCCGAGAATGGTAGGGCGTCACGTTCCGCGGCGAGCGCCTGCTCGAGCTCTTCCAGGCTCCTGCGTGCGCCGAGGCCCAGCGGCCCGCCGGTCCCGTCGAGCCCGTCGGGGGGGGGGGGGGGGGGGGGGGGGG